>JANOAZ010000039.1:0-9371 GCA_031411395.1 Chthoniobacteraceae bacterium
CCAATCTCCCGATGGGCACCGGGCGAAGGCCAATCGGGAGATTGGCGCTCCCGGGTTCAGCGGCGGTCGATCGGCACGAAGGCGAGGTTCTCCGGTCCGGTGTAGTTCGCACTCGGACGGATGATCTTGTTGTCGATCCGCTGCTCGATGATGTGCGCGCCCCAGCCGGACGTGCGCGCGATGACGAAGAGCGGCGTGAACATCGCCGGCGGCACGCCGAGCAGATGATACGAAACCGCGCTGAACCAATCGAGGTTCGGGAACAGCTTCTTTTCCCGCCACATCACGCTCTCGATGCGCTCGGCGATCTCGAACATCTTCATATCCCCCGCCGCCTGCGAAAGCGTGCGCGCGACTTCCTTGATCACCTGGTTGCGCGGATCGGACACCGTGTAAACCGGATGCCCGAAGCCGATGATCACTTCCTTCGCCGCGATGCGCCGCACGATGTCCGCCTCGGCTTCATCAGGCGTCGCGTAGCGCTGCTGGATTTCAAACGAGAACTCGTTTGCTCCGCCGTGCTTTGGCCCGCGCAGCGCTCCGATGCCGCCGGTGATTGCGGAGAAAATGTCCGCGCCAGTGCCGGCGATCACCCGCGTGGTGAAGGTCGATGCGTTGAACTCATGCTCGGCGTAAAGGATCAGCGAGGTGTGCATGGCCTTCACCCACTCGGCGCCCGGTTCGCGGCCATGCAGCAGGTGGAGAAAGTGACCGCCGATGGAGTCCTCCTGCGTCTCCACTTCGATGCGCCGTCCGTTCTGCGCGTAGTGATGCCAGTAGAGCAGCATGGAATTCAGCGACGCGAGGAGCCGGTCGGTGATCTCGCGCGCGCCGGCGCTATCGTGGCTCTCGCCTTCCGGCAGCGCACAGCCCAGCGCAGAGACGCCGGTGCGCAGCACGTCCATGGGATGCGTCGCCGCTGGCAGCGCTTCGAGCACCGTGCGGACGGTCGCGGGCAGCCCGCGCAGCGACTGGAGTTTCGTTTTGTAGGCGGCGAGTTCAGAGGCATTCGGCAGCCGCCCATGCACCAGCAAATGCGCCACTTCCTCGAACTCGCAATGCGCCGCGACGTCGAGGATGTCGTAGCCGCGGTAATGCAGATCGTTCCCGCTGCGGCCCACCGAGCAGAGCGCGGTATTCCCCGCGGGCACGCCCGAGAGCGCGACGGATTTCTTCGGCTTGAACGGAGTCGGGTCGCTCATGGGGCAGGCGGTTGTTTGGCGAGGAGCGCGTCCAGTTTCTCCTCGTAATCGTGATAGTGGAGCACGTCATAAAGCTCGGCGCGCGTCTGCATCTGCGCGGTGAGCATGCCCTGTGTGCCATGCTCGCGAAGCGTCTCATACACCGTGGACGCCGCCTTGCTCATCGCTCGAAAGGCGGTCAGCGGATACAGCGCCAGTCGCACCCCCGCATCGCCCAACTCCTCGACGGTGAAGAGCGGGGTTTTGCCGAACTCCGTGATGTTCGCCAGTACCGGCACGCTCAGCGCCTTCGTGAAAGCACTGTATTCGTCCAGCGTAGTGAGGGCCTCCGCGAAGATCATGTCCGCGCCCGCGGCCACGTAAGCCTGCGCGCGCTCGATGGCCGCATTCAGACCTTCACTCGCGTGCGCGTCTGTGCGCGCCATGACCACAAATTCCCCGTCCATCCGCGCATCCACCGCCGCCTTGATCCGGTCGCTCATCTCCGCGGCGCTGACCAGTTCCTTGCCGGGCCGGTGCCCGCAACGCTTGGCCTGCACTTGATCTTCGAGGTGACAGCCTGCCGCGCCCGCGCGCGTCAGCTCCTTGATCGTGCGGGCGATCATGAAAGCGCCGCCCCATCCGGTGTCCGCGTCCACGAGCAGCGGCAGCGCGCTCGCCTGCGTGATCCGGCGCACGTCCTCGCAGACGTCATTCAAAGTCGTGATGCCGAGATCGGGCAGCCCGAAGGACGCGTTCGCCACGCCCGCGCCGGAGAGGTAGAGCGCGCGGAAGCCGGCGCGTTCCGCGAGCAGCGCGCAGTAGGCATTGATCGCACCGGCGATTTGCAGCGGGCGTTCGGCCTCGATGGCCGCGCGCAGCCGGGCGCCGGGAGAGGGAGGAAAGTCAGGCATCTCCGCGAAACTAGACGGAGCGGGAGCGGTTCTCCAAGCCTGTCATTTCGACCCCCCAATAGACCCCGTCATTCCGAGCGAAGCCGAGGAATCTCTCGCATCCGCGGGCGGAGGCGGCGCGGAGCCCGGGACGCGCCTGTGCTCCGAACCGCCGCTGCCCACGGACGCGAGAGATTGCCCCGCCTTCGCCCGCGGCTGTCTCGCAGACTCGGCTCCGCCACTGCGCTCCGCTCCGGTCGGAATGACGGCGCAGTTTTTTGGGACTGCTCCGCGCCGCTGGCGCCGAAGCCTCCGGGCGCTTACGGATTGATCCGCTTGAGCGCTTCGGTGGCGTCGCGTTTCAGCTCGCCGCGCTCGCCGCCGCGCACGATGGCTTCGAGCGCGGGGATGGCTTCCTTCGCATCCGGACCGAGGCGGGCGAGGCGCTGGGTGGCAAATTTCTTCACCGTAAGATCGCGATCGCCAAGCATTGTGATGAGGTCGGGGATCGAGCGCACGGAGATCTGTCGCAGGGCCTCGAAGGCGGCGTCGCGTTCGTCATCGTGCCGGAGCATGGCGGTGAGCCGGCCGGTGGCGTCGCGTGCTTTGTCGCCGAGCAGGGCGATTTCTTTCGTGGCAGCCTGACGCACCGCGAGCGCCGTGTCGTCGAGGCCGGCGATCAGGACGGCGAGCCGCTCGTTCGGCTCTTCGATTTTGGCGAACGCGATCATCGCCGCGGCGCGCACTGTGGGGTCGGCGTCTTGCAGTCGATTGCGCACTTCGGGCAGCACGCTCTTCGCACCCGCCCCCATGCCAGCGAAGGCGGCGAGCACCCGCGCGCGAGTCTCGGCGTCCGCCGCGGGAAGGAGCTGGAGCAGCGGATCGATGGCCGGGGTGGCTCCGCCGGCGATCGTGGGGAGCGCCTGGATCACGGCGAGCCGCACCGCGGAATCGCGATCGCCGAGAGCGGCCAACAGCGCGGGTGCGAGCGGGCGCGCCTGCTCGCCGAGATGCGGAATGAGCTGCGCGGCGGTGAGCCGTACGATCGGAGATTCGTCCTTCAAAGCCGACTCGATCCGCGAGACCGCCGCCAGGGTTTGCACTCGTGAATTGACCAAAGCTCCGAGGACCGTGGCGCGCACGCGCGGATCGGCATCGCCGGCGGCGCTGACCAGCGAACTGAAGGCCGGTGCGGCGACGGGGCCGAGTTCGCCCAAGGCCCGCGCGGCGGCGAGGCGGATGCTGACGCTGGAATCGGCCAGCGCGGTGGAAAGCGGTGCGATCGCCGCCCCGCCGACGGTTTTGAGGCACGTCACACTCCAATGCTCGCGGGTGAGTTGGTCGGGGTTTTCCTTCTCAATGGCACGAAGGATCGGCGGGACTGCCGCGGGGCCGATCTGCCCGAGCGCGTCCACATAGGCGGGTGGTGGAGGGGTGCGTTGGCGGAGCACCTCGAGCAGGGTGGGCACGGCTCCGCTGGCGGAGGGACCGAGGCGCCCGATGACGATCGCGGCCCGTTCGCTCAGGGTGGGATTCGGGTCGCGCAGCAGCGTGATGAGCGCAGGGATGAGGAGGTCATTCGCGGAGCGGAGAAGATAGATGGCGTTGATCGCGGCGTGACGCACCTCGTCGTTGCCGTCCTTCACGCCACGCAGAAGGAGTCCGACGGCGCGCGCCGGGTCCACGCCGACTTTCGGCACCGCGGCGAAGAGCGCGGCCCGCACGGCCGGGTCGGTTTCCTTTTCGGCGGCATCCGCCACTTTCACCGCGAGGCCCTGCGCGTCGCGTCCGATCTCCGCGAGGGCGAGCGCCGCCCCGGCACGCACGCCGGGAGCGCTGCTGCCTAGGGCTTCGCCCAAGGCGGGCACTGCCTCGCGGCCGATGAGCGCGAGCGCATCGATCGTCGCCAGGCGTTCGTCCGGTTGCTCGTTGCGCAGATTGGCGATGAGTCCGGGAATGGCCTCGCGGGCCGCGGGGCCGATGCCGCCGAG
The DNA here is from genome assembly GCA_031411395.1 of Chthoniobacteraceae bacterium. Lineage (GTDB taxonomy): Bacteria > Verrucomicrobiota > Verrucomicrobiia > Chthoniobacterales > Chthoniobacteraceae > Chthoniobacter. Next base: position 4,066 of record JANOAZ010000039.1, read on the forward strand.
GGCTTTGGCCGCACCCGCCCGGGCCATGAGGTCTTCGCTCTTCAGTGCTTCGATGAGCGGGGGGATGGCCGCCGGGCCGATGCGCGAAATCGCGTGAGCGACGCGGAAGAGCATCTGCCGCCGGTCGCGGTCGCGTCCGCCGCGGCTCGTGCGGCTGTCGAGGGATTCGATCAAGGCGGGCAAGGCTTCCGTCGCGTCGGGTCCGAGTTGGGTGATCGTGCCGATGACCGTGGACCAGACCTGTTTGTCGGAATCGCCCAAGGCATTGATCAGCGCCGGGAGCGCGGGCTTCGCGGCGGGGCCGAGCTTGTCGAGTTGGTAGGCGGCCTCGCGGCGCACGACGCTTTCCCGCGCGGAGAGCTGCTCGACGAGTTTGTCGATCGCGGGCGCCTCATCCGCCGCCGCGCGAACCGCGAAGACAAGCAGCAGCGCCAGCGCGCGGAGCGGCCTCACCCTTCGAGCCCGCGCAGAGTGCCGGTGCTGTCTCCGAAGGAACCGACGCGCGCGCCCATGCGGTCGAGCATCGCGACGAGGAGATTGGCCATCGGCGTCTCGGGCGCGTAGCGGACATGCCGGCCCGGGAGGATGGTGCCGCCGCCTCGGCCGGCCATGATCAGCGGGAGATCGTCGTGCTGGTGGCGGTCGCCATCGGCGAGGCCGGCGCCATAGACGATCATCGAGTTGTCGAGCAGCGTGCCTTCGCCGTCGGGGATCGAGCGGAGGCGGTTCAAAATGTAAGCGTACTGCTGGATGTGGAAGCGGTTGATCTCGCGGATCTTCATGTGCTTCGCGTGATCGCCCTGGTGGTGCGAGAGCGAATGATGCCCATCGCTCACGCCCACGTTTCGGTAGCTGCGATTGGAGCCTTCATTCGCGAGCATGAAAGTGCAGACCCGAGTGGTGTCGGACTGGAAGGCGAGCACCATCATGTCGCACATCAGCCGCGCGTGTTCCTCGTAGCTTTCGGGAATGCTCTCGGGCACCTCGTAGCCGGCGGCGACCGAGGTATTGGCGCTCGCCACCATCTGCTCCGCGCGCGCCACGCGCAGTTCGATTTCGCGGATGGAGGTAAGGTACTCGTCGAGCTTCTGTTTGTCGTGGCCGCCCACTTTCGCGCTCAGCGATTTCGCGTCTTCGAGGACGAAATCGAGGATGCTCTTTTTGTAAAGCGACCGGCGTTTCGCGCTCTCGCCCTGCTCCTTCGGGAGTTCGTTGGAAAAGAGCCGCTCGAACACCAGCCGCGGATTGATTTCGCGCGTCAGCGGGGTGTTTTCGTTGCGCCAGGAGATGTTATTGGAATACGCGCAGGAATATCCCGAGTCGCACTTGCCGCCCTGCCGACCCGGCTCGAGTCCCAGCTCCAGCGAGGCGAAACGCGTTTCCTTACCCACCACCTGCGCCGCCACCTGATCCGCGGAAACGCCCACGCGAATCTGCGAACCTTCGCTCTTCAGCGGCTGCGAACAGGTCAGCCAGCTTCCCGCCGAACGCGCGTGGTCGCCGCCGCCGTCGGCATTCGCGCGGCCCTTGTCCTGCGTCAGCCCGCTGAGCACGAGCAACTCGTGTTTGTGCGGTTGGAGCGGCTGCAAGATGTACGGCAGATCGAAGTCCGCGCCGGTCGCCGTGGGAATCCAGTCCGGCATGTGCGCGCCATTTGGCACGAAAAGGAAGGCCATGCGGGTCGGCGATTTCTTCCCCGCCGCGGCGAGCGCGCGCACCGGGAGCATGGCGTCGAGCATCGGCAGGGCGATCGCGGCGCCGAGCCCGCGGAGGAACGTGCGGCGTGGAATGGTCAGGTTGGAGTTCATCGGCTTCTGGAGGTTAATCGCAGGTGGCGTCAGTTCTTGGCGACTTCGGCTTTGCGCTTGAGGAAAGGTTCGCTGGTCACGATCGCGGTGACGAGCGCGGAGAATTTGTTGCCCTGCTTCGCGGTCTGCTCCAGCGCGGCATCGACGGCGCACTTGTCCGGATACTCGAGGCCGCGCCCGAGCGCGTAGGTCATCATGTTCCGCGCGAGGCTGCGGACGAAATTTTTGTTCGTCTTCAGCACCCGCTTGAGATCGCGCGCGCCGTTGAATTTCGTGCCGTTGGCGAGTTCGCCGGTGGCGTCGATCTCAAACTTCCCATCGTGATCGCGCCACGCCCCGGTCGCGTCGAAGTTCTCCAGCGCGAAGCCGAGCGGGTCCATCTTCGCGTGACACCCGGCGCAGTCCGCGTTCGCCCGATGCTGCTCCAGGCGCTGCCGGAGGGAGGCGGATTGATTGATCGCCCGTTGCTCCTGGAGCGGCGGCACATCCGGTGGCGCCGGCGGCGGGGGCGTGCCGAGGATTTGTTCGAGGATCCACTTGCCGCGGATCACGGGCGAGGTGCGCGTCGGCGTGGAGGTGGAAAGGAGCACGCTGCCCTGCGTGAGGATGCCACCGCGGGGCGACCCCTCGGGCAGCTTCACGCGCTGGAACTTGTCGCCCTTCACCCCGTCGATGCCGTAATGGCGCGCGAGCTTTTCGTTGAGGAAGGTGAAGTCCGCATCGAGCAGATCGGTCACCGGCCGGTCCTCTTTCATGATCGCCTGGAAGAAGAGTTCGGTCTCCTCCTTCATCGCGCCCTTGAGCGAATCGTTCCATTTCGGGAATGCATCGGGATCGATCGACGCCTCCCAGATGTTGCGGATCTGGAGCCACTGTCCCGCGAAGTTCGTCACGAACGCATACGATCTCCAGTCCTGCACCATGCGCGTGATCTGTTTTTCGAGATTGCCGTTCTTGCGCAGCTCGCCAGTGGCCGCGAGGCCGGTGAGTTCCGCGTCGGGCAGGCTGCTCCAGAGGAAATAAGAAAGTCGCGAGGCCACTTCATAGTCGCCGAGATCGCGCACCTCACCCGGCTTCATCGCCTGCGGATCGAGTTCCCATCGGAAGAGGAAATGCGGCGAGCAAAGCGCCGCCTGCATCGCGACCTGGATGCCTTCCAGGAAGCTGCCGCCATTTTTCTGCGCGAGCTCCACGAAGCCCGCGAGCCTCGCGACCTCCGGACCTTCCACCGGCCGGCGGTAGGCGCGGGCGGAGAATGTGCGCAGGATGTCCATCGCCACAGCGCGTTCCTCGCCGGGCTGCGGGAGGCGCGGCACGAGCCTCTTGTGACTCTCCGGCAGGCCCGGGGGAGGACCGGGCGGGCCGCTGATTTCGATCGCCTCGACGAAAACATTCCGGTCGCCGCGCAGCTTCGGGTCGGCGTTTCCCTGGTCGTTGTAGTTGTTGAGAAAGGCGACCGCGATCTTCTGCGCGCCCGCGTCGAGCGTCGTCCGCGCCTCGTAGGTCGCGCCCGTCCCGCGGTTCTTCACGTCGAAGATGGCGATCTCCTTTCCGCCGAGGCGGAGCGCGAGCTTGGGCGGTTCCAAGCCCGCGAGTTCGGCATAGGCGCGCACCTTGAAGACATAGTCTCCCTTCGCGGGAGCGTTGAAGGTGGCCGTCCCTTCGCCCTCGCGGTAGAGCCCGAGTGTGTGGTTATCGAGCGGCTTCACCCAGTCGCTCGGCGATTGAAAGGCATCGCCCTTGAGCTTCTTGCCGAACGCCTTCGGCTCCGCATCGAGAACGATCGCCTTTTGCACGATCTCCTCGGCGGCGGTCATGAATTTCTCCATGAGCAGCGGCGAGAGCGAGAGCACGTCGCCGATGTTGTCGAAGCCGTAGCCGACCTCGTCGTTGGGGAAATCGTCGGTCTGGAACTCCACGCCCATCAGGTCGCGGATGGTGTTGTGATACTCGTCCCGGTTCAGCCGACGGATCGTCACCTTGCCCGGATTTTTTTCCTTCGTGCAGTCGAGTTTCGAGAGCTGCCCGTCGAGGTAGTGGAGAATGAGTTCGCGTTGCGCGTCAGTCGGTTGCGGCTTCTTTGCCGGCGGCATCTCGCGCGATTCCAGCAGCTCGGCCACCTTTTCCCAGACCTCGCGGTGCTCATTCAATTTCGCGTTCGCCGCGATGGGCACGAGATTCAGGTCGCCCTTCGCTTTGTCGGGATTGTGGCAGTCGAAGCAAAACTCCTTGAGCAACGGCTGGACTTGCGCGGCGAGCGTCACCGGCTCGGCCCCCGCGAACGGGATGGCGGCGGCGAGCGTCGTGAAAGCGAGGTTCAGGCGGTGAAAGAGGCGGGTCATCGAAGGCGCGGAAAATACACGATTTCAACCGGAGCGCACGGTGGCGCTTAGGAATGTATCCAAGTTCGAGTCCTGTGAAAGAAGCCGCGGATTTCGCGGATTTGCGCGGATTACACGGATTCGCGTCCGATGAATCCGCGTTAATCCGCGTAATCCGCCGTTCATTCTCTGCCTCGGGGGCTACTGGCGCATTCTCGCGCCAGTCTTGCCCCGCGCGCGGCTGCCTCCTAGCTTCGCCCGCCTGTGCGCTGGCTTGCTTACATGGTTTCGCGGTTGTTGCTGCGATGGATCCTCGCGCTGGTGACGAAAACCCACGTCCTCCATCGCGAGCGCACCCGTCTGCCCGGCGGCTGGCTGCTCGTGGCCAATCACATCAGCCACTTCGATCCGCCATTCCTCACCGTGGCGTCGCTCCGCAAAATCGACTGGATGGCGACCCGCGAACTTTACGCCCCCGGACTCGTTTCGATGTGGATGCACGCGGTCGATACGTTCCCCGTGGATCGCGAGAAGGTGGATCGCGCCGCCGTGCGCGAATCCGTGGCCCGGCTGAAACGGGGACGGGTCGTGGGGATTTTTCCCGAGGGTGGCATTCGCGACGGATCGCGTTCGGTGCTCGAAGGCGTGCCGCTCAAGCCGGGACTCGCCGGCCTCGCGCAACTCGGCAGCGCACCGGTGATCCCGTGCGCGCTCATCGGCAGCGACCAGCTTTACACTCACGCCAATTGGATCCCGTTTCGACGGGCGCGTGCGTGGATCGCCTTCGGGGAACCGCTCTATTTCACCGGCGAAGGCAAGGCGGCGCGAGAAGAGTTCGAGGCGGAAATCGCCGCGGCTTTGCGCGCGCTGGGTGCGGAGTTGAAGGAGCGATTCCATCTTACGGCCGACGATCTGCCGCAGCCGCCGGCGCGGCGCAAAGGCCGGCTATGAACTTCGGGAAGGCCGCGGCTTTCGCGCTCGATGGGGCGATGTGCGCGATGATGTATGCGCTCCAGCGCCGCCACCGGCTCGACGCCTCGAGCCGCGAAACGCTCGAACGTTACATCGCGCAGCACGAGCCGCTCACCCGCGATGCGTATTATGCCATCGCAGCGGCACCGGAAGGCGGAGCCCCTGCGACGCCCAGGCCGATCCTGGAGGGACACGCTCCGTCGTG
>JANOAZ010000040.1:0-2874 GCA_031411395.1 Chthoniobacteraceae bacterium
CACAAGCGCCGTCTCTCGGCCCTTGGGCCAGGAGGTCTCTCGCGGGATCGCGCCGGCTTCGAAGTCCGCGACGTGCATCCATCCCATTACGGCCGCATTTGTCCGATCGAGACGCCGGAAGGCCCGAACATCGGCCTCATCTCGTCAATGTCCACGTTCGCGCGGATCAACGACTTTGGCTTCATAGAGACCCCCTATCGCAAGGTCACCAACGGTCGCGTCACCGATCAGGTCGATTTCCTCACCGGTGACCGTGAGGAGAATTTCCTCGTCGCGCAGGCGAATGCACCGATGGACGAGAAGGGCAATTTCACCGGCGAACGAGTTTCGATCCGTTACCGCGGCGACTTCCTCGAAGTCGAGCCCGCGAAAGTCCACTACATGGATGTCTCGCCAAAGCAACTCGTCTCCGTCGCTGCCGCGTTGATTCCCTTCCTCGAGCACGATGACGCGAACCGCGCACTCATGGGCTCGAACATGCAACGCCAGGGCGTGCCGCTCCTTATCTCCGAGGCGCCGCTCGTCGGCACCGGCATGGAAGCCAAAGTCGCCCGCGATTCCCGCGCCGTGATCGTGACTGTCGCCGACGGCAAGGTCGCGAGTGTCAGCGCCGACGAGATCATTGTCACCAAGGATGGCGACCTCCCCGAAGGCAAACGCAAGCTCAAGCACGATCCCGAGGCGGGCGTGTACATCTACGAGCTGCGGAAGTTCATGCGCTCGAACGCGGGCACCTGCGTGAACCAGAAGCCGATCGTGAAGAAAGGCCAGAAGGTCAAGAAAGGCGACGTGATCGCCGACGGCCCGAACACTGACAAGGGCGAACTCGCCCTCGGCCGGAACGTGCTCGTCGCGTTCATGCCTTGGAATGGGTATAACTTCGAAGACGCCATCACCATTTCGGAGAAGGTCGTGAAGGAAGACATCTATACTTCCATTCACATCGATGAATTCGAGATCGGCGCCCGCGACACCAAGCTCGGGCCCGAGGAAATCACGCGCGACATTCCGAACGTCTCGGAAGAAGCGCTCCGTCATCTCGGACCCGATGGCGTCATCCGCGTCGGTGCGGAAGTGAAACCCGGCGACATCCTCGTCGGCAAGATCACTCCGAAATCCGAAACCGAACTCGCCCCCGAAGAACGCCTGCTGCGCGCCATCTTCGGTGAGAAGGCGGCGGACGTGAAGGACACCTCGCTGACCGTTCCGTCCGGGACCTACGGCATCGTCATGGACGTGAAAGTCTCCGCGCGGAAGGAAATCGCCCGCGTGAAGCTCTCGCCCATCGAGTCGAAGAAGCAAGCCAAGGTCATCGAAGAAGATTACGCCAAGCGCAAAGACGAACTGCACGAGCAACTCACCGAGGCGCTTTCCAACATCCTCCTCGGCGAGAAGATCCCGCTCGACGTGGTCAACGCGCAGACCGGCGAAATCATCATCCCCGCGAACCGCAAGATCACCAAGACCCTGCTGCGCAAGCTCGCCGGCGTCTATGATCACGTCGATATCGACCCATCGCCGATCCGCAACAAGATCCGCGAAATCATCGGCCAGTTTGAGCACAAGTTTGCCGAACTCGAACTCGAGCACGAACGCTCGATGGACAAGGTCGAGAGCGGCGACGACATCGACCCCGGCATCATCAAGCAGGTGAAGGTGTTCGTGGCCTCGAAGCGCAAACTTTCGGTCGGCGACAAGATGGCGGGACGGCACGGAAACAAGGGCGTTGTCGCCCGCATCGTGCCCGAGGAAGACATGCCTTACCTCGCCGACGGAACGCCCGTCGAGATCTGCCTCAACCCGCTCGGCGTGCCGAGCCGTATGAACGTAGGACAGGTGCTGGAGACGCACCTTGGCATCGCCGCCAAGGCGCTCGGCTTCACCGTCGCCACTCCGGTGTTCGATGGTATCCCTGAGTCGAAAATCTTCGAGTATCTCCGCGAAGCGAAGAAGGTCGAAGGCTTCACCTGGATCAATGACACCGGCAAAGCGATGGTCTTCGACGGACGCACCGGCGACGGCTTCGATCAACCGATCGTCGTCGGCTACATCTATATGTTGAAGCTCGGCCACTTGGTCGCCGACAAAATCCACGCCCGCGCGGTCGGACCATACTCGCTCGTCACCCAGCAACCGCTGGGCGGCAAGGCGCAGTACGGCGGCCAGCGTTTCGGCGAGATGGAAGTGTGGGCGCTCGAAGCTTACGGCGCGGCTTACACGTTGCAGGAACTCCTGACCGTGAAGTCCGACGACGTGGCCGGCCGCACGCGGATCTACGAATCCATCGTCAAGGGCGACAACTCGCTCGAAGCCGGCACCCCGGAATCGTTCAACGTGCTCATCAAGGAAATGCAGTCGCTCGGCCTCGATGTGAAGGTCGGCGGCAAGGCACCCATCCCGGCCCTCGCGCAGGCTTCCGTCATCTAACTTCCAACCCCGCAGCCATCCTAACTAGCTAACCAAATCTTACTCTTTGTCCTGCTCAAGCTCTTGCTCACCAGACGAGCCAGAGAGAGCAAGAGCAAGAGCAAGACAAAGAGAAAGAAACCAGAGAATATGAGCGAGACTTCCTTTCGTGAACTGATGGGTGAGGAGCGAAGCATTGGCTTCGATCAAGTCGGCATTACCGTGGCTTCGCCGGACTCGATCCGCGCGTGGTCCAGCGGCGAGGTGAAAAACCCGGAGACGATCAACTACCGGACCTTCAAGCCCGAAAAGGGCGGCCTCTTCTGTGAGCGCATCTTCGGTCCCACGCGGGACTGGGAGTGCTCCTGCGGAAAGTACAAGCGCATCAAACACAAGGGCGTGATCTGCGACCGCTGCGGCGTCGAAGTCACCCTCGCCCGCGTCCGCCGCGAGCGCATGGGCCACATC
>JANOAZ010000041.1:0-30156 GCA_031411395.1 Chthoniobacteraceae bacterium
GTCCACGCCGCCGCCGCCGCGCTCGCTCATCTCCGCGCCTGATCGCATGCTCCCGCTCGCCCGCCACACCCTCATCGAGTGCCACGAGTGCGACCCCGCGCTGCTCCGCGACTCCGCCGCGCTCCGTCCCCTGCTCCTCGACGCCGTGCGCCACGGCGGCGGCACCATCGTCACGGATGTCTTCCACCAATTCAGCCCTCACGGGGTCAGCGGCGTGATCGTCATCACCGAGTCGCACGTCGCCATCCACACCTGGCCCGAGCACGCCTTCGCCGCCGTCGATGTCTTCTCCTGCGGTGAGTCGCTCGATCACACCGCGATCCGCGACGCCATCGCCACCGCGCTCGGCTCGAGGCGGGTGGAGAGCCGCGTCTTCACCCGCGGGGTGTAGCCGCGAGACCGCGAGCTACTCCGGCACGAGGGTGAAGCTGCCCAGTTCGATCCCGTCGGAGAAGGTGCCCTGACCGCGGTTCGTCTTTTGGTAAATGATCCCGCGCAAGGTGGTCACCCGTTTGGCGGCGTTGCGGAAGGTCCCGCGGATCTGGCCGGTGCGGCCATTGGCGTAGAGCGAGAGGCGCGCGGGATTGGCGCCAAAGACGGTGACGCGCGACGGGTTGCCGTCGAGCGCGACCCGCTCCGCGAAGGCGGTGAGTCCATCGCCCGTCACGGTCAGCGTGGCGTAGCCGTAGGGGAGTTGCAGCGCGGGGCTGGCCGGCCGGTAGCGGGCGGCTTCGAGGATGAGTTCGGCGCTGGCCGCCGCGTGGTAAGGCCCCTGCGCGGTGGGAGGCCGGAACCAGCGCAGCGTGCCGCCGATGTCCGACGCCGCGAGATCTCCGGCGGTGAGCAGGCCGCTCAGACTGCCGCGGAGGAAAAAAGTCTCCAGGAAGAGAGGCCACGAACCCTCTTCGTTCGGCAGGGCGGTGGTGACGAAATTGCGCCCGTCGGCGGTGGTGCCGACCATGCGCAGCGTGCCGGTCTTGCCGACGACGATGGAGCCCCAGCCGCCTTCCGCGACGAGATCCCCGGAGGCCGGACGCAGCACGAAGGTGTACTGCCCGGCGAGGGCGTCGTCGGTGTGGAAGGGCAGAACCCGGCCGGCCGTAAACGCGGTCAAATTCCGCCCGGCATCGAGCACCGTCCCGGCCACGTGGAAGCGGTCGCCACTGCCGACCACCTGCAGCTTCACGGTCACGCTGCGTCCGTCGGGCGACTTCGCGAGGAGCGTCGCGAAGCCCCCGGCGCTCATCGCTCCCTTGAAGAAATACGTCCGATTTCCGAGCCGCACCTTCCCGGTGACCGCGCCGGTGTTGCTGATATTCAGCGCGACCGGGCCGCACGCCGCGAGGAGCGAGGAGGCAAGATTGCCGGTCACGCCGCGGAAGGCGCCCTTCACTTCCTGCCATCCGAAAACGCCGGAGCCGGGAATCGCCGGCCCGTCGGGCGCGGTGGCGTTGAACTTGATCTCGCCGCGCAGACCCGGTTCCTCGCCCCCGGAGTGCTGCTCGAAGGTGGCCCAGAAACTCGTCACCGAATCATCCGGCCCGTAAACGATCTGCTTCACCGTGAATTGGCCGGCAACCAGATACGGCGAGCGCCCGTCTCCCCGCACCTCAATGCCTGGCTCGGAGGCGGTCTGGTAAAGAGGGAAACGCGTGGCTCCCGCATACGTGCCGGGCTGGAGCAGCGCCGAGCGCGCCGCGCAGAAATCCAGACTCCAATGGGACAACCCATCGTCGCTCGCGAAGCGAATCGAGACGCCGTTGCGGTCATTTTTCTGGATCGTGAAAGCTTCCGCGGAATCCACGAAATAGTAGCTCTTGCCCTGGCCGATGGACTCGCCGGCCTCGCCCTTCATCGCCAGCGAGGTCATGCCGCGGACGTCGATCGCGGTCGTGACGACGTCCACCGGGCCGCGCGCATTGGCCGCGCTGAAGGTCACCTCGTAGCGGCCGATCTGCGTCGCCAGCGTGGGCCAGCGGAAGGTTCCGGTGTTGTCGCGATGATCGATAAAGACCGCGCCGGGCGGCAGCCCCGCCGCGCTGAGTGCGACCGAGCCGCCGCTCGGCAGATTCGCCGACACAGCAAATTCGAGCGTCTGCCCGCGCGTGACCGCGCGCGCCACGGGCGCCAGGATCGCCCCATCGGGCGACGCGTTGTACTTCAGCTCGCCCCGGAGGGCCGCCGTCGCGCCGTCGGCGTGCTGTTCGAAGACCACCCAGAACGAGTCGATCGTCCCGTCCGCCGCATACTCGATCTGCTTCACCGTGAAGTCTCCGGTAAGGCGATACGATCTCCGCCCGTTCCCTTCGATATCGAGGCCCGGGTTCGTGTAGCCCTGGTAGGGATATTGGGTGGCGCCGGAATAAGTTCCAGGCTGGAGCCGGGCGCCTCGCGGCGCGACGAAATCGAGCGACCACGATTCTTTGCCGCCCTTCGTGTTAAAGGCCACGGTGACGACGTTACTGTAGGTCTGCACCGCGGTGAATGTGCCGGCGTCCGCCGGAAAGGAGTAGCTTCTCCCCGCGCCGATGCGGTCGCCATACTCGCTCTCCATGGTCAGCGAATTAACGCCCAGCACCTTGATCGAGGTCGGGGTGGAGTCCGTGTCGCCGGCGGCGTTTCTCGCCGTGAAGGCCAGGTTCCAGAGGCCGCGATCGGCGGGGCCCGGCGTCCAGCGAAACGTCCCAGTCCCGTCGCCGTGATCGGTGAACAGGGCGGCCGTGGGTCCATCGACCACGCCCAACCCGATCGCGCCGCCCGCCGGATCGCGCGCCGCGATGTCGAACTCGATCGTCGCCGGATACCGAATCCGGGTCTGAAAGGGAGCGAGGATCGAGAGGCCGTCGGGCGCGGTCGCGTTGTATTTGATCTCGCCCACGAGCGCCGCGTCGGCGTCCTGATTGTGCTGCTCGAAGACGGCCCAAAATGACGCGATCGTGTCGCCCGGCCCATAGACGAGCTGCCTGATGCGAAAGGCGCCGGTCTGTGCCCACGCCTGCGCATGTCCTCCGCTCACCGAGATCCCAGGCCCGCGGCCATTGAGCGACCCGGCGCCGGGGTAGATGCCGGGCACGAGGGTTTTGCCCCGTTCGGGTTGGACGATGAGATACCAGGAGTCGGTGCCGTCCCAAACGCTCACGGCCACGCCGGTCTCCCCATACTTTCTCGCCGTGAAGCGTCCCGCGGCGGCCGGGTAATCGTAGGTCTTGCCCGCTCCCACGTCATCGCCCGGATCGCTTGCGATGTTGAGCGAGGTGATCCCGGCCACCTCGATCGCGATCGTGGACGTAGCGGTCTCGCCCGTCGCATTCGTGGCTGTGACGACGATCGCGTAATCGCCGATCTGCGCGAAGCCCGGCTGCCAATGCAACGTGCCCGTGCCGTCGCCATGATCGGTGAAGGTCGCGCCCGGCGGCAGATGCTCGGCGGAGAGCGTGACGCGGCCACCGGCGATGCTGAGCGCCGATACCGTGAGATCGCGCGCACTCCCGTAGGGCACCGTCGCGAGCGGCGGGACGGAGATCTGCACGGGTGCGGCCACGTTGAATTTGATCTCCCCCGCCAGCGCCGCTGAACCGCCCTCCGCCCGCTGGACAAAGGTCGCCCAGAACGACTCGATCGAGCCGTCCGGCCGTTGAACGATCTCCTTGATCGCGAAGCTCCCGGTGATGTCGTAAAAATAGCCGCTGCCGCTGCCGCGCACGCGCAGGCCCGGCGCATCCGGCGACGATGTGTAGAAAGGCCTCGCGCCGGGGTAGTCGCCGGCGGCGAGCGGCGCATTGCCCGGCGCGGCAAACCAAAGGTTCCACGATTGCGACGGGTCTTTCGCGTCGAACGAAATCGTCACGCCGTGGCGGTCATTTGTCTGCGCCGTGAACCGCCCCTCGCCCGTGCCCAGGCGGTACTCCTTCCCCTGCCCCGCGGGATCGCCCGACTGGCTGCTCATGGCCAGCGCCATCACCCCCGTCACGTCGATCGCGGTGGTGGCCCGGTCGCTGGCGCCGGCGCTCGTCTCGGCTTTGAAAATCACGCTTCTCGATCCGCGGTCGCCGACTCCCGTCGCCCAGTGGAAATGGCCCGTGCCGTCGCCGCGATCCGTGAAGACCGCGCCGGACGGAAGATTCGCCGCGCTCAGCACGAGCGCGCCACCCGCGGGACTGCTCGCCGTCACCTCGAAGTCGCAAGGGCCGCCAAACGTCGCGGCCTGCTCCAGCGGCGCGGAGATGGTCACCACATTCGTCGCGTTAAAACGCACCTCGCCCTGCAAATGCCCCGCGGCGCTGGCGTCCTGCGCGAAGGTCGCGCGGAACCGCGTGAGCGTCTCGCCCGGCCCATATGCGATCTCTTTCACCTCGAAGGTGCCCACCACTCCCGCGAGGTATTGGCCTCGGGAGAGGACCCGCAGCGTCGGCGCGCCGTCCGCGGGGAGAGTGGCGGTCGCGCCGCGGTAGAGGCCCGGAGTCAGCCGCGCCTTTCCCGGCGCGGCAAAATCGAGATCCCATCCCAGCATTGAGCCATCGTTCGGAGTGAAGGCGATCGAGATTCCGTCTCCCTCGTTTTTCATCAGCCGGAAGCCCCCGTCCAGTTCGCTAAAGCTCAAGTTCTGCTCCGGCTGATACGGACCGTACGCCGACCGCCGAATCGCGAGCGAACTCACGCCCTTCACCTCGATCAGGGTCGTCGCCTCCCGCACCTGCCCACCAGCATCCTCCGCGTGGAAGGTCACGCGATGCACGCCGATATCGCCCAGCGCCGTCGGCCAGCGGAGCGTGCCCGTGTTGTTGCCTTGGTCGGTGAAGATCGCGCCGGCGGGCAGGTTGGTCGCACTCAAGGCAAAGCTCCCGCCGGCCCCGCCCGCCGCCGCGACCTGCACCGCCACCACGCCACCCGCCGCGACCGCCGCCGAGACCGGCGCGGTGAGGTCGAAGGTCGTCGAGGCATTGAACCGAATCTCTCCGCGCAGCGGCGTCGTCGCTCCCGCCGTGTATTGCTCGAAGGTCGCCCAGAATCGCCGCACCTTTTGCCCCTCGATCACGATCTCCTTCACCTGAAAACTCCCGACCCTCGTCTGCGCCGTGAAGGAATCCCGCGTGACTTCGACTCGGCCGGGATTCCACCCCGACGCGGGGTAGGCCCCGGTGGCCAGCGGCTCGCCAGGCGGCGGCACCAGGCGCAGGTTCCACGATCCAGCGTAGTTCGGCTTGTTGAAGCCGACGGCGATCCCGCCCCCGTACCCTGCGCGCAAGAGTGACGCGCTGAAGGCGCCATCCCCCAGCCCGAAATCGTAACTCAACCCGCCGCCCACCGGGTCATCTGGCCCGCTCGTCATGGTCAGCCGCGTGATCCCGCGCACCTCGATCGCCGTCGCCGTGAAATCGGTGCCGCCCGCGCCATTGTCGGCGGAAAAGGTCACCGTGAACAAAGCGCCGCTGTCGCTGAGACTCGGCCGCCAGTGCAGCGTGCCGGTGTTGTCGCCATGATCCGTGAAGACGGCGCCGGGCGGGAGGTTCGTCGCGGTGAGCGTCACGAGGCGACCGCCGGAGTCCGTAGCGGTGATCGGGATGTCGAGATCCTGGTCGAAGGTCGCGACCTGCACGAGGGGCGCAGCGACCTGCGGGCCGACCGTGACATTATAGCGAATCTCCCCGGTGAGCGCGGCCGCCGCGCCGTCGGAGTGCTGCTCGAAGACGGCCCAAAATCGCTCGACCGAGCCATTCGCCCCATAGGCGATCTCCTTTACCACGAAGCCGCCGGACACGTTGCCTGGCGTCCGTCCGTTGCCGGCGATCGCCAGCCCTGGGTCGCCCTCACCATCAAAGGGATAACGCGTCGCGCCGGGATAAGCTCCGCTTTGCAGCAGCACTCGCCCTGGCGCGGTAAAGTCGAGGTCCCAACGATCCGCGTAGGCAGGCCCGGCGAAGTAAACACTGACGCCGTCCGCGTAGTTCTTCGCCACGCTGAAGATGCCTGCCGACGCCGGGTAGCTGAAGGTCTTGCCCGCGCCGACGTAGTCACCGGGCTCGCTCTTCAGCTTCAGCGAAGTCTCCGCGACCGACCGCGCCGTCGCCAGGACCGCGAGCAACGCAAACAGCGCAAGACGTAGCGGGATCAGGAATTTCATCGTGGGTTTAAGACTTCGGCGACCCAGGTGAACTAGCCACGGCGCAGCGCGCTCCCTTCGAGCCGCGGCCTTGGGGGAGCCTTCAATGCTGGAATCCGGTCGGAAAAATTCCTCATCGAGAAGTCAATCGGAGCGCGTTGCCAATAGCTTGCCGGAGCGGTTGGAGCAAGGGGCGGTCACTTTTTTGCCTGTGCGCCGCGGAGAATGCCGGTTCCACTACGGGCATGCGCTGGCACATCTTTGCGATCGGAAAGCCGCGGCTCGATTTTGCGCGGCTCGGGCTGGAGGAATACGCGGCGCGGGTAAAACCATTCGCCCCGGTCGAGCTGCATTTTGTGAAAGCAACAGCCGCGATCGGCGAGAGCGGGGCGCTGCTGGAGCGGAGCAAGGGGATGTTTCGCATCGTGCTCGATGAGCGCGGCGACCACGTGACGAGCCGCGCGCTGGCGAAGAAAGTGAGCAGCTGGGAGATGCAGGGGCCGCGGGATTTTGCGCTGCTCATCGGCGGAGCCGATGGCCACACCGAGGAACTCCGCCAGGCCGCGGGGTGGTCGTGGTCCCTGAGCCGGCTGACCCTCCCGCACGAACTCGCGCTCGTCGTCGCGCTGGAGCAACTCTATCGCGCCTACTCGATCAAGGCCGGGCTTCCGTATCACCGCGACTGAGGGGCGGCACGACTTTCACCCCTTCTCAGAGGGCGTCCAAAAAAGTCGAGCTCAGGCAGTCTTACTCTTTGTCTTGCTCCTGCTCCTGCTCCTCCGAGCTTCATGGAAGCAAGAGCCTGAGCACGACAAAGAGGATGAGCAGGGACCCCATTCGGAATTTTTAGACGCCCTCTCAGAGGGTAAACCGGAAGTCCGTCCGCGCGCAGCGCAAACCAAAAACCCGTCATTCTGAGGAACGAAGAACCACTGATCTCTGCCGGCGGAGGCGGTGCGGAGCGACTCCCATGTCCGGCGGCTCCGCACCGCCGCTGCCCGCAGGGATCAGTGGTTCTTCGCAAGCTCAGAATGACTTGTACGATGCGGCGCTGCGCGCCAGGATGCGCATTCCAATCATCCACGAGACTTCCGGTACACCCTCTCAGGGATTATCCGCCTCGCTCGGCTGCGCGCCGCCCTTGTCCTCGATCGCTGGCAGCGACAGCCCTTCGATTTCCTGGAATGAACGGCCGGCAATGCCTTGCAGATCGCCGTACATTCCCGCCGTCGCCTCGATCACGCCGCGAATCTGCCCGTCGCGCTTGGCCCACAGTTTCGTCATCGCCTTGCGCTCCTTCTCGAGGTCTTCCCGCATGTCGCTGAACTTCTCGACGATGGCCTCCACCCGATGGCGGAAGCCAGGACCGGTGAGATACTGATAGACCAGTTCCATCTTGGTCTGCTGGCCTTCCCGCGCCAGCCGCGCCTTGGCGACGTCGATCAAGGATTGCCGGAGCATGATCGCCACGGGGATCGCGCAGCGAGGCTCAGTGACGCAGACTCCGTCGATCAGGTTGAAGACCTCCGTGCCGCGCGGCAGCGCTTGCGTGACCAGCAGCGCGATCTCGGCTTTCGCCGCGCGCTGATCCTCGCGCAGTTTCGGCAGCCAGCCGTCGGTCCAGTTCTTCGTCCGTTTCGATTCCCACAAGATCGAGCCGCACGACTGCCCGAGCGGCCCCATGACCCGCTGGAGCACGTCGCCGCCGAATTCGCCCTTGGCCACCGGCTCGATGAGATCGGTGGGAAAATTCAGCCGGAGCAGCCCTTCCAATTCCAGCTCCGAAACTTCGCCCTGCAATTGCTGCGAGCCTTGCTCCGCCTTGCGCAGCGCCTCCTGCAATTTTCCCTGCAAGTCGCTGATCGTCTTTTCCTTCTCCGCCAGCTTGAGCCGGGATTGTTCGTCGGCATCCTTCTGCGCCGCCTCGCGGATTTTCCCCCGTTCCTCGTCGAGCGCCCGCTGTTTCGTCACCTCGAATTGCTCCTTTTCATCCTGAAGGCTCTGCCGGTCGCGGCGCAGCTCGATCTCGATCTTCTGCGCTTCGGCCAGTTTGCGGTTGCGGTTTTCGAGCAATTCTTCCGTCGCCGCTTTTTCCTGCTGCGCCTTGGCGAGTTCATCGGACACCGCCTCCCGCGCTTTTTTTGCCTCCGCCGCGACGATCGCCGCCCGCTCGGCTTTCAACTTCGCGGCGACCTGCGCTTCGATGGCTTCCTGTTCCTTTTTCACCGCCGCCTCGCGGGCGCTGATTTCCTGTTCCTGCTTTTTCAACCGCTCCTCGAATTGCCGGCGTGTCGATTCCACGAGCGGCGCCGCGAGCGATTCCGTCAGCTTGATTTCAGCTTTGCAGTTCGGGCAGATGATCAGCGGTTCGTTCATCGGCGGAATCTACGTGGTGGCGAGAAACGCCGCGATCTGCTCCACCACGGTGCGCTGCTGCGCCTCGGTCAGTTCGGGGAAGATGGGCAGCGCGAGGCTTTCCTTCGCCGCGCGTTCGGATTCGGGGAAATCGCCCTCGGCGTAGTGAAGATCGCGAAAGCATTCCTGCATGTGCAGCGGCAGCGGGTAATAGATCTCGGAGCCAATGCCGGCTTTGGTGAGGTGCGCGCGCAGTTCATCGCGTTGCGCGACGCGGATGATGAACTGGTTGTAGATGTGGTGATTCGCGACGCCGCTGGAGGCGAATGCTTCCACCGGCAACTTCACTTTTTCCATGAGTCCTCGGCGCGCAAACTCCTCGCGGTAGAAGGCAGCCCGCGCGCGGCGTCCCGCACCCCACGCGTCGAGATGCGGCAGCTTCACGCTGAGTACGGCGGACTGGAGTGCATCGATGCGGAAGTTTCCTCCGATCGAATGATGGTAGTAGCGCGGCTCCATGCCGTGATTGCGCAGCGCGCGGATTTGTTTCGCGAGCGCGGCATCCTTGCACACGACCATGCCGGCGTCGCCGAACGCGCCGAGATTTTTGGTGGGGTAAAAGGAATACCAGCCCGCCTCCCCGATCGCGCCCGCGGCGCCGAGCGGGTGCCGCGCGCCCAGCGCCTGGGCGGCATCTTCGAGCACGGGGACGCCGTGCTTTCTCCCCAGCTCGATGATCGCCGCCATGTCCGCGCACTGGCCGAAGAGATGCACGGGGATGATCGCCTTCACATTGCGCGTCTGCGCCAGCGCATCCTCCAGCGCGGGCACCGAGATGTTGAAGGTATCGGGATCGATATCCACGAAGACCGGCCGGGCGCCGAGGCGGGCGACGCAGCCGGCGGTGGCGAAAAAGGTGTAGGGCGTGGTGATGATCGCGTCGCCCGGCCCGATGCCGAGCGCCATGAGCAACACGAGTTGCGCATCCGTGCCGGACGAGACGCCGATGGCGTGCGGCGCGCCGGTGTAGGCCGCGACCGCCTGCTCGAACGCCTCCGTCGTCGGCCCGAGGACCAGCGCCTGCGAATCGGCGACCTCCTCGATCGCCGCGAGGATTTGCGCCTTCAGCGGGTGGTATTGGAGCTTGAGATCGAGCAGGGGCACTTGCATCGGCGCAGCTTGAGAACGAGCGCGGTGCGCCGTCCAGAGGAACGTGAGAGTTGCGCGGGAATTTCTATCGCGCCCGAATGCGGTCTCCGCTAAGAGCCGTCGCGTCTCCGACATTTTCACCTCTTCCCAGCACCCTTGAAACGCCTCCTCGTCCTGCTCCCCGTGCTCCTGCCATTGGCGGGATGCGCCGTCACATCATCCCAGTTTCACGTCATCGATCTTGATCGGAATGGGGTGCTCTCCCGCGGTGAATTCACCGATGCGGTGGCGGATGCCTCGTTCCGCGCCTGCGACCGGAATGGCGACGATTTCGTCAGTCTCGCGGAATGGCAGTCGGTCGAAAAGGGCGGCGGGAATGATGCGCTCTTCCGGGCGCGCGACATGAGCCGCAATGGGCGGATTTCCCGGCAGGAATCCCGGCTGGCGGCGGAGAAAAACGGCGCGCTCGCCGCACACTTCGCGGCCATGGACCGCAATCGGGACGGTGTCATCGACCCGGCCGAAGCACGGGCGGCCGGCAAGGCCATGCCGCGCTAACCACCCCGTTTTCTCTCTCCATGAAAATCTCTTTTCTTCCGATCATGATCGTCGCATTCCTCGTCTCGGCGACCGAGGCGCAAACGCGGAATGCTTCCGGCGGTGGGTTGTCCTCGAATCGTGGCATCTCGAGCGCGGAATCCCTCGCCATCTCGGCAGTGCTGAAAGAAACGGCGGGCGGACGGGCGGCGACTGACGGGACGGCTCCCGCGCCTCGCTCGGGAAGGTACTCGCCTGATTATTACCGCGCCTATTCGCAGCGGCATCAGATGGCTGCCGGAACGCGACGAGTCGCCACGGCGCCCCCCCCTCCCGCCAAGCCGAAAGCGGCCCGGCTCGCGCCACGTGTCGCA
Source organism: Chthoniobacteraceae bacterium (assembly GCA_031411395.1). Lineage (GTDB taxonomy): Bacteria > Verrucomicrobiota > Verrucomicrobiia > Chthoniobacterales > Chthoniobacteraceae > Chthoniobacter. The sequence continues at coordinate 10,516 of JANOAZ010000041.1, forward strand.
GCGGCAGCGCCGACTCCGATGAAGCCAGTGCCTGCCAAGCCAGGCCGGGTGGCGGTGGCGCCTCGCGCGGCGGTGATCCCACCGGCTCCGGTGAAGCCTGTGCCTCCCAAGCCGATCCGCGTAGCCGTCGCGCCGCGCGTGGCGATGGCGCCGGTGCCTCCGCCGAAACCCGTCCCCGTCAAACCGATGCGAGTGGTGCTCGCACCGCGCGGGCCAAAGGTGCGCCCGGCTCCCGTGGCGTCGCCGATCATCAAGCCGAAGCGGGTGGCGATGGTCCCGCGCGTGGCCGTGGCCCCGCGGGCTCCCGCGATCCCCAACGCAAAGTCGAAAAGAGCGAAATACTCGCAGGATACGGCGACCCAGACGGAGACGCCGACTCGCGTTTTGTTTCGTTAGCCAGCGATCTTTACCGCGCGATTTCGGTCTCCGGCTTGATGCGAATCCGCACCTGCCGCGAGAGCAGCCACTTCACCGCGAACATGTCGCAAGTCGCTTTCCACGCGCGATTGCCGAAGCCGTACTTGCTTACCCCGGCGACCCGCGGGCGGTGCTGGGTGGGCACTTCGGCGAGCTTGTAACCCATCCCTTTAACCAGCGCTGGAATGAAGCGGTGCATGCCATGGAAGGGCACGAGCGCCTCGCGGCATTCGCGCCGCATGGCCTTGAGCGTGCAACCGGTGTCGCGCACGCCGTCGCCCGTGAAGCGGCTGCGCACGAAATTGGCGATGCGGCTCTGGATGCGTTTGAAGGTGGTGTCCTTGCGGTTTGCGCGATAGCCGCAGACGAGGTCCGCGCCGCGATCGATCTCGGCGAGCAGCTTGGGAATGTCGTGCGGATCGTTCTGCCGGTCGCCGTCGAGGAGCACGATGACGTCTCCTTTCGCCGCGTAAATTCCCGCATACATCGCGGCGCTCTGGCCGGTGTTTTTGGTGAATTCCAGGACGCGCACGGCCGGGCTGCGCTGAATCCGCGCGACGGTCTGATCCGTGGAACAGTCATCGATCAGGATGAGCTCGTAGTCGTGGCCGGCGAGCGCGGCGGCGATCTCCTGCTGGAGCGGTTCGATGTTGTCCTGCTCGTTGTAGAGCGGAATGACGACGGAAATCATGGGGATTTTCGGATTGCGGATTGCGGATTGCGGATTGGGATCCAAACCCCGCGCATCCCGCCCTCGACTGGCTGGTTCAAATCAAAAATCAAAGCGAGATCTGCCGGTAGTTGTAGCAGGCGAAAACGCGGAGCTGGCGGAGCGGCAGGCCGCGCCGGGCGATGTCGATGCAGCGGATCATTTCCACGCGCTCGAAGCCGCGCTTGATCGAGGAGGGCGGACGCTCCTCGGCGCGCTCCGTGACGTAGAGCGCGGACCGCCCGACGAACAAACTCGAGCCGCCTTCCTCGGTGTAATACTCGTCCTTGGGGACGGAGCCGGGCGGGAGTTGCACATTCTCGTCATAGCGCGGCCAGAAGAAATATTGGTTCTCCGGGAATGCGGACTCGGGGACGTAGAGCGGCGGATGGCCGGGGCCTTCGGTGCGCTTATCCGAGAGGTAGAAAGCGAGGCTCGCCGCGGAGCCGTAATTATTCGCGATGAGAAAAACGGGTTGCCCCTGCGCCGCCTCGAATTCACGCCGGACCTCGCCCACTTTTTCCGCCGCGGTACGCCAGCCGCGGAGCCGCGCGCTCGGATCGAGATCGTAGCCATAGCGAATGCCGAGGCGGCGCGGAAACTCGCTGTCCATGGCCAGCAGGCTGATTGCAAAGGCGATGGCGAACGCGGCCACCATCGCGCGGCGCACCCAGAGCCGCTCCGCGGCGCGCTCCTGCCAGAGCGCCACGGCGAGCAGGCCGAGGCTGAGCGTGGCGGGCGCGGTCCAGTTCGCTTCGCCCGCCTGCTTGAAGGAAAGGAAGAAGTAGAGCGCGAACAGCGGGATCGTGAACGCGAGAAGGAAGCGGGCCTTGAGCTGATTCTCCGCGCGCTGCCAGCCCCACCAGATCGCCACGAGCATGCCGGCGAAAATGAGCGGCGAATACACACCGAAATGCGCGCCGAGGAAATTGAGGAACTCGATGGGGTCGAGCTTCGTCGCCTTCTGCAGACCCCCACGGACCGTGAGGTGATGGACGGTGATCCAGTCGTGGCGCGCATTCCAAATGATCGGCGGCACGGTGAATACGGCGAAGACCGCGAGCATCTGGTAGAAGCCGGGACGCTTCAGTTCGCGGCGGTATTTCGGCGTGACCGCGAGGAGCAGCACGATCGAGAGGAGCTGCATCGCGTTCGTGTACTTGGCGAGGAATCCGAGGCCGATCAGCGCGCCCGTTGCGGCCCACCAGCGGCTCGGCGCCGGGCTGCCTTCGAGCGCGAGCCAGATGGTGTAGAGCGCCGCCATCCAGAAGAAGATCGAGAGCGGATCGATCGTCAGCACCAGGCTGCCCACGCAGAAGATCGGGATCACATTGATCATCAACACCGTCCAGACCGCGACCGACTCGCCGTAGAGCCGGCGCGCGAACGAGAGCATGAGCAGACTCGTGCCGAGCGCGAGCAGCGGGCTCAGCATCCGCACGCCAAATTCGCTGACGCCGAAGAGGTGCGTGCTCAGCCACATCGCGGCGGCGACACCCGGTCCTTTGCTGAAGTAACTCCAGTCGAGCCGCTCGCTCCATTGAAAGTAATACGCCTCGTCGGGCGACAGCTCGATCTGGCCGATATAGACCAGGCGCAGGACGGTGAGCGCCGCGAGGAAGAGGAGGATGAGCCGGCGGGAATTCATGCGGCGAAAAGGACGGGATGGCGCGCATGCACGGCTGGCCACCATGCCTCGCCGCAGCGACTCCAGAGCGCACCGAAACCGGCGAGCAGGAGCAGGCTCGACCCCAGTCCCAGCGGAATCGACGTGAGGATGTCGCTCGGCCAGTGCGCGCCGATGTAGATGCGCGAATAGGCGACGAGCGCCGCGATGGCGAAAGTCCACGCGGCCCGGCGACCGAAGAAGCAGACCGAAACGAGCGCGACCGAGAACATATTGATCGTGTGCGATGAAGGACAGGACCGGCCATCCACCGGCGTGCGACTCGCGCGCGAGAGCTTGACCTTCGCCGGGCTGAAGACGGCGAGGACTCGCGGCTTTGCCTTCGCGAGATCGACGACGCGCACGCCATCGAGCGCCTGGTGCGGCCGCGGACGGCCGATCAGATGTTTGAGCGAGTTGGAAACCACCCCATCATTGATCCCCACGACGGCGGCGACGGTCACGATGAAAGCCCTCGTCCTGAAAGGCCCCCGGATGAGGAAAATCACGATCAGGATCGCCGCGATCGGGAGCCACACATCCCAGCTCGAAAGCAACGCCATGACACGGTCCATTCCGCCGCTGGTCCACTCGCCATTGATGAGAAAAAGAAGCTTTTGATCCATGCAACGCTGGCGGAGTGTCGGCGAGGTTATGGCCCGCACTCTTCATGTAAAGTCACGATTCCTCCTCGCCGCAGCCCTGTGCCTGAGCCACTTAGCGCACGGTGAGGATACGCCGCCGGCCAGTGAAATTCTCAAGGCGGTGAGGGCCGCGCAGACCGCCCAGCAGCAGTCTCTGCACGGGAGCCTGCGCACCGGGCCGAAGCGCATTCCTTTCCAACTCACGATGTCAGGCAACACCGTGCGCTGGGATTTTTCCGACCCGCCGCAGGCGCTCCAACTCCGGCTCGGGGAGAAGGAGGCGCGCCTCGAGGAGATCGGCAAAGGAGGGTCGCAAAAGGTGTCCGCCGCCCGCTTCGACGACAAGGTGCGCGACAGCGACATCAGCTACGAGGATCTCTCGATGCGCTTCCTCTACTGGTCGAACGCGGCCGTCGAAGGCGACCAGATCATGCTCATGAATCGCTGCTGGATCGTCCGCGTCGAGCCGCCCGCGAAGAACGATTCGCAATACAGCAAAGTGAAACTGTGGATCGCCAAAAACAACGGCGCCCTGCTCCAGGCCGAAGCCTACGGCCACGACGGGAAACTCGCCCGCCGCTTCAAGGTCATCTCCGGCCAGTCGCTCGGCGACGGAGCCTGGATCTTAAAGGAAATGCGGATCGAGCAAATGACCCCCGGCAAAAGCGGCGACCGCACACCGAGCTATCTGCAGATCGAGAAGCCGGAGAAGTAGTCAGGGCGTTCACCCTTCATCCACGGGTGGTCTCTTCAGCAAGGTGTTCGCATCCGCGACATCCTGTCCACGGCCCGTGGCGAGCTTGTTCCGAATCAGAAGGTCACGACTAATGACGTTGAGTTTCACGCCGGCGATCGTCGCTTCAATGTGGGTCGCCCAAGCTTCCGCGAAGGTAATGCCATCCGCGGAAGCGATAATATCGATGCGCCACGGTGCCCTTCCCATCGTGATTGTTACTCCCTCTGCAACCTGCTCCGGTTTTATCTCGAACGAGTCAAAGCCGAAATCATTTACCGCGCGAACGACCCGTTCACCGTTTTCCACCGAAGCCTCGACAAAGAAATCGGCATCCTTCGTAAACCGCGGGTGGCCGTGAAAACCAACGGCATAGCCGCCGAGCAAAACGTACTTAACTCCGTACGAATTTAGTAACTCGACAAACTCGCGGGTGTCCGGCGGGAAGTTCAGGGACATCGGGTTTCCAAAGTTCGAGGAGTGCGAACAAAATTTCCATCCGTTCCTCAGGCGACAGCTTCCGGTAGTATTCGTGATCCGCGGCTTCGCCTTCGGCGAAAGAAGTAAACATTTGGATGGTGAGATCGCGCCGCGACATACTTGGACTTTACACCGCCGACGACTCCGGCGCACTCATCTTCGCCAGCCATTCGCGGTGGATCTTCGGCGAAATCTCGCTCGGCTTGATCTCGCTGCGGCCTCCCCAGAAGACGTTCGTGTAGCTCACCGGGATGCCGATGCTTTCGAGGTGCGCGTCGATCGCGGCCTTGTGCGCGAAGACCCGGTCGCGCTCCGTGCCGTGGCATACGGCCATGATGTTCACGTGATTGAACTCCGGACCGCCCTCGCGCCAGTAGCAATGCGTGAGGATCACGTGGCGTCCGACTTCGCCGCCGGCTTCCACTTCGCGCCCGGCAGGCACACGCCAGTGGAAGAGCGCGTTGAAGCGGGTCACGCGCTGGCCGGTTGCGGACGGTTTCACGTGCTCGAGGAAAGTGGAGAAGCGGCCGATGACCTGGCGTGCGTTGAGGTCGTCCGCCACGCGGCAGAAGGTCTCCAAATCCACCCCGGCCTCGGCAGCCCGCGCCTCCCAAAGGCCCACGCGCACTTCATCGAGCGTGAGTTCCCGTTTCAGCGCGAGCAGGACTTCCCATTCGAGTTCGCTGAGGTGGACGACGCCGACGGGAATCATCTTCGCCGGACCGTCCGACTTGTCGCCTGGCTCGATCGTTTTGCGCCGCACATGGCCGACGCCGAGCGCGAAGATTCCCTTCGCCGGCATGAGTTTAAAATGTTCGGCGCCGGTGTGGCGCATGAGCACCCGGCAGTGTTCCTCCATCGACCTGCCCACCGGCACCTTCAGCGTGGTCCAGAGCCGGAAGTCGCTGCCCGTCGTCTGCTGATCCGTCGAGCGCACCACGACGTGCCCGCTGAATGGGTCTTCCTTGAACATGAAGTCGAACGCGCCGCTCAGCTTCTCCTCCGGCACTTTCCACGCGACGAGCGCGCCCTCGGCCAGATTGCTCGCTACCAGCGTCTGCCGCACCCGGCGGATCGTGCCCGCGGCGAGCATCGTGCGAATGCGCTCCAGCACGGTGTCGAGCGGCACCCCGCTGCGTTCGGCGATCTCGACGAAGGGCTCGCGGACGAACCCCTGGATCTTGTCCTCGGAGACAGCGAGGATGCGGAGGTTGAGCGGGTCAGTATGTTCGATGGACATGGGAAAGGTGGGTGAGTGTAGGTAGCTCCGGCCTTTTCACAAGCGGGCGACACGTCACGAAGAAGCCACGTCGCCTTACCGCCGGCCAACCATCGGTTGTCAAAGATTGCTCCGCATGGTGGAACCCGTGACGACCGGCCAAGATCCTGCGCGCCGGTCGCTATCGCAAAAACCTCACTGGACACTGCCGCCACTTTCGGGCGCGAGTCTCACCCTCACTCGGTAGAATCGCTTCGGGCCCACGAGGAAAGACGGATAGGGCGCGTTCACGATCTGCATGGCGCCGTGATCGCAGCAGAAAGGGCGGGACCCTTTCGAGTCCCGCCCTTTCACCACTTGCAGGGGTAGCAGGGGAACCCATCCCCTGCCGCTCTGCATCCGCCGTTGTTCTTAGTGCGTCGAGTCAAAGCGCTCGCCGCCGTCGATGGCGATCGAGGTCTTCTTGCTGTGCGGCACCGTCACTTTCACCACGCCCGAGGCGCTGCCCTCGAAGTCCGTGGCGGTGAAGTGGATGTGATAGACGCGGCCATTGCCCTTGCCGGAACGCTCGGCGCGCAGCAGCACCGTGCCGTCGGCGTTGATGATCGCATCGATCGCCGTGTCACCGTCGCCGAGGCCGTTTGTGGCCTCGTCCTGCGTCACACCTGTGATGGTGATCGTCGCGTTGTTGTTCGGATCGACGATGCCGTTGATCGACACCTTCACCATGCTGTGATCGGGCGGCCAGAGCGTGCCGAGGCTCGGCTGCGCATTGGTCGCGATCGGGGCGTCGTTGATGTTGGCGACCGTCACGGTCGCGCAATCGCTGGAGGTCCCGCCGTAGCCGTCATCGACGGTCAGCTTGAACTTCAGCGTCGCACCCACGGCATTCACGAACGGCGCCGTGAAATACGGGTAAGCCGTATTCGCGTCGCCCAAGGTCACTGCAGGGCCGGCGACCTGCACCCACGCGTAGGTGAGCGCGTCGCCGTCGGGATCGGCGCTGGCCGAACCGTTCAACGTCACCGAGGCCGCTTCGTTGATGTTCAGGCTGCCGCCCGCGACTGCCGTCGGCGCGTGCTCGACATTGGTCACGACGACGTCCACGTCATCGGTGGCGCTGACGCCATTCGGATCAGTCGTGGTCAGACGGAAGGTCATCGTCACCTTCGCCTCGGGATCGCCACCGGCGGTTACCAGCGGAGCAGTGAGCCCGAGGGTCGCTCCGGCGTAAACCGCGCTGACTGCGGGCGCGATCTGCTGCCAGCTATAAATGAGCTGGCTTTGCTCCTCGCTGTCCGGATCGTTCCCCTGGCCGATGAGGTCCACGAGAGCGCCTTCGGCAACGCTCATGTTCGCCGGCGCCTGCGCGGTCGGCGCGTGGTTGATGTTGGCGATGTGAAAGCTCACGTCGCTGCTGGCGGTGCCGCCGTAACCGTCGTTCACCGTGAGGCGCAGAACGACATCATCCTCGGCGAGCGTCACCAGCGGAGCGGCGAAGCTCGGCACGAGGGTCGATCCATTGAGGATCGTCACCGCTGGGCCGCCGACTTGCGACCACGCGATCGCGAGGACATTGGCATCGGGATCGGAGGCCGTGCCGGCGAGGGTCGCCGTTGTGCCTTCATTCACCGTCTGCGGAGCGCCGGCGCTGGCCGTCGGAGGACGGTTCACGTAGGTCACTTTCACCATGACTTCATCGCTGGCCGTGCCGCCATAACCGTCATCGACGGTGAGCGTGAACTTCAGCACCGCGCCGGCTGAGCCGACATCGGGCGTGGTGAAGCTGGCCGTCGCCGTATTCGTGCCGCTGAGCGTCACGACCGGGCCGTCCGTTTGCACCCATGCATAAGTGAGCGTGTCGCCATCGACGTCGGCGCTGGTCGCACCGTTGAGCGCGACTGACGTCGCTTCGGGCACCGTCTGGTCATCGCCGGCGTTCGGGAGCGGCGCGTGGTTCACATTGCTCACGCGTACGTTCACGGTGCTTGCAGTGCTGTTCACCGAGCCGTCATTCACGACGAGTTGGAAGGTGAGCGTCGTGCCGGCGTCCATGCCGCCGATGGTCAACTCGGGAGCCGTGAAGCTCGGCGTCGCGGTGTTCGCCCCAGTGAGGCTCACGACCGGCGTGCCGAGGATCTGCGTCCACGAATAAGTCAGCGCGTTGCCGTCGGGATCGCTGCTGACTGCACCGTTGAGCGCGACAGGATCCAGCTCATTCACGCTCTGGTTCGGACCGGCGTTCGCCGTCGGCGCGTCGTTGGTGTTCCTGACGTGGATGATGACCGTGGACGGGCCACTGTTCACCATGCCGTCGTTGACGACGACTTGGAATTTCAAGTCCACGGTGCCTTGCGCGAAGGTGACATCCGGCGCGGTAAAGGTCGGGGAAACAGCGTCGTCGCCAACGAGGTCGACCGTGGGGCCGAAGCCGAGAACCTGCGACCAGTGCAACGTCAGCGCGTCGCCATCGAGGTCGCTGCTGAGCGAACCGTTGAGCATGACGACCGTGTTCTCACCGACCGTCTGCTCCGGCCCGGCGTTGGGCGTCGGCGGGTTGTTCACGTTGATGACGTTCACGGTCACCGTATCTGTAGAGGGCGTGGTGGTGCCGTGGGAGACGGTGAGTTGGAATACGAGTGCGGCACCGGCTGCGGGCACGCTGGGTGATGTGAAGCTTGGCGTCGCCGTGTTCGTCCCAGTCAGATTGACGGCGCCAGGGCCGGAAAGCTGCGTCCACGCATAGGTCAGCGGGCCGCCGATGGGAGTGCTTCCGCTTCCATTGAGTGGCACCAATTGCCCTTCGTTGACCGTAACGTCGAGGCCTGCGTTGGCTACGGAGTATCGGGTCACGGTCACCGGGGTGTTGGCGGTCGCGGTGTTACCTTCGTCATTCGTGACGGTGACCGTGTAAACTCCTGCTGCCGCAAGCGTGGCGTTCGGGATGGTAGGAGTCGGTCCCGTCGCGGTGAATCCGTTCGGACCTGTCCAGGCGTACGACACGCTTTGAAACCTCGTCAGCCAGTCGAGCTGGTTGAGGATCAGTTTATACTGGTTGCCACTCGCGCCGGAGCCATTGCGGAGGGCGTGGAAGTCCTGGTCCGGTCCCTGCACGATCATGCGACCGCCGCTGGGAAAGGTTCCCTGGATCGCATACGGCGTCCCTAAGTAGGTGATGTAAGTCGAAAAGTTCGAGATCCACGACACCGGGCGAAGATGGTGATTCACAAAACTCCCCACGATCCCGTTGGTCAGGATCGGGACGGGAAGGATCGTGTAAGCGTTTCCAAAGCTCCCGTCCGCCTGGACCGCAGTCACTCCGGGTGCGAGGTCGCCGACATTGCTATTGTCCTCCCAGAAGATACTGCCGCCGAGGTCAAGATAAGGCTTGAGCCGGGTGGTCCAGTCGCCGTTCAGGGTCGTCGATGACGCCCACGTGAACAGCAGCACATCGTAACTGGCCCGCAACTGCGCCACCGTCATCGCATTGTACTGAGCCTCGGTGATGCGAGCGATCGAGCCAGCCCGGTCGCCCGAGCTGAAGACGGAGTCGAAAGCACGATTGCCCTGATTTGCTCCGATTCCCGCCATGCGAATGGGCTTGGCTGTGGCAAGACCGGGCGAAGCGTCGGCGGTGAGGGTGAGAGTGTTGCCCTCCACAATCGGACTATTTGAGCCGATGGAGTTGATTACCGGGACGGCGCCATGTCCTGCGCTCAGCAGCGCACCGAGCGCCAACGAAAAGCCGCAAAGGGCTTTTGTGAGACTGGCAGGGATTGTTTTCATCAATCCCGTCGTTCGGTGCCTCAAGGGGGGATTCGAGCTTGGCTGAGAAGCCAGCGTCGCGCTGCCGAGCAGCCGGTGGAGTGTTTGGATCATAGCTAACTAAGTGTTTGTCTTGTTTGTTTTTGTGAGCGCCCTTGCCCGTTCTTCTCGCGTTGCACCCACGGGATTTGCGGGTGCTCGGCGGAAAGGGCGGTCGTTGAAGTGCGCTGCACCCCTTCCTTGCCCGTTTGCCCGCCGAAGGATTCGCGCGGAGGCGAAGTATTTTCGGAAATCTTTCGGTGCGACCGATTCCGCTACCGGGCACGACCGGTTCGCGCGCACGCTTTACGGCGAAAAGAAAAGGGCGGGACCCTTGCGAGTCCCGCCCTTTCACCACTGCAGGGGACGGCCAGGGAACCCATCCCCAGCCGCGCTGCGTCCGCGAGTTGTCTTACTGGGTGAGCGCTGCCACCGCGCCGGTGAGGAGGGCATACACGTCTGCTTGCGCCTGCCTGTCCGTGATCCAATCCCGGCCGGGGCCGGAAACGTCCACCGCTCCGCGCAACGCGTAGCCATCGGTTTTTCCAATGGCTTCTTGCAGTTTGCCAATCGCCTTGGCGACGTCGCCCTTCTGAAGATCGTTCGTCGCCTGGATGAGGAAGTTCCCCAGAGCCGTCTGATTGCCCTTGGTCGTGACTTGCGCGGACGTCAAAGCCCCGATGACGGCGCCGGCGTGGAGGATCTGGACCTCCGGCGGGTCATTGCGCGGCGGAACGGCAACCTGCACGAAAAAGCCGTGAAATTCCCCGGTGTCGGTGGTGGATTGACCGGTGATGCCACCGGTGTCGCTAATGCACCAGGCGATGCTCATGTTGCCGCCCAAGGTACCGAGATCTTGCATGCCATTGGTCTCACCCCAGACGTAGGCGTGCTGCGTCCGCTCGGTCGTGTAAAAGCTACCCACTACCTGGCCCGCATTGTTGATGGCTTCCGGGAAATTATCGCGCCCCAACGTGCCGAGATCCCGCACTCCGCGCCTCGAATCCCAGATAAACGAGTGGTATGCAGTCTGGTCGTCGGTGAAGCCATAGAAGATCACCTGGCCGGAGTTGTTGATGGCCTTGGCGATGCTGTATCGGCCGGGGCTGATCTCCTGCATGCCGCGGGTGGCATCCCACACGAAGACCCGCAACTCACCGGTGGCGTAGGAGTAACAGGTGCCGACCACCTGGCCGGCATCGCTAATGCCAACAGCGTCGCTGGTATCATAGCCTGGGAGTGTGCCTAGATCGCGCATTCCATTGGTGGAATCCCAGAGGAACGCGTGCTGATCCGAACTCCCGGGCAAATAGGACCAACCGGTCACTTGACCACGGCTGTTGATCGCCGTGGCAGAGCATTGGCCGCCGCCCAAGGTGCCGATGTCCCGCATGCCGTTTACTGAATCCCAGATGAAAGCATCGTATTCTCCGCGAGCGGGATTGAGCACCGTTCCCACCACCTGGCCATTGCGATTGATCGCGCTGGCCCAACTGGCGCCACTGTTGAGGGTGTCGATGCCATGGGCGCCAGTGGAATCCCACAAAACGGCGCTTACTCCACGAGCGGCGGTGAAGGACTCCCCGACCGCCTGACCAGCGTCGTTGATCGCGTAGGCGATGCTATAACTTCCACCCAGGGTGCCGAGGTCCCGCGTGACGTTGGTGGTGTCCCAAAGAAAACCGTGCCGGTTCTCATTGCCCCGGAACCGGATGGAGCCGCCAACCACCTGGTTCGCGGAGTTGATCCCGAATGGGCGGCTGCTGTGGCTACGGCTGTCTCCCGGGTCGCCTCCAAGTGTGCCCATATCGGTAAGCTGGGCGTGAAGCGAAGTGGCGGCGGCCAGCGCCGTGATCACGCTGGCGGCCAGAATGCGCAGTCCGCCGGAGCGGTGGCGAGGAATGCCCGCGGCGGCGCAGGGCATGGCCGGTGATGACGTCTCTGGCGAGGCACGCTGGAAGGGCGGCTGCGCGCAAGGGGGAAGTAGGACGGGGTGGAGTGGATGGATCATGGGTTCTGCTTTCCTGGTGTTTACGTTGTTGTTGCGAGCGGTTTGGCTTTCGTTACCGGTTTGCTGCCCGGCGTGACAGAAGGTGACGCTGGACAGGTTCGCGGAAAGTTCGGGCACTGCCCCGCAACGGCGATTTGCTTTGGCGCTGCGGCGGAGTTCGTTCTGCTCTTCCTTGCCCGTTTGCCCGCCGAAGGATTCGCGCGGATGCGAAGTATTTTCGGAAATCTTTCGGTGCGACATTCCCAGCGACCCGCGAGTCCGGGCGAAACTGCCCCGCGGCGGGCGCCTTCACCTCGTGCCGAGCACGGTTTGGGCGTCGCGAAGTTCCTCCCGGGTGAGCGGGTAGAGCGTTCCCTCGGAAGTGAGGCGGTGAGCGGAGAGCAGTTGCGCCAGGACGCGCATCTCGGTCAGTGGGCGTGCTCCGGGGGCCAGGTCCCATGCGCGGATGCCCTGCTTGTCGTCGAATCCGGCGAGCCAGCGGCCATCGGGGCTCCACAGCGCGGCGCCGCGACCGCGCACGACCATGGGCGGTGCGAGCAGCGTGCCGCTGGCTGTTTCCCAGACGCGCAGTTCCTTGCTCGTGCGGGTCCAGACGACGGCACCATCCGGGCTGAATCCGCCAGCGTGCGGCGGCAGCGCATGCTCGCGCAAGGCCCGCACGAGCTGGCCGGTGGCCAAGTCCCACAGGCGCGCGTCGTCGCGGCTGGTGGTGAGGATGAGACGGCAATCGGGGCTGAAGGTGGCGGAGGTGAGGTCCCCGGCGTGGATGAGTGGATCGAACAGCGGGAGGCCAGTGCCGGCATCGAAGACTCGCGCGGTCATCGCCCCGCCTCGCGGCGGGCCGCCCCATAGAATGACGCTGCGGCCGTCTGGGCTGAACGTGCCGCCATCCGCGGCGCCATCGATCGCGGCGACCCGTGCTCCCGAGGCGGGCAAATCCGCACTGCCGGGCACCGTCCAGATCTCCGCGCGTTCACTCCCCAGCACCAGCAGACCGCGCCCGTCTGCGCTCAAGGCAACGCTGCGCGCATCCGCGCTCACCGCGAGCGCGGCCAGGGACGCGGAGGTTCCAGCGCGGCATTCGCCGTCTTTGGAGAGGAGGGCGATCGCAGTGCCATCGCTGCTCAGCGCCGAGCTGCGGAGGCCACTGCGACAGGCCACGGCCTCGCCGATGCGTCTTCCCTTTTCCACATCCCAGAGCTCAGCCGCGCCCGCGCTCGCGAGCAGCACGATGCGGCCGCGAGCATCCGCCACCGCTGTGCGGATGGGGTGTCCACAATCCAGCTCCGGACCGGCAGGGGCGTAGGCCGTGAGATCCCGCCGCTCGATGCGGCCCTCGGTCCGGCAGAGCAGGAGCTGGTTCTCGGAAAAGAATGCGCCGGCCAGGTCGAGTCCATCTTCCCCAGCGAAGCCGCCGCCGTCGCGTTCGCGCCGTTCCCATAGCCGCACGGCTGGTTCGGTGCTCCCGCACAGGAGCTGCCGGCCGCTGGGGCTGAGCGCAAGATACTCGGGCCGCGCACCGACCCAGAGGAAGGGCGTGAGGGCCGTGCCGCCATCCTGCCAGATGCGCAACGCGCCATCGCGCGAAGCGGTGGCCAGCGTCTTTCCCCGGATGGACACGGACGCGCCAAAGCCCTGCGAGCTGTGCTGGGCGAACATCAGCGCGTTGCCGCTCAGCACTTCGCGCAAGGTGAAACCGTTGTCTTCACGCACGAGCGAGCACCAGCGCGGCGGCGAACCCATCCAGCCATGCACGCGGTGGGTCGCCGTATAGCTGTGGCTTTCACTCACGATGGACCGCGAGGCCATATCGACCAGGCCGAACCGCAGCCCGCGCGCCTCATCGGACTCGAAGGCGTAAACATTCGAGTTCATCTCGAAGCCACGGAGCAGCGCGTTTTTTCCAGTCTCGATCGGCGGGGCGATCTCCTCGCGCGAGGCTGGGTCGCACAGGTGCAGCAAGCCGTCCTTGGTTTGGATGAGGTAAACCAAGGGATCCCCGGAACCCTTGTCCACCCGGCTCACCAGCGCCCACTCCACGCCGACGCCGAAATCGATCGGCGCGCCATCCGGGTCGCCCTGCGCGACAAAGCGAGGCTGCACGCGCGTGCCTTCCCACACGAGGAAGCGCTCCGCGTGGATGTACCCGCGATCGAGCGCCGAGGGCGCGAACTTGAAGGGGAAAACAAATCCCGATCCGCTCGCAAAGCGCTCGCCGGTCCGGGCGTCCCACAGCGCCCATCGATTGTCGTTGGTCTCGCAGAGGAGCCGGTTGCCGCGTTCCAGGATGTGGCCGTGGATCAGGTCGTCATCATGGAGAAGTGGCGGCGTGACGGGCTCGCCGGTCGCGCTGTCGAAAACGCGCGCCGTCCTCCCGCTGAAGATGGCCACGCGCGCGGAGTCCTCGTCGAAATCAATCCCGCGCAGCCAGCCCTCCGGCAGCCACACGTGCGCGAGCCGCGGCGCGGTGCGCACGATCGTCTCGAAGCGCATCCGGGCGAGCCGCGCGGCGACCGGATCGTCGGAGAGCAGGGTGCAATTCTCCACGAGGTGCGGGAGCGCGCGCAGCCAGTCACCGTCGCGCACGAGCTGGGCTGCGGCTTCGCCGTGCTGCGTGGCGAGGCGCTGCAGGGCGGCGCGCTCTGCGGTGTGGGTGCGAAGGTTTTCCCGCTGCAAACGCGAGGTGAAGAGGAGCGAAAGTCCGGTGAGCGTGAGCAGGCCGCAGATCGCGGTGGCGATCAGTGCCGCTTTGGACTTGTGCCGGCGCGACCATTTCCAAAGCCGCTCGATCGCCGCGACCGGCCGCGCCTCGATCGGCTCACCGCGAGCCCAGCGTTCCAGATCCCGGGCCAGCGCGCGCGCGCTCGGGTAGCGGGCCGCGGGCGCTTTTTCGAGGCACTTCAGGCAGATCGTCTCGAGGTCGCGATCGAGGTTCGGGACGAGGGTGGAAGGCCGCGGCGGATGATCCTCGGCCACCTGGCGGAGCAGCTCGAAGTGCGACGGCGCGCCAAACGGAACCCGGCCCGTGAGCATCTCGTAAAAGACCGCGCCGAGGCTGTAAACGTCGCTCGCCGTGGTGACCTCCGCTTGCAGCCCGGTGGCCTGCTCCGGCGACATGTAGGCCGGGGTGCCGAGGATCGCGCCATCGAGGGTGGGATGCTCCCTTTCCTCCGAGAGCCGGGCCACGCCGAAGTCGCTCACGCGCGGTTCGCCGGCTTCATCGAGGAGAATGTTCGAGGGCTTGAGATCGCGGTGCAGCACCCCGCGGTCGTGCGCGTGCTGCACGCCGTGGGCGACTTTTGCCATCAGCTCAGCGGCCGCGCGCGGCGCGTACGGGTGATCGAGGAGTCGCTCGGCGAGCGACCCGGCGAGCAACTCCATGCTGAAGAAATAACGCCCACCCATTTCACCCACCTCATGCACCGTGACGATGTGCGGATGCCGCAGCAGCGCCACCGCCTCCGCCTCCAGCCGGAACCGTCGCGCAGGCGCCTCGCCCGGGAGGCAACTCTCGCGGAGGAGCTTCAGCGCGACGATGCGCCGCAGCCGCCGCTGCCGCGCGCGCCACACGACCCCCATCCCGCCCTGCGCGATGACTTCGAGCAGCTCGTAATCGCCGATCGTCGTCGGCGTGTCCTCCGGCGCCGGCTCCTCGTCTGCATCGAACGCCGTGCGCAGCATGCAACTCGGACACACGCCGGCGCGCGAGGCCCCGCCGCAGGAGCCGCACGGGGTGGTCGAATCGCCAGGGATGTTCGCAGTCATCTCTCTTCCCTTGCCCATTTCGTCCCCCAAGGATTCGCGCCCGCTCATCATTTATCTGCCGAGCGCGGCAAAAAGATGCTCCAGCTCGGCAGGCACGGCGTCGTCGCTCGAGACGGTCTCGCGGATCTCGGCGCGGACCAGTTCGCGAAAGCGCTGGCGCAGGCGGTGGATGATCGACTTCACCGCCGGCAGCGACAGCCCGAGGCGCGCCGCGGCGTCCGTCAGCGGCACTTCCCCGCGCTCGCCCTGGATGAAAGTCTGGAGCACCGCGAACCTCCCGTCCTTGCCATCGCCATCGCACTCCACGCGCAGGTGATCCATCACGCGATCCAGCAGCGTCAGCGCCCACGCGCGGTCGAAATCGAGCGCCGGTGAGCGGCCATCGACCAACTCGCGCTGCAACCGCGACTCCGCGCCTTCCTGGTCGAGCGAGATTCTTTCCGCGCCGCCGCCGCGCTTGAACCGCTGCCCGCGCCGCCGCTCGTGCGCGAGAAAGTGGCTGAAGCAACCGAGCATGAACGAGCGGAAGCGCCCGCGCTCCGCATCGGCGTTGCGCAGGATCGGGCCGGTTAATATTTCCTCGAAAAAAGACTGCACCGCATCCTCCGCCTCGGCGGGCGAACTGCCGCGCTCCCGGGCAAACGCAAACAACGGAAACCAGTACCGCTCGCACAGCCAGGCCAGCGCGGTCGTCGAATCGCCCGCGCCCGGTCGTCCTGCAGCGAGTACCAGGCTCCAGCGGGTAACCGTAAATTTGGCATTCCCAGCACCCCTGTTCGGCAGGGCATCGTTTCGATCGGAAACCACCATCGAATCAAGACGCCCCCGCCCGTGACCCCACTGCATCGCACGCCGATCGCGCCTCACCAGCGGCGGTGCGTCGGAGAGGAGCGGGGGCGGCGGCTAAAGAAAGTGCGGACGAAAAAATGGGCATGAATCCCTGGCGCCTGGAGTCACGTGCTTCTGCTGGCTGCTTTAGTAAAGTCCTGCGGGAGAACGCACTGCTCTGGTCAACGCGGCGAGGTGAGATAAGAGATATTGCCTGACGGGTCAATGCAGATGCGCAGCGAACTTTACCCTAAATGCTTGAAGCGGCGGCGGCGCGCCGCCCGCGGCACGTCGCGCGGCACCCATGGGCAGCTTGCCAGGAAGGTTACTAGGTACATCCTCAGCGCGCGGACGAGGCCCAAAGGAGCCGGGTGCCTCCGGTTCCATTGTCGACGAGCGGGCTGGCAAATCTCGGCGCGACCAATGGATGTCGCTCTGGTTGGATCGGCTCCCCTATGAAATTCCTCCCCTCTTTCCTGCTGCTCTGCCTGCCACTCGCCCTTCACGCCGCGGACACCCCGCGGCTGAACATTCTCTTCGTGTTCGCCGACGACTGGGGCCGGTATGCCAGCGCGTATGCGGCGGCGGATGGGAAACCTTCGATCAACGATGTGATCAAGACGCCGAACGTCGATCGGATCGCGCGGGAAGGCGCGCTGTTTCGACGGGCGTTTGTGAATGCGCCGTCTTGCACGCCGTGCCGCAGTTCGATGCTCACGGGGCGTTTCTTTTTCAATACCGGGCGCGGGGCGATCCTCAATGGCGCGGTGTGGGATCCGGCGATCCCCAGCTTTCCCCTGCTGCTCCGCGACGCCGGCTATCAGATCGGGAAGAGCTACAAGGTATGGAGTCCCGGCACGCCCGCGGATGCGCCCTACGGCGCGCCGGACAACCGCTTTGCCAAAGCCGGCCTGAACATCGGCCAGTTCAGTGAACTGATGATGGCCGCCAAGGATCGCGAAGCGCAGCGGCGCGACATCATGGACAAAGTGGCGGCGAACTTCGCGCAGTTTTACGACGCGCGGAAGGAGGCGCAGCCGTGGTGTTATTGGTTCGGCCCCGGGCAGACGCACCGGCCCATCGCGCCGGGTTCCGGCAAGGCGCTCTGGGGGATCGAGCCGGATGCGCTCAAGGGAAAAGTGCCTCCCTTTCTGCCGGACAATGAAGTGATCCGCGCGGACCTCGCCGACTATCTCGGTGAAGTGCAGTCGCTCGATGCCGCGCTCGGCGTGCTGCTCGGCGAACTGGAAAAACGCGGCGAGTTGGAGCACACCCTGGTAGTATTGAGCGGCGACCACGGGATGCCCGGCGTGACGCACGGGAAGTGCAATCTCTACGACTTCGGCACGCATGTCGGGCTCCCAAATAACAGCTCAGGATGGGAGTTGAAGTTCAATGAGTTGCAGGCCGAGGGCGGCGGCGCGGGTTTGGAGGTTTTTGAGCTGGCGGGCTTTGGCCGCGGGGGTGCTCTGCGCGGCGAGGGCGGGGTCGTAGGGTTTGACCTGCGTGATCATGGCGTAGAGGATTCGCGCCAGTTTGTGCGCGGTGGCGACGATGCCTTCGGCTTTGCCAAGCCGCGCTTTCATGCGCCGGGCGTAGTCGCCCAGCGCACTTTTACTTTTGGCGGCGGCTTCCGCCGCAAGGCGCAGGGCGGCGGCGACCCGGCTGGCGACGCGCCGGGTTTTCGCTTTGAGGACGCGCCCGCCGCTGATGCGGTTATCAGGGCACAGGCCAAGCCATGAGCAGAAGCGCCGGGCGTTGCCAAAGTGGCGCTGGAGGTGGGCGGGGCCGCCCAGTTCGCTCAGGCAAACGGCCATGGTTTGGGCGCTGATGCCGGGGATGGCGCTGAGGTCCACGCCGTAGAGGCGCCAGCATTCCGCATAAATGCTCATGTCAGGGGAGTTTTTATGAAGCCGGCGCTGGGAGGCGGGGGCGGCGGGCAGGCCGGGCCGGTCGGCGGCGGGGCTCTCATCGAGCCGGCCGCGGAGACCGGCGCAGAGGGTGCTCAGCGCGCGGTCGAGTTCCGTGAGCTGGGTTTGCAGGAAGCGGTAGAGGGCCTGGGCCTGGCGCAAGACGGTGAGGTATTCCTCCTGGTAGTTGCCGGTGAGCGCGGCGCACAGTTCCGCGGGGGTGGCTTTGCAGCGGTAGTCTTTGAGTTTCGCGAGGGCGGCGGGGTTGCGTTCGCCGGTGAGGATGGCGTCGATGATGGCCATGCCGCTGACGCCGTCGAGGTCGCTGAGGACGTGGTGGAGCTGGAGGTTGCATTCGGTGAGGACTTTTTGCATCATCTGCACTTGCTGGCCGGCGGCGCGCACGAGGTCGGCGCGCTGGCGCATGAGGTAGCGCAGGGCGCGCACTTCGGCCTCCGGGCGGTAGCTGCGCTGGAGCAGCCCGGCGGTGTGCAGGCGGCGCAGCCATTCGGCGTCGGCGACGTCGGTTTTGAGGCGTCCGGGGACGCCTTTGACGTGGCGCGCGTTGACGAGCCAGACGGCGATGCCGGCGGCTTCCAGCACGTCGGCGGCGGCCACCCAGTAGTTGCTGGTGCTTTCCATGGCCACGGTGCGGATGGCGCACTGGTGCAGCCAGTCGCGCAGGCGGTGCAGCTCCGGCGTGGTGGTGCCAAAGGCCTGCACGGGGCGTTCCGGGCAGGCTTCGCCCACGGAGACCATGAGTTCAGTGGCGCCCACGTCGATGCCCGCAGCGGCGGCATGGACGGGCGGAAGCGGGGCGGCGGGGGCGGCGGCAGTGGCCGCCGGGGTGCGGCGGGCTTTGCCCGTTTTGGGGAGGCGGGGTCGTTTCATGCTTGTCTGGCGGAGGGTGGTGGTTTAGTGCGGCGGGCCGGGCGCGGGATGGTTGTCGAAGAGGAAATAAGCAGTCTCCCAAACGGCGTCAGACCACTTCCGCAGCCTGCGACCAATGCCTTCGACGCGAGAACCATGACCACGCTAACCAACGGGGTGAATCCCACCAATGGCACGCCGGCCTACGGCACCGCGCCAGACCCGCGGAGAGGAAACTCCGCCCGGGCACGGATGCACGCGCGTTCTCAAAAGTTACTTCCCCACTTCTTCCGCCCCGGCGGGGAGGGCGCTAACCATGCGCTGCAGCGAACCGGCGGAGCGTCGCGGTTGCAATCGTTGCGTCCCGTGCGCCGGGTCGCTGAGCTTGGGTCGTTCGGCGGCACTACACGAATCCTGTGAACACATTCCCCATCATTTTCGACCGGATTGAGTGGCAGTCGCCGCAGCCGGGGATGCGCTGCAAAGTTTTCCGCGATGGTTCAAGACAGATACGCCTCGTCGAGTTCTCCCGAGAGTTTGTCGAGGCTCAGTTTTGCGACAAGGGCCATGCCGGCTTTGTGCTGT
>JANOAZ010000042.1:0-5983 GCA_031411395.1 Chthoniobacteraceae bacterium
GGACGACCTCGGCGACGAACTCGGTGCCGCGCTCGCCAGCGTCGTGTGGATTATCAATCCCGACACCATCGTGATCGGCGGCGGCGTGGCCAAGGCGGGTCCGCTCATTTTCGATCCGCTGTGGAGATCCATCCGCAACCGGACCCTCGACATCCTCCACAGCGATCTGCGGATTCTGCCCGCGGCCTTGGGAAACGATGCCGGCATCATCGGCAGCGCGGCCCTGGCGCTGGACGCGGCGGCGTAGCGGAACGCATTTGGACGGCGGAGATCCTGCGTGGTCATCGCCGGAATTTTCTTTGTGAAAGATTTGAACGGCCTCGTCGCCGCCCGGTCGAAGGTGCCTGTTTAGGGGGCTATTACCGGGCCGTGCATGTCTCTTTGTTTGTGTTGTGACTGTTGTTTCCTGGCATGCACGGTCCGGACTCTTCCTCGCGAGGAGTTTGCAGTTCGACTGCGTTGACCGGCGTTTCTCGCCCGCTAATCTCCGTCGCATGTCCCACCGCCGCGTCCGATGAGCACGGCCACACCCATGATCGGGATCCGCGGGTTTTTGATCGATGCGCCGGATTACGGAAGTGTCCGCTCATGGCCGGATGGCGCGCTGGTGATCGATGAAGGCCGGATCGCCGAGATCGGCGACTATTCCGCCCTCTCGAAACGCCCGCGCCCGGAGCCGGTCCGCTGGCTGCACTCGGATCGCGTCGCGGTCTTCCCCGGGCTGATCGACGTCCACTCGCACGTCCCGCAGTATCCGGCAGTGGCCCGCGGCACCAGCGAGCTGCTCCCGTGGTTGCAGCAGTACATTTTCCCGCTTGAAAAGGAGTTCACCGGCGGACGCGCCCGGCGTGAGGCGTCGGCTTTCTTCGCCGAACTCGCCCGCCAGGGGACCACCACCGCGATGCTCTACACCGCGGTCTTCGAGGATTCCTGCGACACAGCCTTCGAGGCGGCGGCGCAGAGCGGGCTGCGCGTGATCATGGGGAAGATGATGATGGACCTCGGCAGCTACGGGAATCTGTCGCCCCACGAAGTGGTCGGCACCTCGCTCCAGGAAACCGAGCGGCTCTGCAAGAAATGGCACGGCGCCGGCGGCGGGCTGCTCGAATACGCGGTCAGCCCGCGCTTTGCGATCGCGTGCAGCGAGGAAATGATGCGCTCCGCCGCGGCGCTCGCGATCAAACATGGCACCTACATTCAGACCCATCTCGCGGAGAATCTCGGGGAGATCGCGAAGGTCGCGGAGATGTATCCGTGGGCGCGCGATTACACCGACGTTTACCACGGCTGCGGGCTGCTCACACCGCGCACGGTGCTCGGTCACTGCGTCCATCTGAGCGCCGCGGAGCGGGCGATGCTTGCCGCCGCCGGATCGAGCGTCGCGCATTGCCCCACCGCGAATCTCTTCCTCCGCAGCGGCATCCTTCCACTCGAGACGGTGCGCCGCGCCGGGCTCCGCGTCGGCCTCGGCAGCGACGTGGCCGCCGGCCCGGAGCTGAATCTGTGGCGCGTGATGCGGTGCATGCTCGACTCGCAAAAGGCGCGTTCCTTTTACCAGCCGGAGACGGAGGTGCCATCGCCCGGAGCGGCCCTCTACCTCGCCACGCAGGGAGGCGCCGAGGCATTGGGGAAAGGCGGCGTCATCGGCAGTTTTGAAATCGGCAAGGAAGCCGACCTCACGATCATGGATTACGGATCGCTGCTGCCCTATCGCCGCAGCGCCAAGGGCGTGAACGACCTCACCGCGGAAGACATCGTGAGCCTGTGCATCTATCGCGGCGGACCGGAGGCCGTGCTGGAGACATTCGTGCGCGGGCGGAGCGTCTATCGCGCGCCGGCACCGGAGCTCTTCTGATTGCGGATTGCGGATTGGGGATTGCGGATTTAGGAGACGCGCGTGGCTGCAATCCGCAATCCGCAATCCGCGATCCGCAATCTCCCCGATCCTATCGACATCGCGCTCGCTGAGGACATCGGCAGCGGCGATCTTACGTCGCAATATTTTGTCGGGGCGCAGCGCGGGCGGGCGCGCATTTTTGCGAAGGAAGCGGCGGTCGCAGCCGGCGTCGAGGTGGGCGCGGAAGTTTTTCGCCGGGTCGATCCGAGGCTGAAGGTGCGCGTCGTCCGGGCATCGGGCTCGCGGGTGGGGAAGGGCACGACGGTGCTGGAAATCAGCGGCCCGGTGCGCTCGATCCTCACCGCGGAGCGCGTCGCGCTGAATTTCATCCAGCGACTCTCCGGGGTCGCCACGCTCACTCGCCGATTCGTCGATGCCGTGGGGCGAAACAAGACCCGCATCCTCGACACGCGCAAGACCACGCCCGGCCTGCGCGCGCTCGAAAAAGCCGCGGTCGTCGCGGGCGGCGGCGTGAATCACCGCTTCGGTCTCCACGATATGGTCATGGTGAAGGACAACCATCTCCTCGCGACGCGGAAGCTGCCCGCGTTGCAGGCCGCGATTCGCAAATTCCGTCGCGCGCATCCCAGCCTCCGGGTGGAACTCGAGGCCGACACCCTGCGCCAGGTCCGAAACTTTCTCACCCTCGAAGGCGTGGACGTGATCCTCCTCGACAACATGACCCCCGCCGCCCTCGCCGCCGCCGTCCGCCTCGGCGCCGGGCGTGTGCAGTTTGAAGCCAGCGGCGGCGTGACCCTGGAGAGCGTCCCGGCGATCGCCGCGACGGGCGTCGATTTCATTTCCGTCGGCGCGCTGACGCACTCCGCCCGCGCCATCGATTTCTCCCTGGAGCTGCTGTGACGACCCTCGACAGCCGCCTCCTTCGGATCTTGCGCGAAGCCACGGTCCACCTGCCCGCGGGCGATCTCGCCGCGCAGCTCGGCGAGTCACCGGGCGTGATCCGCGCGCACCTCGCGGAGCTGCAAGCCGCCGGCTTCGAGATCGAGGAACACCCGGCCCGCGGCTTTCGCCTCATGGCCGCGCCCGATCGCCTCATCGCCGACGATCTCGCCGCCCGACTCGGTGGCTGCGCTCTCGTGCGCGAGATCATCGTCTTCGAGGAAACAGGATCGACGAACGAACTCGCGCTCCAGCGCGGAAGGCAGGGCGCGGAAGCCGGAGTCGTGATCTTCGCCGAACGCCAGAACGCCGGGCGCGGACGCTTTGGCCGCCGCTGGGAATCGGCCTCGCATCGCGGCCTGTGGTTTTCCCTGCTTCTTCGGCCGGATCTGCCGCTGGCCCGCTGGTCCCGGCTCACCACTTGGGCCGCGGTCGCCGTCGCCGCGGCCACCGAGCGAATCACCGGCCGGCGGGCCGCGATCAAATGGCCGAACGATGTCTTTCTCGAAAACAAGAAGGTCGCCGGCATCCTCATCGAGAGCGGCACCGATTCCGCGGGCCAGCCGTTCGCCGTCGTGGGCATCGGCCTGAACGTAAACCACGAGTCCGCCGACTTCCCGCCCGAACTCGCCGAGCGCGCGACCTCGCTGCGGATGGCGACCGGACGGCCGTACGATCGTGCCGCGCTCGCAGTGCAAGTGCTGGAGCAGCTCGCCGCCCGGCTCGATCAGGTGAAGGATTCATTTTCCGATCTCGTCGGCGAAGCCTCCGCGCGCAGCCTGCTCCTCGGGCGTTGGGTGCAGCTTCGTTCCGGCGCCAGCGTTCACGAAGGCATTGCCGAAAGCCTGGATGAGAATGGCCAGCTTTTGATGCGGGCCGGCGACGGTTCCTCGGAGTGCTTCATGGCGGGCGAAGTGACCGTGGTCGGGAGTCGCACGGATCACTGACTCAGACGGCGGAAAAACGGGGCGAGCCGAGCACACCACGTGCTATCTCAGAACTGCTCAAATGCAGATCCAACAATCGGAATTTCAGGACCAGCTCGTGCGCGGCATTGCGCACAGGATGAACAACATCCTGACCCTTTTCCACGGCTACATCGGCCTGCTGCTCGATAATCAAAAGCTCGATCCGCAGACCATGAACGGTCTCGCCAAAATCAAGGAAGGCGCCTCCGCGGCATCCGAGCTGATGGATCGCACCCACTCGCTGGCCCGCCCCTCCACGCTCGTCTGGCGCGAGGTGGAGCTCGCCGATTTCCTGTGCACGATGAAGCCGTCGCTGATGAGCTACTGCGGCCCGCGCACCGAACTCGAATACGACCTGCCCGACGAGGTGCCGCCGGTCTGGGCCGACGCCGCGCGGGTGAAGACGATCATCTTCGAACTGGTGCGCAATGCGCTCGAAGCAACGTCTGCGAAAGGGGGGACCGTGAGAATCGCGATCCGCACCGTGCCTGCGCCCGGAGGCAGCCGCACGTCGCTCCCATGGGTCGCACTCACCGTGAAAGATGACGGCCCCGGCGTGCCGGAGACGGCGGCTGAGCGAATTTTCCAGCCCTTCTTCACCACGAAGAAACGCAAGAGCAACGCCGGCCTCGGCCTCACCGTGGCGCTGACTTTTGTGCAGCATCTCGGCGGCATCCTCCGCTCGCACAGCGTCCCGGGGAACACGGAGTTCGAGGTCCTGCTGCCCTCGCGCTCGGCGGCGGCGTAGGCGAGCGCGTCCCGCCGCGCAACGGTTGGGCGGCACGGCACCCTTGCCGAGGCGAAGAGAACGCGATGCGACGGTGATTTGGCGATCTATCCTGGGCCGCCGTGTTGCGCGGCCAGAGGCACGCGCCTACTCGGCGTCCACCGCTCGCTTCACAGCAGATGATACGCGTCCACGTCCACGGTCACGAAGACGTCCTCGGGAAACGTGAGCTTCTCCAGCACCGCGTGCAGATGCCGGCTCAGCCGCTGGACCGCGCGCGCGCGGAGCATGAGGTGATAGCGATAGCTGCCGTGTGACTTCTCGAGCGGCGCGGGTGCGGGCTCGCTGAGATTCGTGCCGGCGGGCAGCGCATCCTTCAGCCGGCGATGCAGCGTCTCCGCGGAAAAACTCGCGCGCTGCTGGTGCGTGGAGCGGATGACGATGAGCACGAGGTGGGTGAACGGCGGCTGATCGTAATCGCGCCGGTGCTGGATCTCCGCGTCCCAGAAGCCATCGAAGTCGTGGTGCCGCGCGAATTGGATCGCGGGATGAAACGGCGTGAAGCTCTGCACGAAGACCTCGCCTTCCACATCGCCGCGCCCGCAGCGGCCGGCGACCTGGGTGAGCAGTTGGAAGGTGCGCTCGCCCGCGCGGAAATCGGGCATGTGCAGGCCGAGGTCCGCGTTGACGATTCCGACCAGCGTGACGTTTGGAAAGTGCAGGCCCTTCGCGATCATCTGGGTGCCCACGAGGATGTCGATTTTCCCGGTGCGGAAGGCGCCCAGCGTCTCGCGGTAGGCATCGCGCTTCTGCATCGCATCCGCGTCCATGCGTTTGACCACCGCCTTGGGAAACAGCTTCGCGACCGCGTCCTCGACCTTCTCCGTGCCGGTCCCGGAATACTTGATCCCCGGCGCCGCGCACTCCGGGCACTTGGCCGGCGCCACGGCCTGGTAGCCGCAGATGTGGCACACGATGCGGTTGGCCGCGCGGTGGAAGGTGAGACCCACCGAGCAGTTCGGGCAGGTGCAGACGTGGCCGCAGGCATTGCAGACGAGCGAGGTCGAGAAGCCGCGGCGATTGAGGAAGAGGATCGTCTGCTCGCGTTTCGTGAGCCGCGCATTGATCGCGGTGATCAGCCGCTCGGAAAGGATCGCGCCGTGCTTTTGCGATTCCATGCGCAGATCGATGACGCGGATGTAGGGCATCTTTTTGTCGTCGATGCGCGTGGTCATTTTCAGCAGCTCGTATTTGCCGAGCTGCGCATTGTGAAAGCTCTCCAGCGATGGCGTCGCGCTCCCGAGCAACACCGCGCATTTCTCCAGGCTCGCGCGCAGCACTGCGAGATCGCGCCCGTGGTAGCGCGGCGTCTCCTCCTGCTTGTAGGAATTGTCGTGCTCTTCATCCACCACGATCAGCCCGAGATTCGTGCACGGCGCGAAGATCGCGGAGCGGGCGCCGATCACAATCCGCGCGCGGCCCTCGCGGATC
>JANOAZ010000043.1:0-22815 GCA_031411395.1 Chthoniobacteraceae bacterium
GGCAGCGGTGGTGCTGAGCGCCCGCGCGGTCGCTCCGCACCGCCTCCGCCCACGGATGCGAGAGATTCCTCCGCTTCGCTCCGCTCCGGTCGGAATGACAGTTCGGATTTTTTTCAACCACATCTCATCGGTCGCGTGGCGGATGCCGGCGCAGCCACGGCTGGACCAGCGCATAAAGAACGGCGGGCACGGCGATGCTCAGGGCGAGCGCGAGGCCGGGCCGGTTCTTTCCCGCGGCGCCGATCGCGGCGAAGATGAAACCGACCGGGAGGCAGCCGCAGGCGAGCGAGATGGCGAAGGTGCGGATCGGCATCCGGGTGAGGCCGGCGAGGCAGGCGACGACCTCCGGGAGCAGCGGCAGCGCACGGGAAAGCGCGACCAGCCAGGCGCCGCGTGCGCGGAAGAGCGCTTCGCCGCGGGCGAGTTCCGCGCGGCCGGCGATGCGCTCGGCGAGGCCGTGGCCGAAGGCGCGGCACAAGCCGTAGGCCAGCAGGCCCGAGAGGAAGGAGCCGCCCGCGGCGAGCAAGCCGCCGAGAAGCGCGCCGTAGATGAAACCGCCGGCGGACATCAGCGCGGTGCCAGGCAAGGGCATCACGAGGTCCGCCGCGAGCAGGCCGACGATTGCCGCCCAGGCCCACGCGCCGCAGCCGCGCAGCCGCACGATGGCCGCATCACCCGCGAACCACGCGTCGAAGATTTCCCCAAAAAACAGGAAAGGGAGAGCGAGGAGCACCGCGATGAGGAGCGAAAGCCAAAGCAGGCGCATCGCGGGTAATTGAGGCACGGGCGCTGGGGTGGCAATGGCAAAGCGGAGGCGGCGTTTTGCATCGCCGGGTCGCGATCGCCTCGCTGAAATACCGGTCATGCCTGCTCCCGTTCCAAAGAGTTTCGAACCCGCCGAATTGCCCGCCCTCGCCCGCGCCGTGATCGCACGGGCGAAATTTCCGCAGCTCGCCACGGTCGATGGCGGACAGCCCCGGGTGCGTCCGGTTTCGCCGGTGCTCGTCGAGGGCTTCACGATCTACGTGGCGAATTTGCGCAGCTACGGGAAGACGCGCGAGATCGCGGCGAATCCGCGGGTCGAACTGTGCTATCTGGACGAGGCGCACGATCAGGTCCGCATCACCGGCGTCGCCGAGGTGCTCGAGGATCGTGCGAAATTGCAGGAGATCTGGGATGCGAACGCGCTGCTCAGGCGATACCTCGGTTCGCCGGAAAATCCCGAACTGATCATCTATCGCATCCGCCCGGAGCGCGTGCGTTTCATGCGCGAGTGGGCGCTGCAATATCACGAGGTGCCGCTTGGCGCCTGATGCGCGGCTCATCTTCTGCTCAGTGCCTTGGACGCTCGTCACCGGGCGAAATTGCTCGTAGCTTCCCCCCTTCGCCATGGCTGAACAACAATCGATCGATACCCACAACAAGACGCTGAAGATCAATCTCGATCCGCGTTGGTACGGCACGTTTGCCGAAATCGGGGCGGGACAGGAAGTGGTGCGCTGGTTTTTCCGCGTCGGTGGCGCCGCGGGCACCATCGCGAAATCCATCTCGGCGTACGACATGAAGGTGAGCGACGCGATCTACGGAGTGTCCGAACGCTACGTCTCGCGTAATCGCCTGCAGGCCATGATAGAGCACGAGTACGAGCTCAATGTCGAGCGGCTCGGCGATGCGCGGGGCGACAACACCGCGTTCTTCGCCTTCGCCGACACGGTGGTCGCGCGCAGCTTCAAGGGAGGCAACGAATGCCACGGGTGGATGGGGATCAAGTTCCAGAGCCACCCGCGCGACGAGCCCAGCCAGATCGTGATCCATGTGCGCATGCTCGACGCGGAGGCTTCGCTCCAGCAGGAAGCGCTCGGGATCGTCGGGGTGAATCTTTGCTACGGCGCGTTCTTTCACCATCACGAGCCGGACCAGCTCGTGGAATCGCTGCTCGATAAACTGACCACCGGCCGCATCGAGATCGACATGATCGAGTTCACCGGCATCGAGTTCCGCTACGTGGACAACCGGCTGATGGCGCTGAAGCTCGTGCAGCTCGGCCTGAGCGGCGCGGCGATGTTTGGCGCAAATCGCGAGGTGCTCCAGCCCACCGAGGTGCTCTACAAACACGCGGTGCTCGTCGAACGCGGGAGCTTCCGCCCGACCACGCATGTGAACATCGACATGATCGAGTGCGCGCTCGAGAAGTTCAAAGCCGACCCCGCGGTGGAGGGCAAACCGATCCTGCCGCTCATGGAGATCACCATGCGCAATCTGCTCGCCGGAGGGAAGGATGTGGATCGCCGCGATTTTCTTGCCCGCGCCGACCTGCTCTCGGCCTGCGGCATGACCGTGCTCATTTCCGACTACTTCGAATATTACCGGCTCGCCGCGTACATCGCGTGGCGGACGAAGGAGCGCATCGGCATCGTCATGGGCGTGCCCAGCCTCATGGAGCTGTTCGACGAGAAATATTACACCGCGCTGCCCGGCGGCATTCTGGAGTCGTTCGGGCGCCTCTTCAAAAACGAACTCAAGCTCTACGTCTATCCGGTGCGCAAGCATGAGTCGGAGGAGCTGAGGACAGTCGGCACGCTCGAAGTCGCGCCGGAACTGCGCAAGCTCTACGGCTATCTCTCCGAGCGCGGCAGCTTCGTGCACCTCGACAATTTCAAACCCGA
Organism: Chthoniobacteraceae bacterium; assembly: GCA_031411395.1. Classification (GTDB taxonomy): domain Bacteria; phylum Verrucomicrobiota; class Verrucomicrobiia; order Chthoniobacterales; family Chthoniobacteraceae; genus Chthoniobacter. Next base: position 2,667 of record JANOAZ010000043.1, read on the forward strand.
GTACCTGAGCATTTTCTCCCGCGACGTGCTCAAGCGCATCGCAGCCGGCGATCCCACATGGGAGCAGATGGTGCCCGCCGCTGTGTCGGAGACGATCAAGAAGCGTGGGTTCTTTGGTTACACGCGGGTGAAGGAAGATTGAGGGGCGGAAATTCCCCGCCGATGGCTTTCCTCGATGTCCACTGCTTCTCCGACGTGCTCGGGCTGAGCATCTCCTTGCACGTCCTGCTGCCGCAAAGCTCCACGCGGCAGATCGGCATGGCGGGCGGCGGGGTGCGGGAGAAATATCCGACGCTCTATCTTCTCCACGGCTTGAGCGACGATCACACGACGTGGATGCGGCGCACCGCGATCGAGCGATACGCGGCGGAGAGATCTCTCGCCGTCGTGATGCCCGGTGTGGGGCGCAGCTTTTATCAGGACATGGCGAGCGGACCTAAATACTGGGAGTTCCTGAGCCAGGAATTGCCCGCGTTGTGCGAGGGTTGGTTCCCAATCTCGGGGGCGCGCGAAGACAGGTTCGCGGCGGGATTATCGATGGGCGGCTACGGAGCGTTGCGGCTGGGACTCGCGTGTCCGGAGAAATTCGCGGCCGTGGCGAGTCTTTCCGGCGCGATCGACGTAGTGCGGCGCGAGCGCGAAATCGGAAAGACGGAGCTTTCGCTCGATCGCCGTGAGTGGGCGGGCATCTTCGGGGTCACGCCGGTCGAGGGTGGAAACGCCGATCTCTTCGCGCTCGCCGAACGGCTGGCAAAATCGAGCGCGCCGCGACCGAAGATTCATCTCTCGTGCGGGACCGAGGATTACCTGCTCGCCGACAGCCGTGCCTTTAAGAAACACCTCGACGCCCTCGGACTCGCCCACACCTATGAGGAGAGCGCGGGAACGCACGAGTGGGGGTATTGGGACCGGCAGATCCAGCGCGTGCTCGGATGGCTGCCCCTGCGCGGCTAAGCGCGACCCGGCTCGGGGGTTAATCGTTTGCCTTGGCACATCCATTCACCATCCTCAGACCGAATCGAATACCCCAGCTATGAAACTCAAAATCACCCTCATGTCCCTCGCCTCACTTCTCACTTTCGGGCTCATCGCCGATGCCGAACCGCTCGCGGTCGGAGCCGCTGCCCCGCAGGTCAGCGCCGTCGATCAGGACGGCAAGACGGTCAACTTCAAGGACGTGTATGCCAAGGGGCCGACGCTCGTTTATTTCTACCCGAAGTCCGACACGCCGGGCTGCACCAAGCAGGCGTGCAGCCTCCGCGACGACTGGTCGGGCTTGCAGGCCAAGGGGATCCAGGTGCTCGCGGTGAGCGGCGACAAGCCGGACGCGCAGAAGAAATTTCAGGAGAAATACAAGCTGCCGTTCACGATCATCGCGGATAGCGACAGCAAGGTTGCCGAGGCCTTTGGCGTGCCGACGACGATGGGCATCGCGAAGCGGCAGTCGTTCCTGGTCAAGGACGGCAAGGTCGTCTGGAACATGCTCAAGGCGAGCACGGAGACGCATTCGAAGGACGTCCTCGCGGCTTACGAGGGGCTGAAGTAGGCGAGCGCCTCCGGCCTCGCAACGCGCCGGTCCCGGACCGACGCGCCAGTTTCCGCGGCGCGCTTTCTTCCAATTCTTTCAGTGGGTCGTGTGGCGGACGCGTTGCGAGGCGGGACGCACTCGCCTACTCGCGAGGCCGCTGACCCACTTGCCGCGACGGACGACTCGGTCGATGCGCAGGTCGGCGGCACGCAGTGCTGTCAGGACGGACGGTTCCTGGTCGCGCAGGATGCCGGAGAAAATCAGGCGTCCGTCCGGAGTGAGCGCTGCGGCGATGGTGGGCGCGGCTTCAATCAGCAGCCCGCTGAAGAGATTTGCGACAACGACGGGCCAGGTGCGCGGCGGCGTCCATTGCCGGACGTCGGACTTTTTCACCACGACTCCTGCGATGCCGTTGAGGCGCGCATTCTCCTTCGTGGTGCGCACCGAGTCGGGATCGAAGTCGCTGGCCTCGACGCGTCGTGCGCCGAGCAGCCGTGCCGCGAGCGCGAGGATCCCGGTCCCGGTGCCGAGGTCGAGCATTTCCCACGGTTTGCCAGTCAGTTCGTCGGCGACATCGGCGAGGAAGCGCAGGCAGGTCGAAGTCGTCGCGTGGTCGCCGGTGCCGAACGCCATGCCGGCGGGAATGAAGAGCAGCTTTGCGCGTCCGAGGGTTTTCGCCGCCAGCTCCCGCTCGCGGTCCGTCGCCACCACCACGAGTTTTCCCCGGACGCGGATCGGCGCGCGCGGGGCCGGCGCGGGCAGGACTTTCAATTTCTTCTGCACCGCGATCTGGCCTCCGAAAGTCCGTCGCAGCTTTTTGGCCTGCGTATCCGTGAGCTGAAACGCTTCGAGCCGAATCGTCTTCGCCCCTGCGAGCGCGGTGATGGCGAGCCGGTCCTGCACTTCGCTGAGGCGGTCCCACCACACGTCCTCCCACTTCGCGGCGCTCAGTTTGCGCCAGGTGAAATGACCGCTCATTCCGCCGGTTTGCGGACGAGCAATGCGGCGCGGCTGGTCGGCGTCAGGCAGCAGTCGGCGGTCTTCCCGGCCGTCTTGCGGAAGATGATGATGTGCTGGCGCGGCAGGATGCCGATGGTCTCCACGAATTCGAGCGGATGCGCGCTCATTTCCTTCCTCACCTGCGCCTCGGTCATCTTGTGCACGAGCTTGATGGGCACGTTCGGATCCTCCCCGCGGTATTCGACGAAGACGATCCGCCCGCCGGGCTTGAGCGCTGCGACCATGCTCCGGATCATTTCGTAGGGTTCATCGAACTCATGATAGACATCGACCATGATCATCGTGTCGCACGAGGCAGGCGGCAGTTTCGGATCGGTCGTCGTGCCCATCACCGGCTTCACATTATCGATCCGAAACATCGCCATCCGCCGTGCGAGCAGATCGAGCATTTCCTGCTGAATATCGACGCCATAGACCACACCGCTTTCGCCGACCCTCTTCGCGATCTTCCGCGATATGTAGCCTGACCCGCAGCCGATGTCGGCGACGATTTCGCCTTCGCGAAACTTCAGCGCCTCGATGAGCAGATCGGTCTTTTCCTCCTCCTCGCGCTCCGGGCGTTCCAGCCAGTCCGCGGCCTGGTGCCCCATGACGTGCGCGATCTCGCGACCCATGTAAAACTTGCCGATCCCATTCGGGTCGTGATCGGCGCGCATCTCGTAGCGTGGTGGCTCTTCGGCGGGAAGTGGCGCCGCGAAGGTGAGTGTGGCGAGGATGAGGAAGAGGGGAAGTCGCATCGGGTGCGGGGAATGAGACACCGCAAGCGGCAGCTTGTCCATGCGCGGCATGACACAAGCGGGGAGTTGCGCCGTGGCGCGCAGCCTGCACTATGCGCGCGCATGAAGCTGATCCGCGACATTTACGCCGCCGCCCGTCTCGAAGGCCGCCCCGTGCTTTCCATCGAGTTCTTTCCGACGAAGACCGAGCAGGGCGCGCAGACTTTTTTCGAGAAGACGATTCCGGCCTTGCTCACGGTGAAGCCGGACTACTGCTCGGTGACCTACGGCGCCGGCGGGAGCACGCGGGACAAGACGCTCGGGATCGTGGATCGCATCCAGCGCGAGTTCGGGTTGGCGACGATGATGCACCTGACGTGCGTGAACGCGACGAGCGAGGAATTGCGCGGGGTGCTGGAGGAGGCGCGGACCCTCGGGGTGAAAAACATCCTCGCGCTGCGGGGCGATCCGCCGGATGGCAAGGAGTTCGCGAAGACCGAGGGCGGCTTTGAGTTCTCGCGGGAACTCGTGGCATTCGTGCGTGAGTTTGGCGGCTTCAGCATCGGCACGGCGGGTTTTCCGGAAGGGCACATCGCGTGCAAGGCAGGCAAGCAGGTGGATTGGGGTTACCTGCGGGAAAAAATCGCCGCGGGCGCGGACTTCGTGCTCACGCAGCTTTTTTTCGACAACGAAGACTTCTACCAGTTCCACGATCACCTGACGAAAAAGCTCGGGGCGAACGTGCCGATTATTCCCGCGCTATTGCCGGTGCTTTCGAGTCATCAGACCCGGAAATTCACCGCGCTCTGCGGCGCTGCGCTGCCGGAGAAGTTCCTGGCGCGGCTCGACGAACTCGGTGACGACGATGCGGCGGTGACCGAGTTCGGGATCGAATACGCCACGCAGCAGTGTGAGGCATTGCTGCGGTTCGGCGTGCAGGGGCTGCACTTTTATACGCTGAACAAGGCGCACTCCACGGTGCAGATCGCGAAAAACCTCGGCCTCGCGCCGTGAGCCTCCGCGTTTACGCCTACCGGGGCTGCGACACCTGCCGGAAGGCCCTGAAATTTCTCGCGGAGCGAAAGGTCCCCCATGAGGTGATCGCCATCCGCGAGCAGCCGCCGACGGTGGCCGAACTGCGCCGGATGCTCAGCCATGTCGGTGGTGACGTGCGGCGGCTGTTCAATACCAGCGGCGGCGACCACAAGGCGATGAACCTGAAGGAAACGCTCCCGAGGCTCACTGAGGATGCGGCGCTGGCGCTCCTCGCGCAGCATGGGAATCTGGTGAAGCGGCCTTTTGCGCTCGGGAAGTCGGACGGCGTGGTGGGATTCCGGGTCGAGGAGTGGGAGGCGCTCGTCGGCTAAGTCGCGGGCGCGCGACGGAGACTAGCGCGTGTCTTCGAACCAGCTCACCACCTTGTAATCCGAGATGAGTCCACCATCGGCGAGCGCCTCGTCGTAGTGGACTGATTGGATGCCGGTCATTCCTACGGACCAGCCGACGAAGGAGCCGAAGATCGAGTCCGTGGTGCCGCCTCCGACCATGGTGACTTCGTAGGTCGGCGCATAGACCGTCCCGCGAAATCCTCCGTTCCCGGCGATTTTCATACTGCCCGGGCTGACCGGAGAACCATCGGGATTGATCGGGCGATCGAGTCCGTAGAGTTGGAGGTTCAGGGGCGAATTCGGATTGGAGACGCCATTCCCGGCGATATTGGCATCTCCTTTGACAAAGATGCGCAGATGCACCCCGGGATCGAGAACGATCTGGGCGTTGCCCGCCATCGAGATGTCGCCATCGACGATGATCTGCGCGTAGGTCGCGCTGCCGTCGAATGCGCCGCGGATGCGGAGGGTCGCCGACCCTGCGAGTTTGATTTGCGAAACGACGACCTGGATAGGATCGCCCGGGGTGGCGTCGATCGTCTCAGTGCCGTTGATCGAAGAGGGCGTTCCGGGATTGGCGGAAACGTTTGGCCGGGAGACGGCGAACAGATCCTGGTAGAAATCGTCGCGAATCTCCCCGGTGACGTTGGTGGCATTCAGCACCGTGCCTCCATTGGTGGAGGCATCGCCGTAAACATGGGCGCTTCCGGCGTCGATCAGGGTTCCATTGGTGGCGATGTTTCCTTTCTCCTGGCGCTTCGCCACGTCGTAGTTGCCGTTGGTTGATTTGGCGGCGTCACGAGAATCGTAGCTATCGACGACGATGTTGTGGTTGTTCATGTCGATCTTTTTTACCCCAAAGAGCGCGAGCCGGAAGGTTCCCACCGGCTTCACGATCGCCTCGACGAGCCGGGTGGCCTGAGGCTGCACTTTCACCCCAGGCCTGCGGTGATCGTAAGCGAGGTCGAACTTGCGCAGCCGAAGGTCCAGCTTGTCACCGGCGGCCACCGCTCCCCCCGGCAGGCTCGCGACCCCGAGCGAGCGCACCCGGTACCACTGCTCACCGGTCGTTGCGTTCAGCAGAGACGCAGGCGCATCCACCGAGACTTTCGAGTAGGAGCGCTGCCCGCCTTCACCGCTCCTGAGCAGAACGTTCGAGGTGTAATAGAGCGCAGCGGTCCCGCCAGCCGTGACGTCGCCCGGAGCGGCCGTATCGGACCAGGTGCTCCACGCATGGTCCGGGTCGTAGAGTTCCTTGCGCATCTCATTTACCGCGAGATCGATTCCTCCCTCGGAAGCGAGCAACGCCTCCTGCCAGGTCGCGGTTTGATGCACCTGCCGGTAACGATTTTGGAGGAGGTTGAAGGTGACTCCACCCGCGGCGAAAAGGATGGCGAGGAAGACGAGTGAAATGACGAGGGTGGAGCCTGAATGGGTGGGGTGGCGAGTCATGACGCGGTGACGGTTTGGCGTTTGTTGCGAAGGAGAATGGTGCTGAAGATGGCTGTTCCGTTTCGGGCGCTTTCCTGGTTCTTGGTCGAGAACTGGAACTTCGGGACGAACGTGACCGAGACCTGAATGCTTTGACCCAGGTCGAGGTAGGCCAATTTGAAATCCGACACATCCGACGCCAGCGCCGTCGTGGTCGCGCCTTCCGTCCGATAAATGGTCGCCCCGTTCTGATAGTAGGTGATCGTTTTCTTCGCAGGACCGTACTTGACGCTCCCGTTGTCCATCACGGGATCGCGGGGATTCCCAGTGCTGTCGTAGTAATCTGGGATGGTCATGGTGAGCCCGCCCACGGTCGAAACGGTCAGGGCTCGCCGGAGGTCGAGGTTCATATAATCCGTCAGGCGCATCTGCTGCGCCTGGGCCAGCATGTGGTAGCGGCTCGCTACGAAACTCTTTTGCAGGAGAATGGAGCCGGTGATCAGTCCGCCGCAGAGCAGACTCGAAATGGTGACGGCCACCATGAGTTCGCTCAGAGTCCACCCCGCGATCCACCGACTGCGCTTTACAGAAGCCGTGTTCATCTCAGTTCTTTCCAGGTTTTCCGCCGACGGTGCCGCGGCCGTTACCGTTTCCAGGTGACGGCGTCGGAGTCGGAGTCGCGGTGGGCGAAGGCGTCGCGGTGGGAGACGGAGTCGCGGTGGGCGACGGCGTGGCACTCGGAGCCGGCGTGGAAGTGGGATTGCCGCCGGTCCCGCCGAATGAAGGCAGGTTCATACGGCTGATCCCGCCGTTGGTCATGAGGGTCGTCGTTGCACGAGTTCGCATCCGCCGGTCCGCTCCGATCCAGGTGGTTTGGAGCTCCAACTTGGCCATCCGTTGCGTGGCGAGACCTTCGCCGCTCACGAGGGTGCGACGCACGCCGGCGGCCGTCCGCTCGACGACTAGTTTCTGGGCGACCGTCTCATCCGGGAACGGGCTCACCGTGATTTTTTCCCCGAGTTGTTCAAGCGGCGCGGCTGACTTTGGGGCGGTGGCGTAGAGCGTATTCTGGAGGTAACTCGGGCTGGTGATCTTCCGCCAGTCAGCCAACCGCAACTGTTCTGCCCTCTCCTGGAGACACAGGGTGGCGGCGTTCGATTGGCGGGCGGATTTTACATAGCGGAGATTTGCGGAATTCAGCGAGGTGACGGCGAGTAGACCCACCAAAGCCACGCCGGCCCCAACGGTGACTTCGACGAGCGTAAAGGCGGCGAGGCTTGCACGGGCTCTTTTCATATCCACTATAACAGCAATAATAGTGCTAGGGGCCGATTGGCATGGTGACAAACCTTCAACGGACATTCCCCTGAACAGAACGAGCCAGTTGGAGGGGCGGTTAGCGCACCCGCCTCGCGTGCTGGAAATCGGCGTCCGCAGCGGAAGCTGCCTCAAGTCTTCGTTGGGCTCTGCCACCGCCGCTCAACGTGTCGCCGCCCGGCGCGCGGATTCCGGGGAGTCGCCTTCAGTCCTTGTGTATTCTCCTGCGCGCCGCGACCCACCACGGCGCGTAGGCCAGGGCGAAGAAGAACAGTCCGGTAAGATTGATCTCCACCACGTAGAGCCATGGCTTTTGAGAAAAGAGATCGAGCATCGAGGCTTGGGCGGGCGGGTGCGCGAGGAAGCCGTAGTTCGCGCCCGTCAGTGCGTTCGCCGCGAGCGCGGTGGCGAGGTAGATCTCCGAGTAAAGCAGGACGCGCCACATCGAGCGCGGGCGCATCCCCGGTACGAGCAGGAGGAAAAGCACCCCTGCGACGATTGCGGCGTGATCGAGGAAGAAGACGACCTTGCGCAGCATCTCGAGGTCGCTGGCGATCGCGGGCGTGAAGAGCGCCTGCACCGTGCCGCACAGTCCCCAGAAATACCCGAGCTCGAAGCACGTCTGCGAACGCCAGATCAGCGCCGCGACCACGGCGAGCAGCGTCCAGTCGCAGAGTTGCATCGGCAGCGCGTGCGCGGCGTCGAACTCGCCATCGAGATGTTTTTGCACCAGGCCCGCGATGAAGATCGCGATCAGGAGAAGGGCGATGCCGCGAGCGAACGCGCGCTCAACATGCGGATGCGGCCGGCGCCGATGGGCCGCCCACAGCGCGACGGGGCCGAGGATCGCGAGGCCGATGGAGGAGAGTTGCAGCCAGAGCATCGGAAGGCCGATGTCTAACACGCGTCCCGCAATTCAGGGAGAGATTGCGCTGAACTCCGGCGCTAAACGCCTTCCAACTCCAGCGTCGGAAGCGTGATCTCGACCGTGGTGCCCACGCCGACCTTGCTGCGGACCTCGATCGCCCCGGCGTGGGCATCGACCACGCTCTTCACGATCGCCATGCCGAGCCCTGTGCCCTTGGATTTTCCGTAGGTCACGAACGGCTCGAAAATCTTCGGCAGAAGATCCGCCGGGATGCCGCCGCCGGTGTCCGCGACGCGGAAGAGCGCTTCATTCCCGACCTGGAGCAGCTCGAGGCGGAGGACGCCGCCCTGGGGCATCGCCTCCACCGAGTTTTTCACGAGATTCAGCAGCACGCGGATGAAGCGGCCCACGTCCACGCGCACGTCGTCGCAGAAATGAACGTCGCGGACGAGGTGGACATTCTTCGGGATCATCCGCACGAGCTGCGAATCGAGCTCCTGCATCACATCCGCGGCCGGGCGCCGCTCAAACTGGAGGCTGCTCTGGCCGCGCGCGAAATCGAGAAGCTCCTGGACCATGTCCTTCATGTTTTCGACCGACTGATTCATGATATCCACGAGTTGCTTGGTCACCGGATCATCGTGCCGCTGGGTGATCAACTCGACGCAGGTCTGGATGGCGTGGATCGGATTTTTCAGGTCGTGAATGATCGAGTTTGCCATGGTTCCCACGGTGCTCAGCCGCTCGGTGCGCATCAGCTCGGTGATGAAGTGCGAATTCAGCCCGCGCAGCCGCTCGACCACCGAGCGCAGGAAGTTCATGTGCAAGTCGCGCGGGGCGTTCTCGAGGATGCGCTCGAAGGAGCAGGAGTTCATCCGACCGAGGAGCGTTCCCTCTGCGGCCGTCGCTTGCGCCGAACGCGGCTGGCCGTCGATCAACGCCATCTCGCCGAAGAAATTTCCCGGCTGGATGAAGCCGAGCGTCTCCTGCTGGCCGCCGCGGCCCGTCTTGGAGATGCGCACCGATCCATCGACCACGAGGTAGAGGCAGTCCCCCGGCTCGCCTTCCTTGAAGATCACCTCATCCTTCGCGAAGCGCATCAACTCCACATCGCAGCCGATATCGGTGATGACGTCGGCGGAGAGCCCGGTGAAGAGCCGGTTGCCCTGGAGTTGGGCGGCGTCGGGATGAATGTCGAGCTCGGCGATCATAGGTGGGTATCGGTGGTTTTCTGAATTTCTTTAGTCTTAGAACGCCGGGCGGTTGCCGAAGCCCTGGGTGGTGGCGCCCTTGCCGCCGAACTGGCCGCTCGTTGAGCCGTTGCCGCCCGAGCCGGTGTAATTCGCGTTGTAGGTGTAAACCTGCGCGGCGGTGCTCCCGCCGATGCTCACGGTCTTCGCGTTGTCGATCGTCACCGTCTTGCCGGCGATGATCTTGGTGCTCTCGCCGCCGAGGGTGACGTTGTCCTTGAAGCGCACCGAACCGTTGCTGGTCCCGCCGTAGAGCTTGAGCGAAGTGTCGGCATTGATCGTGCCGCCGCCGATGATGAGCTGGCCGTCGGCGCCGAGCGCGCCCACTTTCACCACGTCGCCGCTGAGCGTGGCGTTGGTCATTTCGATGCGGCCGGTGGGCCCGTGGTTGCGGATGTCCACGGTGCCTTTGTCCGCCTGCACTTTCCCGCCATTGACGAGGATTTCGCCGCCGGCGGAGACAAATTCGACTTTGCCACCAGGCCCGGGCGCGGCGGCGGCGAGCATGGAGAGAAGCTGCCCGCTGCTCGTCACCGAGATCGCGGTCGAAGTCGTGCGACGGCTCTCCACGCGGATATTGCCTCCCTGCTTGCTCGCCCGTCCCGCGGCGCTGTCGGAAACCTTCACGGTCGAACCGATGGTGATCGGCCCGGTGGCGATCAGGTTGACCGTCCCGCCGGTGCCGGCCGTCGCGACGCCGGTCCCGTTCGCGCCGGTGCTCGCGCTGATCGGGCGGAGGACATCGATCTTGCCCGTGACCGGTTTCAGAGCGGTGCCGACATTCAGCACGCCACCGTCGCCGCCTTCGTGGGAACTCGCCAGCAGCGCATCTCCGCCGTCAAATTTCGCACCGTTGATTCCCGTGGTGGCCGAAGTGTTGAAGAGGGCTTCTCCCACTTCCATGTTCATCAAGCCGCCGGCGGTGGGCGGCGCGGTGAGGCTGCCGGCCGCGCCCTTGAAGTTGAGGCCGCCGACCGCCTGGACGGAATCGGCCTTCAGGACATGCAGCGTGGTGGCCGCTGCGCCGACGCGCGGGCTGATCGTGCCGGTGGTGTAGAGCCAGCCACCGACGTCGTTCGTGGTGACGTGGACGTCCCCATTCACCGTCACGTTTCCGCCCGTCTTGAGGCTTCGCGTGTCGAGGTTGAAGATCTTGACGCTCCCGGCGACCTCGACCGAATCGAAGCCGCCGAGGCTGAACGCGGGTGCATTGAGATTGCCGGCCATGGCCTTGAGCGTGCCGGTGGCCGCGGCGGGAAGGAGGACATCGCTGGCGAGGACGATCGTATTTCCTTCCGCGTGAAACTGCGTGGTGCCGCTGAGATCGAGCCGCGTGGTCAGCGGATTGACCGTGTTCAGGGTCAGCGTGCCGCCGGCTTTCAGGGAGAGCGCGCCGGCCTTGATTACGCTGGCCACGCCCGGCGCGATGTCGCCCGTGGTGGTGATGTCGAGGCTGCCTGCGGTCAGCGAGCCGCTGGTCATCGTGAAGCTGCCGGCGGTGATCGAGACCCGCTGGGCCGAGGTGACACTGGACATGGTCATCTCCCCCTGCGCGTTGAACTGCAACGTGTCCGCCGTCACCGGGCTCTGGATGACGATGTTCGTTCCGGCGTGGAAGGCCGCGTGATCGACATTCACGTTGGAGAAGGGCGTGAGCGTGATCTTCTCCTGCGCATCGATGAACAGTCCGGCACCGGGGAGATTCACGGGGTTGTTCAGGGTGACGTTTCCCACCAGGGCACCGCTTGAGTAAAGATGGAGAAACTTGAAGCCCGAGCCGGCGGTCGCGGAGACCGGGAAGTTCGGGCCGAAGGTGATCCCACCACTCCCCGTGGCAAGCGTGAGCGAGTGCAGCGCGCTCAAGTCGAGCGTCCCGCCAGTGAGGGCGGTGCGCACATTCGAGCCGACGATTAGCGCGAGATCGCGAGTGCCGCCAGGGCTAGTGATGAAGGCTGGACTGGCGCCGAAGGTCAGGTCATCGACGAACCGGAAGGTCGCGACGCCGCCGGCCGGAAATGCGGACTCGCTGCCGATCCCGAAGCGCGAATCGACCTTCACCTTGGCTTCGAAGTCCGTCTGGGAGCCGAAGGCGAACATCGACGCCGACCCGTCCACCGCGGCGCCGGCGTAAACCGCCCCGGAGATGTTCTGCGTGCCCAGAGTGAGTTGCGGCAGCGCGCCCGTCAGGTCGAAAGTCGCCGCAGTACCGGGGCCGCCAAAGAGCAGCGTGTTGGCGAGAGCGACGGTGACCGGCGGGGTGTTCACCGGGGTGAAGGTTGTCGTCATCGTGGTCGCCGACCAGTCGGGCTGGAGGAATCCCGCCGTCGTCAGCGGATCGACCGGAGCCAGCGGCAGGCCCGTGCCCGTGCCAGTGCCAGTGCCGGTGCCAGTGCCGGTGCCAGTGCCGGTGCCAGTGCCGGTGCCAGTGCCCGTAACGCCCGTAGTCCCCGGGTCAGGGAGCGTGCGAACGTCGGGGACTGTGCCAGTGCCGATCGGGCTGCTCGTGTCTGCGGGTAGACCGGAGCTGGTGCCGGTCAATCCGCTGGTCAAAGAATCCCTCGTCGTGCTCGATCCACTAGAATCAGAGGTCGAAGCCGTGGCGGTTGGATCGGTCGGGGTCGTGGTGAAGGTGGTGGTCGGGAGCGGGGTCTCCGTCTTGGCCGGGCTGACGCCGACGGGTCTTTCGTCGAAGAGCGAGTTCGAGGTGATGGCCGCGGTCGGGCTCGTTCCCCCTTCATCGGGCTGCGCGTTGGCCGCGACCTGGGCGGCGCCAGCACCCGGTGCTTCCTGGAGCGCGATTTCCTTCTCGATCAAATCCATGCTCGGGAGAGCTGCGAGGTTGATCTTCGATTTGCCCTTGAAGAGCACCGGATTGGTCAGCACGGAATCGCGCATCAGCGTGCGCAGATTCACGTCCGTAGGGGTTGGAAGACCCTTCGCATCCGGGGCCACGATGACCTGCTTGCCGGCGCGCAGGGAGAGCTTGTCGGCGGGATGGGCATTGGCGACGACTTCCATGCTGCCTTCGAGCACGGTGAGCTTGATGCGGGTGCCGGCGAGGTGTTCCACCAGGACGGTGGTGCCGGTGATCGAGGCGGTGACGGATGCGGCGCGGATGCGGGCGCCGCCGAGATTTTTCGGCACCTGGAGCAGCATCGAACCGCGCTCCAAATTCAGGTCCCGTGTGCCAGGCTGGAAGCTGAAGAAAGTCTCCGCGCCGAGCCGGGTGAGGGTGTTGTCCTGGAAGATCAGCTCCGCGCGGGACTGGACGCCGGTGGCCACGCCGAGGTCATCCTTGATCAGTTCCTGAAGCGCCGCCGGCCGCGCGCCCTGCCGCGGCTCGACGAGCTTCACGTCGTTGACGATCTGATTGATCTTCGCCTCTTTGAGAGGTCCGGCGAACGCATGGGAAGCCAGCGCGGTGAGGAGTGCCAGGGCAGGAAGTGCGGTGAGTTTCATAATCGGCCGGAAGCGGCCGATGTTTGATTCAGCACCTCGGATGCCGAATTGTGGTAATTATGGTTGCGGCAGGGGATTCCCGTCGTCATGCGTTCCTGCCGGGCTCCGATGGGCGGCGATTCCCGCAGATTTGGGAATCGCTGCGTCATTTTCGCTGTCCACGACCACGCTGTTTCCCCCCGCCGCCGGCTGCCCGGGAATGACCACACTCGTGCCGCTGCCCACGATCGCGAGATTGGTCGGGATCAGGCGCGCCGACTTGAAAGACCCCGCCTGTCGCGCGATCTCCCGCTCGATCCGCGGCAGGCTGGCGAGCGGCGCGGCTCCGGCGGAAAACTTCGCCGCCTCGATCAGCGCGGACGTCTTCACCAGCGTGCTCAAGTCCACATCCACCGGATCGGGAAGGCGCTTCACCTCCGGCGTGGTGATCAGCATTTTTCCCGGCGAAAGGACGATGCTGTCGCCGAGGAAACCTGCGACGCAAACCCGCACGTTGCCGGCGAGCACCACGATCTTCAGGCTTTGGGAAGGCAGATGCTCGACGAGGATCGTGGCCGCGCCGCACACCGCGGTGAGCGAACCAGTGCGGACCCGCGCCCCGCCGCGGAAGCCCGGCACTTCGAGCAGCAGCGTGCCTTGTGCGAGCGCCAGCTCCCGCGTGCCGCGCCGAAAGCCGAGGTCCGTTTCGGCCCCGAGCCGCGCGAGCGTGTGATCGGGGAAGAGCAGCTCCGCCCGTGAGCGCGGGCCTACGCGGACGGCGTTCTCCGCTCCCACCACCTGCTGCTCCGCCGCGCGGCGCGGCTTCGCTTGCGGAGCCGCGACCGTCACTTCGTTCACCACGCGACTCACCTTCGCCTCCGCGAGCGGACTCGCGTCGAGGCGGGTGCACAGCATCGCGAAAAGCGCGGCGGTGATGGGAAGCGTGGCGTTCATGCGGCGGCGGTCAATCCCGTCGAGAAAGCAGACAGCGCACCCGGCCCCCAAATTATTCCTGCTCGTCCGCGGTTCCGCCTCAAAACCGCAGCGCCACCTGCAAGCCCACGCCCACATTTCCCACGTCGTAATCGAACGCCGGACGATTCGACCGATTCGCGCCGAGGAACCCCGTGGCCGAAAGCGTCAGCCACGGCGTCGGCGTGTAGCGGAGGGCGAGCGAGACGGTCTGGTTGTGATCCTGCCTACCCTTCCCTTCGCGATAAACGTAACGCCCGTAGCGGTAAAACAGATCGGCATCCACATGCCGGGTGAGCTGCGCCCGGTACCCCGCATAGGCCACATATTCATCGCGCCCCGCCGGCTCCGGGTCGGCAAAGCTCCACTGCGCGCTCGCACCGAGATAGACGGCCTGCGCGCGGCCAAACGGCACCACCTTCTGCACCCCGAGGAGGATCGCGTGATTGCTGTAAAACTCCGTCGTGTCCTTCGCGGTCGTCAGGTTCGTGTGGGTGTAGCGCAGCAGCACTTCCGCGCCGCGGAGTTGCGGTGGCGTCCAGGCCACGCCTGCGGAAAGGTCGATGCTCTGGAAATCGAGTTCGGGAAATTTGTCGTAACGATACGCCGACGCCCGCGCGCTCGCGTCGAGGCGGAGGTGGTAGCCAAAACGCTGCGTGAACGCCGCGCCCGTCGTCCCGACCAGGAAGGTGTCCTGCTGCTCGTCCCGCCGCGCCAGCGCCACATTGTTTGTGACGAACGCGCCGATTTCCGCAAAGGCGCTGAAGGGTTTCGCCTTCTCCTGCCGCTTCAAAAAAACCTGCGTCCCAAACGCATCGTCCCCGGTGCCGAGTCCGCCGAGTGGCGACGCCTGCGGCGCATTCCGCTGGCCCTGGAGATCGACTGTCTCCGGGAGCGGACGGAACTGTCGCGCTTGCTCGACCTGCGGCAGCAGCGGCGTCTGCGCAAGCAGGAACGCCGGCATCGTCACCGATGCCACCGCGCAGATGAGAATATGCCGGACCATTGCAGCGCTGAGAAAGCAGGCGGTGTGCCCCTGCCTCCGGGTTGCCCGCCGAGGGGCACGTTTCCGGCTCTCTCGATCGGCTCATGCCGCGCTCGGGCACTGCCCCCCATTTCCTCTTCATCGCTTTCTGCACCCTGCTCCTCGCTTGGGGGCAATGGAGCGGCGTCCCGTGGCTCATCCGCGGCGAGCTCGCCACACAGGATGCGCTGATGCGCCTCGGGCGGACAGCGCCCGTCGATCCGCGCCTCGTCTTCCTCGCCCGCGACACCGCCTCGGCGAGCCTCGAAGCGGGCACCGATCTCGCACAACTCTTCGATCTGCGCGCCGCCGACGAACCGAGCCGCCGCGCCCTCCATCTCATGGTCCATGAGTGGCCGTGGTCGCGCGACGTGCACGCGCTGGTCCTCGACCGCCTCGTGCAGGCCGGCGCCCGGGTGGTGGTTTTCGACTTCACCTTCCCCAAGGCCTCGCCGAACGACGCCCATTTCCGCGACAGCCTCGACCGCCACAGCGAGCGCGTCGTCGTGGCCGGTAATATCAGCGACGAAGCGGAGGGCGACGCCGCCGTGTTCAGCGTGCCCGCCGCCACGCTCATCCCCCAGACTCCGCGGCGCGATCCGCGGATCGGCTTCGACAATTTCTGGCCCGACCTCGACGGCATCATCCGCCACGCGCACTACCGCTGGGCGATTTCCCACGGAGTGTGGCAGCGCGATGAGGAGTTCGCGCTCGCCGCCCGCGCCCTGCACGGAGCCGGCCTCGGCGCCGTCGTCCCCGCCGGGCGCCAGGGGCAGCGCATGCGCTTTGCCGGCACTCCCGGCACCTTTGCCCCGCGCTCGATTCACGAGATTTTTGTCCCCGCTTACTGGAAGGGAAACTACGCCGACGGAGCTTTCTTCCGCGACAAGATCGTGATCATCGGCGCCGCAGGGAACTGGCAGCAGGACGAGCACCTCACCCCCATGGGCATGATGCCCGGCCCCGAGATTCATCTCAACGCGATCAACGCCGCGCTCGGTGGTGCCTTCCTCCGCGAGACTCCGCCCCTCGGCGAGGCCGCGCTCGTCCTCGCCCTCGCCGGCGTCGCGGTGCTGATGCGCCGGACGATCCGCCGCCCCCACCTCCGCCTGCTCGCGCAGGCCGCGGGCACGGCGGCCTGGGGTGCCCTGGCGCTCGCGCTCCATGACTATGCCAGCTTGCTCGTTCCCAGCGTCGGTCCGCTCCTCGCCTTCAACTTTGCCGGCCTCAGCGGCCTCGCCTTCGACATCCTCCTCGAGCGGCGCGAAAAGGCGCAACTCCGGGGCACCCTCGAGCGCTACGTCTCGCGCAATGTCGTCGAGGAATTGGTGGACAATCCCGAGCAATTTCACCGCGCTCTGGGCGGCGAGATGCGCGACGTGACCATCCTCTTCTCCGACATCCGCGGCTTCACCCAGAAGTCCCACGAGATGAACTCCAAGGAACTCGTCGCCCAGCTCAATGAATACTTCTCCGCGATGGTCGAGTGCGTCTTCCGCTTCGACGGCACGCTCGACAAATTCATCGGTGACGCCGTGATGGCCGTCTGGGGCAACGCCGGCCGCGCCGGCCCCGCCACCGACGCGCGCAACGCCGTAGCCTGCGGGCGCGCGATGTTCGAGGAACTCGAAAAGCTCAACCAGCGCTGGGCGCGCGAGGGCCGGCCCCAATTTCGCGTCGGGATCGGGATCAATTCCGGGCCGGTCGTGGTCGGCAATATCGGCTCGCCGCAGCGGATGGAATTCACCGTGATCGGCGACGCGGTGAACGTCGCCTGGCGCTTGCAGGAGAAGACGAAAGGCGAGCATCACCTGCTCATCGGCGAAGCGGTGCTCCCGCTGCTCGGTCCGGAATTCACCACTGAGATCGTCGGGAAGATCCACCCGCGCGGCGACGAGGCCGTGGCGTACGCGCGTCTGGTCGCCGATGAATCGGTGGGCGAACCAGCCTCGTGTCGCGCGGTTGGTCAATGACTTGTCAGGTCCGCGCGCAGCCGTTCAGATGCGCTCATGAAATCCGCGCGCGAGCAAGATCACGGCATCGAGCGTGTGATTGAATTCGGCGGGCATCCCGGCACATGGACGCCCGGTGCGCCGAAGTTCCCGATGTGCGCCAGCCTTATCGCGATCGCATGGATTCTCAAGGCCACCGCGTTCTCAGCGGAGGAGGCGATCAGTTACTACTGGGCCGGGGCGGGTGAGGATGCGGCGACGGCCGGCGGTGGGACGTGGGATCGCGACGAGTCCGCCGTCTGGCGCGATTCGGCACCGGGCGGGCCGCTGGTGAAATGGACGGATCATCGGGCTGCCACCTTCATCGGGAGCAGCGGCGGCACGGTGAAAGTCACCGCCAGTGTCATCGTCGGCGCGCTGAGATTCACCTCCACCGCCGGGCCGTTCCTCTTCTCCTGTTCGGGCAATATCGGGTTCGCGGGCGAGGGCATCTCGAACGACTCGGCCAGCGAGCAGGCGTTCAATTTCGAGCAGACCATCCTGACTTTCAGCAACGCCGCGAGCGCCGGCGCCGGCGTGCATGGCGGTCGCGTCTCACTTCGCTCGGACGGACTCGTCAATTTCACCGGCACCTCGACCGCCGGCCGCGCCACGCTCGTCAGTCGCGGAGAAATGCATTTCGCCAACCAAAGCTCCGCCGGCGAATCCGCGATCACCAACACGGGCATCCTGATCTTCGAAGATGACTCCACCAGCGCCGCTGCCGCGATCGCCAATCAGGGCATCCTGAACATCGAGGGATCGGCGCGAAGTTTCGCGGCCACCGCGATTGCAAATCACACCGGCGGCACGCTCGACCTTTCCAGCGTGAACGCGGAGGCCATGGACTTCGGCGCGCTGACCAACGCCGCGGGCGGCGCTCTCATCGTCGGCGTGAAGCGCCTGTCCGTCGCCAGCCTCAATCTCGCCGATGGCAACGACCTGAACTTCGATTGCGACGCCAGTGCGTGTGGCGTCGTCCACATCACCACCTCATTCCTCGGGAACGCAAAAGCCGGCGGGACGCGAATTGCCGTCAACAATGCCGGCGGGCTGGCCGCCGGGCAGAGCTGGACGCTGCTCGATTGGTCTGGCGCGAGCTCGGTGCTGAGTGCGCAAATCGCCGACTTCCAGTTGCAGCCTTTGGCCGAAGGGTTCGCCGGCGCGTTGAGCATCCGCGACTCCCGCCTGATCCTCTCGGTGCGCGCGAGCCGTTAGTGTCGCCGCCAACTTCCCTCTAAGTTTGAGCCGGTCGCGGCAATCAACGGATTGCCCCGTCTCATGAAGATTTCCGCCCTCATCCTCATCGTCGCCTGCCTTCCCGCCGCGCGGGCCGGCGTTGATTTCGCCCGCGAGATCCGGCCGATCCTTTCCGAGAACTGCTTCACCTGCCACGGGCCGGATTCCAACAAACGCAAGGCCGGGCTGCGGCTGGATCAAAAGGAATCCGCCTTTGCGAAAGCCGAGTCGGGCGAGACGCCAATCGTCCCCGGCAATGTGGAAAAGAGCGACCTGCTGCGGCGCATCGTCTCCACCGACAAGGACGAGCAAATGCCGCCGCCAAAAGAGCACCGGAAGCTGAAGCCCGAGCAGGTGGCGCTGCTCACGCGCTGGATCAAGGAAGGCGCGCCGTGGACGGGGCACTGGGCGTTTCAGCCGGTGTCGCCGATTGCGGATCGCGGATTGGCTCGCCCATCTTCCTTCCCCCCCGATTCCCCTCCGCCTCCTCGGCGGATTGCGGATTGGAACGCGCGCGCCGGTTACGACGACTGGTCGCGCAATCCAATCGACGCGTTTGTTTTGGCGAAGCTCGACGCGGAAAATGTGAAGCCATCGCCATCGGAGGAGCCTGCCCGCTTGATCCGGAGGCTGTCTCTCGATCTCACCGGCCTCCCGCCGAGCGTCGCGGAGGTCGATGACTTCACCCGATCCGCAATCCGCAATCCGCAATCCGCAATCTCCGCGGTCGTCGATCGCCTCCTCGCCTCGCCGCATTTCGGCGAACGCCTCGCGATCCCGTGGCTCGACCTCGCGCGCTACGGCGACACCGCCGGCTATCACAACGACTCGCTGCGCGAGATGTGGCTGTGGCGCGACTGGGTGATCAAGGCGTTCAACGCCAACAAACCGTTCGATCAATTCACCATCGAACAACTCGCCGGCGACCTGCTGCCGAACTCGACCCTCGACCAGAAGATCGCCACCGGCTTCATGCGCAACGTGATGACCAGCGACGAGGGCGGGATCATCGACGACGAATACCTGAACCTCTACATCGTCGATCGCGTGAGCACGATGGGCGTCACCTGGCTCGGCCTCACCGTGGGCTGCGCGCAGTGCCACGACCACAAATACGACCCGCTCACCCAGCGCGAGTTTTACCAGATGTATTCCTTCTTTCACAACGTGCCGGAGAAGGGGAAGGACGGTGTGCGCGACCACAATCCCGCACCGTATCTTCTCGTCCTCTCGCCCGAGCAGCAGGCGGAACTCGACACGAAAACCGCCAGCGTCGCCTCGCTGGAAAAGAAGGTCGGCGAACTCACCGCGAAGCTCGATGCCGATCAGGCGGAGTGGGAAAAGCAATTCGCCGGCGAGGCACCCACGCCCGTGCCGCCGGGGCCTTCCACCGCCTTCCCCCTCGACGAAACTCCGAATGGACGCACCGACACGGGCGAGCCGGTGGTCGCCGCGCTCAATGGCGACGGCACCTTCATCGAGGGCACGATCCGCAAATCCTTCCGCACCGAGGGCAAGGGGCACGTCGATGCCGGCGAGCGCTTCGGCTTTGAGCGCGATCAAGCCTTCAGCGCGAGCGCGTGGCTGCGCTTCAAGGGCGAAGGCGGCGCGCCATTCGGCAAGATGGAAGCCGGCCCGGGCTATCGCGGCTGGGACTTGCAGATCGAAGGCGGCAAGCCCGTCGTGCATCTCATTCATCAATGGCCCAACGAGATCATCCTCGTCCGCGCCCGCGACGCGCTGGCTGCGGACAAATTCCACCACGTCGGTTTCACCTACGACGGCTCGGGCAAAGCCGCGGGCGTGAAGGTCTTCGCCAATGGGCGCGAGGTGCCCACGAAAGCGGAGAAGAACAAACTCACCGGCACGATCAAGACCGGCGCGCCCTTCCGCATCGGAATGCGCGGCGGCGTCACCTTCAACGGCCGCATCGACGACCTCCACATCTACTCGCGCGCGCTCAAGCC
>JANOAZ010000044.1:0-57577 GCA_031411395.1 Chthoniobacteraceae bacterium
CCGAACAGCTCACTGCCGATCTGATCACGCTCGCGGAACAGCAGCAGATCGTTCAGGCCCGCCAGCACGCGGCCCAAGAAGCCGGCACCAAGATCCGCGGCGACGTGGAAAGCTTCGTCGCCGAATGCGTGGCCTCCCTGCGCGAGCAGACCGCCACGCTCTGCGAGGAAATGCTCCAAAGCATCAGCGACGGGAAAACCGACGGCGTTCACCAAAAGACGCTCAACCGGCTGACCCGCTTCATCGACCAGTTCAAGCAAATGAACTTCGCCAATGATGTCGAGATGGCGGCGCAGTTGGACAAGGTCCGCGGCGAACTGCTCACCCGGACGGCGGCGGAATATCGGGACAGTCGAACAGCCCAGCGCTCATTGCGCGACGGGCTGAGTGCGCTGGCTGGAAAAGCGCGTGAGCTGGCCCAGGCCGATGCCCGTGAACTGGTACAGCAATTCGGTCAGCTCGGGCGGCGCCGCTTCCATCTCGCTGCATGAGTGGGCCAGCCATTGCGAAGTGCTGGACGTTCGCCTCCTCCTCCGGGGGCGGACGTTACCAGACGCTGCTCTACGCCGACGGATCGACCAGTTGCGACTGTCCCGGCTGGTGCCGGCGCGTGGCCGCGGATGGCTCCCGCAGTTGCAAACACACCCGCTCCGTCCTGATGGGCACCGCCGACCGGGACTGCGAAAGCCAGCACGACTCCAGTGCGGCGCCAGCGGCCATGCGCACCACGATGTCCACCCAGCGGGCCATCACGCCGTTCGGTCAGCTCGGCCGACGGAAAATCCAAACCTGAACCATGAAAGGACAAAAGAATGAGTCACTTCACGACCATCCAGACGCAGGTCCGCGACCTCGATGCCCTGCGCGCCGCGCTCGGCGAACTCGGGGTCACCCTGCTCGAAAAAACCACCGCCCGCGGCTACGCCGGCAACCAGCTCAAAGGCGATTATGTCATCCGGCTCAAAGGCCCCTACGACGTCGCGCTCAACAAAACTCCGGACGGCTCCTACGGCCTGACCACCGACTGGTGGGACGGTCACGTCGCCAGGGAAGTGGGCGCCAAATTCGGCCGCCTGCTTCAGCTCTACGGGATCCACAAAACCACGATCGAAGCCCGCAAACGCGGGCACATGGTCCAGCGCAAGGCGCAGCGGGACGGCTCGGTCAAACTCGTGATCGGAGGTGTGTGATGAAACGCACCATCGAAGTCACGGTGTCACCCCAGGGTGACATCCTCATCGACGCCGTGGGGTTCAAGGGCGCCGATTGCGAAAAGGCCACGCACTTCCTGGAAGAGGCGCTCGGTGTCGTCGGGCCGAAGCAGAAGAAGCCCGAATACCATCAGCGCGGCAGGACCGCTCAATCCCAGCGACTCGGATCATGACGCCGCACGTCCTGACCTTCACCGAAACCGGCGAGGGTCACTGCCTCTACACCGAGGCCATCGAACTCGCGGCCATCGGCCGGCTGACCATGCGGCGGGCCACAACGATCGAGTTCAACGGAGCCAGTCAGCAATGGGAGGTGCGCGACGCCGGTGGCGCCCTCCTCCACACCCATCCCTCCCGCGAGGTCTGCCTCGCCTGGGAGCATCGGCACTTCAACCAATGAAAGGAGACAATCCCCATGCGTGAAAAACTCACCCACTACATCCGGGCTGGTTACGCCGGACTCTACCTCGTCTCGCACGAGGAACAGCGTGTCGAAGCCGAGCTGAAGGCCATCGCCACGACGCTCAAACACCGGCTCTACGCCTGGTCGGCCACCGCCGGCCTGATCGACACCGCCGACGGCACTTCCCGAGGCGCCCAGGACCCCATGGAGGTGCTCGGCGTTCTCGCCGAACTGCCCGAGGACAGCATCGTGCTCCTGCGCGATTACCACCTGTTCTTCGACGACCCGAATCCGATGCTGCTCCGGCAGCTCAAGGACCAGCTCCGGGCCGGAAAGACCAAGGGCCACACGCTCGCCGTGCTCGGCTGCCGGCTCCAGCTCCCACCGGAACTGGAGCGCGAGTTCATCGTCGTGGACTTCACGTTGCCCGGCGCGGAAGCCTTGGGTGAGGTGCTCAACGGCATCCTCAAATCGACCAGCAAGAAACGCCCGTCGCCCGAGTCCACCGCTGCGCTCATCGATGCCGCCCGCGGGCTCACCACGACCGAAGCCGAGGATGCCTTCGCGCTCTCGGTGGTGGAATGCGGCGAACTCAACGCCGGCGTGATTGCCCGCGAGAAAGCGCAGGCGGTGAAAAAGAACGGCCTGCTCGAACTCATCGAAACCCGCGAATCGCTCGCTTCGATCGGCGGCCTCGACCTGCTCAAGGAGTGGCTGCTCAAGCGTCGCGAGGCGTTCACACCGCGAGCGAAGGAATACGGCCTGCCCATGCCGAAGGGCGTGCTGATGCTCGGCATCCCCGGCTGCGGCAAATCGCTCACCGCGAAAGCTACCGCAAGCGTGTTCGGGGTCCCACTGCTGCGTCTGGATGCCGGACGCATCTTCGCCGGGCTCGTCGGCCAGTCGGAATCCAATCTCCGGGCTGTGATTCAGACTGCCGAAGCCATCGCCCCGTGCGTGCTCTGGATCGACGAGCTGGAGAAAGGGTTCGCCGGCAGCCGCAGCTCGGGTTCCACCGATGGCGGCACCTCCTCGCGGGTGTTCGGTTCGTTCATCTCCTGGATGCAGGAAAAGCGCTCCCCGGTGTTCATCGTCGCCACCGCCAATGACGTCAGCCAGCTCCCGCCCGAGCTGCTCCGCAAGGGGCGCTGGGATGAGCTGTTCTTCGTGGACCTCCCGACGAGGGAGGAACGCGAGGCGATTTGGCAGATCCAGATCGGAAAGTTCCATCGCGACGCGACGAGCTTCGACCTGCGGCAATTGGCCCGGGCGACCGAGTCGTTCACCGGCTCGGAGATCGAGCAGGTGTTCATCGAAGCGCTCTACCGCGCCTTCGAACAGGAGGAGGAACCCACGGACCTGACCATCGGCGCGGTGCTGGTGGATTTTGTCCCGCTCTCCAAACTCATGGGTGAATCCATGACCGCCCTGCGCACCTGGGCCAAGGGACGCGCCCGTCCCGCGACCACGCCGCCAGCCGAACGAAGCACGCGGAGGATCGCGGTTTGAACATCCCCGCCGGCCCCGACGCTCTGCTGCTGAACTTCATCCGCCTGCGGGCGGGTGGGTTCGGTGCGGAGTGTCGGGCCGGCTGGAAAAAGGAATCCGCTCACCGCGGATTCCTTTTTTAGCTATCAGCCAAGCGCATAGACTGCTCGATACAGGACAACGGGGCTTCGCCAGGGTGGTGCGTCGGGATGGCGCCGGTGTTTTTTTGCCCACTCAACTTCGCAAACTATACTAGGATCCACACTTCTCCCGTGTGTTGGGACGCATATCGGATCAAGCGTCCACTCAGATCAACTCCACGAGTGGGCTGCCATTCTCGACGAGAAAAACCGGGCGGCCCTGATGATCGGTGTAGGTCCCGTCGAGCGGAACGCCCATGTGGTGATAAATCGTCGCCGCGAGGTCGCTCGGCGTGACGGGGCGCTCCGCGATTTCGCCACCATCCCGAGAGCTGGCGCCGATGACTTGCCCGTGGCGAAAGGCGCCTCCAGCCAAGCACATTGACATGACGTAGGGCCAGTGATTGCGGCCGTCGGTACTGCCTTGCGTGCCCAGCGTCGGGCTACGTCCGAATTCGCCCATCGCGATGACCAGGGTGTCGTCGAGCAGGCCGCGCTCTCTAAGATCGCTGACCAGCGTGGTGATGACGTGGTCGAAGACAGGCAGTAGGGGGCGCAGGCCATTCCAGATACCGCCATAGGGCGGGATGTTATCGCCGTGGTGATCCCACGTGCCCGAGGCGGAGTGGTTGCTGAGATCGATAGTCACAAAACTCGTGCCGCGTTCGACGAGTCGCCGTGCGAGCAGCGCCTGCCGGCTCCAGTCGTGCCTGCCGTAGCGCTCAATGATCTTTGCGGGCTCGCGCGTGAGGTCGAAGGCCTCTTGCGCACGGCCGCCGGCGACGATGTCAAAGGCCTGCTGCGAGAAGCGGTCCATCGCCTCGACGGCACCGGTCGCATCCACGTCGCGCCGCAGCGTGTCCATCTGCTGCGCAAGGGACTGCCGGGAACGCAGGCGGTCCATGGTGAGACCGGAAGGAAGCGCAAAGGCCTGCGCGGCGCTGCGTCCATCGAACGGATCGTATTGCTGCCCGAGGTAGCCGCCCCACGCGACGTGAGAGCGGCTCTTCATGTTCAGCACGATGTAAGGCGGCATGTCGGGGTTGGTCGCGCCATGGTGTTTGGCGATGAGCGAGCCGATTGCGGGATATAAATGGCCGTTGGGATTCGTGCGCGGCTCGGCGGCTCGGTTGGCGGTCTGCATGACCATGTTCGGCTCGTGATTGCTCTGCCGGCAATCGACCGAACGGATGAGCGTGAACTGATCGAGCATCGCCGCTTGCTTCGGAAGATACTCGCAGATGTGAACGCCCGGTAGCTTGGTCGGGATGTCCTTGAACGGTCCGCGAATCTCGCGTGGCATCGCGGGCTTCACGTCCCACGTATCGATGTGCGAAGGCCCGCCAGTCATCCACAGCAGGATCACGGATTTGTTCCGCACGTGCGTCTCCGCGCGCAGCTGCAACAGTCCCGGCAGAGTCAGCCCGGCGAACCCAGCGAGGCTCGCTTTCAGCATCGAGCGCCGGCTGTAGACGGTCACGCCATCGCGGAGACGCGGGTTGAGGAAGGCGAACGCATGTGGCGCAGCGTGCGCGTGGGGCGTTTCGCGAGACATGGCGGAAGGATGGCGTGTGCCGTCGCTGTGGTCAATGCAAGGGGCCGCGCCACGCACCTCCACGAAGGCTCTGAAAGGCGACCTCATCAAGCTGCCGCCTCGCATCGAAGTCCTACACGCCGTTGGCCCCGACGCTCCGTTGCTAAACTTCATCCGCCTTCGGGCGGGTTGGTTCGGGGCGGGGCGTCGGGTCGGCGACAGAAAGGATCCGTCGGCGACGGCCAGTCTTTTTCTTAGGTATCAGCGCCCGTTGGCTTCTGCGCTCCCGACACGGAGCCGAGACTCAAGCGCAAAGCGACCGAACGTAGCTTACGACAGATCGAGCACGTGCCTTCGTAAGCTTCCTTAAATCCATAGTCTCCAATGCCGCGTCGCACCCGTTGTTCGCGCAGGATGATGTTGAGATAGTCCTTTTGTGCATCGAGCGGCAGCGCATTTTCATCCGTGAAATGTAAATACGCGGCGCGATTTTCTCCCAAATCGCTATCTCCTTGTCAGGATTCCGGTCCATTCGGAAGCCGTCTTCCCACTCTTGACTCGTCCTCGGGTTGCACATTGCCGAGCGAAAGGGTGAAGAGGTTTTCGCGCTCGGTTTCCACCAGTGCCGCCCGCCGCCCCGCGGCCTTCTGTTCCCGGAAGATCCGGCGTGCCTCTTCCTTCGCTTCCACCTTCGCCCGGATCACCCGCCCGTTGACCTGCAACTCGCAGCGATAGACCGCCGCGCCGGCCGGAAGCGGAAACGTGTAGGTGCAATCCAGCGCCCGGTCCGTGTTCTGGTGATAGATCTGGTCCAACTCGACACAGGCCATCGCGCCGGTGACTTCGAAGCGACATTCCACGCCCTTGAGCGGGAGCGCGACGCGGGTGTTCTCCAGCCAGGCAAGGAGGCCGAAGTTGGATTGCTGGGCGGGCTGATTGGTCATCCGGGTTCTTTTCATCAGTGGTGGGTCTTTTGGATTTTGCGGTCTGAGGAGCCCGTCCGCAGCGCGAGCAACACTGCTTCACGCTGGGCGGGCGTGATCGGCGTGCCGCGTCGTGAGACGAGCAGAAAATCTTCATCAAGCGGGATGGCGCGCCAGAGTTCGTCCTGCACGGGCATGGTTACCCGGAGCGCCGCGGTAGCCGTCTGCCCTTCCGCGAGTCCCCGCCGACGGATCTCACGCAACTCCGGCAACGAACGTCCGAAAAGCAGTTCCCGAATCCGCCGCAAGGGCAGCCCCTGGGCCTGCAAAATCCGGACGGCGGTGAGCTGAAGGAGATGTTTTTCTCCGTAGCCGCCGCCGTCCGGGGCATCGACCAGGCCGAGCGTCCGATAGTAGCGGATGTTGCGTTCCGAGACGACCTCGCCGGCCTGCCCGCTGGCGGGGGCGATGCCGTGCTCTTCGCACCAGGCATTGATGCGATCGGAAAGGGCTTCGAGGGAAAAGGTCTCTGGCATGAGACATCCATGCACTACGACAGTGTTACTGTAAATGAGCGATTTTCGCGGAGCCAAAAGAGCGGGCCGGACCGCAATCGAAGGTGGGTGCGCATGCATGGTCTCCACCCTAAGGCGAAAGGGTGGGACATCTGCAGGGCTACCCGCTCCTGAGCCCGATTTTTTTGCTGAGTCAGCCGACACCGGCGACCGACCAGACATTGAAGTCCCGTGCTTGGTTCGTTCACTCCAAACAGGATCCCGGCACCTCGGTATTCTTTCATGGAACGGATCGAACGAGCTTGTTTTCGCCAGCCACCGGTCACAACAACGATTCCCCGATGCACTTTGTCACTCTTCCCCACTTGAGCGCGGCCACTGGCGATGTCGGTCGCGAACTCGACCGCCTCGGCTTCTAAGACGACCTCGTTCACGGCGTGGACGTCTATCTCGTTGCCCTCGGCGTCGCCTATGGCTGGCACTGGTATGGCGGCAGCGGTGAAATTCATGTCCCGCGGATTTCGTGGTCCCGCCTCTCCCACCTCTTCAGCGGTGGCTACACCTCGCTGCGCGATGTCCTGCGCCACGAGTATGCGCACGCGATCGCTGACACCCACCGCGGGCTCATCCGTTCCGAAAAATTCGGTGACGCCTTCGGCGCAGCGCACTCCTGGGATTTTGAGTGGGAGCACGATCCCGATCACCACGTCACCAGCTACGCCGCGACCGCACCGGCTGAAGATTTTGCTGAAACCTTCATGCTCTATCTCCGGCATGGAGGGCGATTACCGGCCCGCCACGGCACGATGCCGATCCGAAGGAAGTGGAGATTCATCCGCGACCTGGGCGAGGCGCTGATGCGTGGTCGGAGGCGCTGGTAGGCGCAGCCGGCTGGCTGGAAGGATATGACCGATCCGGCCGGGGCGCTCAGTTCAGGCTAAACCGTGCCCGCGACGACGGTCGGCGGCGGTTCCGGCTGATTGGGCGAGAACCAGAACGGGGAATGTCGCCGTTGGTTAGGCTCACACTCACGAAGCCGGTGGTCGTATTGGAAAAGAGATGCGCGGATAAGCGGTGAGCACAATGTGGCGGTTCCGCCTGAAACTCTTTGCCAGACCCACGCAATCTTTGACAGCGTTCCGAGATGAAACGATCGAGAACCCCTTACCTGGCAGCCGCAGTCTTGCTCCTCAGTGTCTTCACCCGGCTGTCCGCGAGCGCCGCACCGGAAGAGGAGGCTACTCCCAAAAAGTCCCAGGCCCTGCTGGAGAAGGTCAAACAACAGGAGCTTGATCGCCAGATCAATGCCCGTAAGACCGAGACCGACCGGCTGAACGAAGATCTCACGAGGATCAAGACGGAGGCGGATGGCCTCCAGCAGACAATTGATTCCACCGCTTCACTGATGACTGAAAGTGGCCAGAACTTGGAACAGTTGCTGAACCAGCGAAAGCGCCTTCAGCACACCCTGAACGTGGTAACGCAAAACATCGACGCGGAACGGCGCCGCGGGGAAGGACTGCAGGCTTTGAGCGAAGCGCAGAACAAATCCCTCGTGGCTCTGACGAAACGCATCGAGGAGATCAAAGTCGCGAGCAGCGTCCAGGCGGAAGAATCCAAGCTGCTCTCGGAAGGAAAGCCGCTGCCGGACGCCGACGCTCCCGGGCAGAGCCGTTCTGAACTGATGCAACTGAGAAAATCGCTCACCGCGGCCGCCTTGAGCACGGCCTCACAGGAAAAGGCAGCGCGGACCGCCATGAAGGCTGCCGACGCGAAACTGCAGATCGCGGACGAAGCCGCTGCGAAAGGTCAACGCATGGCCAGCGAGCCGGATGCCGTAATTGATAAGTTCGTCCTCGAGGACAAGAAAAGTGCCCCCAGCCCGACCGTGACCACACGCCGCAAACCGGTGGCCCTAGGCCCCTCGGCTCCCAAGGCGAGCCCGGCTCCGAAAAAGAGCGGCCTGCTCAAGATCTTCAAAGACCGTTAGTTAATTCGCGGGGACGCACGCCACCCGGCATGGTATGCGGCCAACGACGCCTCTGCGGCTCTCCGGGTCATGGAAGCCCTCGAACGCAGCGGAGATCTCTAAAATCGCTATTTGGCTGAACAGGGCCGGCCGAGCCCTCCGGAGGCAATCAGCGGCACGCTTCCGTGAGTGTCGAGGTCATCGATTATCTTCAGGGGGTTTTCGGGAACGGCGGTTCGCATGGCGGGCTTATAGGCTCCCCGCGGTAGGCGTGCTGGTTGAGTAGGATGGATCATTCTCCGCCGGGAACTGCGCGAGATCTGGCTCCGCGAACGCCTCGGACCACGGGAACGCTTTCTCTTTGGCCCGTTGCGTCGCCCACATGACCGTGGCGGGGTCGCGCGCCGCTGCCGTCCCAAGCCATTCCGGTCGCACCCGAACCCCCCAAATGCGCGGTAGATCCAACCGGTCGCTGTCCCAGCAGGCCATCACTGTGGGATGCGCCGGGATGCGTCCTCCCGTGTGGGTCCGGCAGGCTTCCACCAGCAGATCTAGCCCTTCCGGATCGAGGTGAATGTAGCGACCATGGAGCTGCCGGGCAAACTCCGCCGCCCGCACGCCGTGCTCGCCATCGTGGCCGTCATCATACCGGCAAGCGTCATGCAAGAGGGCAAAAAGCACGACCACATCTCGCCGGAGACCGGGAGTGGCCTCGCAGAGGTGCAGTCCTTTTTCGAGCACTCTGGCCCAATGCGAGGCGCCGTGCAGTCCGTTCCAGTCGAGGCGATACTGCCGCCGGATCTCGACCAGTAGGCTTTTTGAAAAGGGTGGGTCGCTGTCCATCGTGGATGATATTCCCCGCCGCACTACTCCTGCGCCAGCATCGCCGCGGCTGCCTTGCGGATCATCTTTCTGAGTTCGACCGGCTCCAGCACCGTCGCGTGCTCGCCCCAACTCAGCACCCAGCGTTCGATCTCCTCCAGGCTCCCGAGTTCCATGCTCAGCTCCAGTTCGCCTTCGGCCAAGGGCTTCATTTTCTGTGAGGTGTGCCACTGTCGCTCGCCGACCAACCGCGCGGCGAACCCATCAAAGTGAATCCGGACCCGATGCCGAGCCTTCCCTTTGAACACACCGAAGCTGTCGCCCAGATGCTCGGAGATGGAAAAATCCGCCGGCCGCCGGAACCGCATCCTTGTGTTCTTCACCGTGCGCATCCGGGGGAGAGCAAAGGTTCGGAGTTGCTGCCGGGCAAGATCGAAGCCGAAGAGATACCACTGATTTTCGACGCAGCCGAGGTGGTAGGGCTGCACCCGGCGGGCCTCATGCCGGGCGCCGCCGAGCTTCTTGTATTCGAAGGCCAGTTCGTGGGAGTCGAGCACCGCCCGGCTCACCGTCTCGAACAATTCGAGATCGGCCACACTGGTGCCGAGCCCACGAAACGAAATCGCCGAATCCACATCGCCCCACTGAAACCCGATCCGGTCCTTCAACCCTTCGGTGATCTTCTCGAATGCGGTCCGCAACGGCTTCTCGAAGGACGTGCCGCGGTATTGTTCCAACGCCTTTTGCGCCACGAAGAGCGCCACGACCTCGCCCTCGGAGACCTCGATGCTCGGAAAGCTCGTCACCGGCTCGGTGTAGATGAAACCAAAATGGAGCTGATCGTATTCAATCGGCAGTCCGAGCTGATCGCGCATGAAGTCGATGTCACGTTGGATGGTCTTCGTGGACACCTCCAGCTCATCGGCGAGCTTCCGGCAATTCGGGAAACTCCCCGCCTGGAGTTGCTGATGCAATTGGAGCATCCGAACCAGCGGCGGACGGGAGAATTGCTGGATCTTGGGGGAGCGAACTCGGGATCTCGGTCGCGACATGTCTCTTCGCGTAACGGGATCGTTTCACCGCCTCAAGACAAATGCGGAAAAGAAAACTGATGGGTCAGACAGCATTTGTCCAGGTGAGCGTGTTGAACTCGGCGCGTGGTCGAAAACCTGGTTCCGGGCAGTGATACGAAGGTTCCGTGGAAGGAGGGCGGGGCGCCGGAGCCAGGTTTTCGTGGGCAGGAACTTCAACCATTGACCATCATGAAAATCCTCCTCGAAAAACTCACCGACCTCCTCCACGGACGCGGATTCCCTCGGCGCGTCCTGTGGCGGCAGTCGGAATTCACGTTCTCCTCGTCCCTTCGAATCCACCCCGCCCGGACTTCCTGGGCCCCACCCAACCCATCCCGCACACCATGAGCCGAGAAATTGCGGTCGATCAACTGCTGTTCGGCGTGGCGGAGGTGCCCAACGAAGCGGTCGTCAAAACCGGGCAGACGATCCGGAACATCACGGTTCCGGGCAAGAAGGCCCTCATCCACGAAGGGAGCGGGAAGATCCTTGGCGTGGTCAGCCGCACCTATCGCGTCGTCACGAACCAGGAGGCCGTGGACATCGCCATGGAAGTTTGTGGGAAGGCGTTCCCCGGCATCACCGCCGCGGAATGGGAACCGAAGCGAGCATCGGCGCCCTTCACGCTGAGCTACGCCTTCATCGATCCCCTGCACCGAAGCCATGTGCTCAACTACATGGACGTCGGAGGAAGAGAGGACGATCCGTTCACGCCCTTCCTGCGGGTGACGAACAGTTTCAATAGAGCCCGGCGATCCTCCAAAAGGAGGTAGCCAACATCTTCTCGATCGTGCTATTCCAGTCGAAGGGTCACACGGCATCTTACTTCGTTTGCCACGGCGAAGGTGCAATTGGCGCGAAAGATGTCCCGGAGTGACCACTTCGACCCATTTGCATACGAATCTAGAATATCAAAGGCAGCGTTTATGAGCGATCCGATGCTTCAGTGGGTCATCCCGGAGAAATTTGAGCGCTATGCGAGGGAGATCGTCCGTCAGTTAAAGAATCTCCCCTGCCTCCGATGGTCCAATCGCTGCAACAACGCTTGGGAAGAGCTGAAGTGGGAAGAGGACATCTTGCCGCTGGCTCATTACGACCACATACGCACAATCGCTCGAGCCTTGGTGGCGTCACTCCCTAACGACGAACGCGATGTTCTGGCCTTCGGAGTTGATGAATTGAGGCTCTTTGCAATGAGTCCACAGCCGTTTCCGTCTCGGACCGTCGATAGAATCTATGAGCGGGTTGTCGAACTCGGCTGGCAAGAGAAGGACGCGCTCGATCCGGAAGCGCGTGACGGACGACGTAGGAAGCAACGCAGAGCACTACTCCTTGAAGCAGCGGCTGAACACCTCTGTCAAAAAGACAACTTCGGAGCGAAACCCGAGCGTCGCATCCTCGAAACACGGATGCACAGACTGGAAAGAGGACTAGACAAAATAACTGACGAGAAGATCAACGTATGGGCGGGCCATATAACATCTTACGACTTATCTGGAGCCAAAGCAGCCCAACTTTTTATCGAGCAAGGCATGTTCATCGGACTGATTGACGCCCCGTGGCTGCTCGACGGGATCAGTGAACTGATATTAGCCGTCGGGGAAAGAAGCTTGGATGAAGACGAGCGGAGCAAACTCACCGTGATCGACAAGTGGATTGAAGAGCTCCCCGACAAGCCGCCGGATGGCAGCGCCGTTATCTCTATATCCAAGCGTGACGACGGTGAAACCTGCGGCGGGTATCGATACTATGACCTGCGTATCAAACCTCAATCTGTGGAGATCAGTTCGGGTGGATCGACTTGGACGCAGGAAAGTGGCAGCGATTCTGTTTCGGGTCCAAGAATCTGGGCCACGGTAATCGGAGATCGGGGTTCTGAAGGCGATAGCGACCAACTACTCCGTGATATGAGCGCTGCAGCGACTGATCCAAGCTTTGAAATCGGCGTCGGAGAAGAAGAATGATTCAGACTTTCCTCTGACTCCCGTTATTTTGCTTTGCGCCAGAGCCTCGTTGCAACGCGACGGGCGTCCACTCCTGTCTTAGCTACTGGCGCCGCGGCGCTATCGGAGATGGGACCGATGGTTGCGGCGGGAGAGCGAAAATCCAGCGCGTCCACGGATACCGGCAGGAGACAAGTGGTTCAACACTGGCTTTCCAGTTCCACACGATGGCCCATGAAAACATCGATGTAGCGATGCCCGCCATCGGTGATGAGCACGCGGGGATGATGGCAGGTGGGGCAGACGGCGGAGCGAATATGAGGGGATATCGGGTGGAAGACTTCCATCCGCGCATCGCTGACGAAGACTTCGTTCAGCCTTTTCAGACCCACTGACCGTGGATCGGCCGCAAACTTGATCTCGAACGGCGGATGCAGCAGATGGCTGCCGGTCAGATTCTCGCCACTGACCACGTAAACGTCGTCATGCGGCTCGCTCTGTCGCGGGATCACCAGCCGGTGCGTCTCGAAGAACGGCGCCAACTCCCCCTCAATTTCGGTAACGATCTTCTCGAGTCGCACGGCCTCGCTTGCATAGGCGTTGGTATCGGCCGCCATCCAGCCGTGCCCGCGGCGTTCATTTCGCATGGCAACGACACCCTCGCGCTGGGCGATCTTCACGACCTCCCGGTAGTGCTGTTCGCCCTTCAGCGATTGGGCCAATTGATCCAACCACCAGCCGAGCGACGGTCTGTCTTCGATCAGCGGGGTTTTGCCTGCCAGCACTTCGCGAGTGAGATAGAAGTAACGGATGAGGCTGTCGAAGTGATCGAGCAGGAGGAGGAATTTCAAAAGTGGATTGGTGGCCTGCACGACCTTGTGTCGGGTAACGGCGACCGGAAAAGGCCACTGGTCGAATCCGCTCTCGGTCTTGCGATATTGCCCGGTGTTGAGCGCCAACGGGCGGCACGCTTCCATCAGCGCGACGGTTTGCTGGAGGAGGGCATCTGGGATTCCGATCTCGCGAAAGATCTGCATGCAATCGCCGCAGATGTCGGCAGTCCGCAGTTTCAAGTTGAGCTGCTCTTTCTGGGCGCAGAAGTCGAAGAAGCATCCCCGCGGTTCGTCATGCCAGAGGGCCATCCAGGGGATGCCGGTTTCCGTGACCAGGGCGTTGAAGATGCCTTTCAGGATGTAGTGGGTCGTGATCACGCTGCCGGGAGCGCTAGTGACCCAGCGGAAATCGTCCACATGGCCGAAGCCGTTCCGCATGTTGTCCTCGTCCTGCACCGCATACCAGTTCTGCTCGTTGGGCGATCTCGTGAGCAGCATCAAGAAACCGTCGGCCGGCACCTGATGCTCAGCGCGCAGTTCGTTGAGCTTGGCAAACGCGGTGTCCCACTCGAGCACACCCTCTGCCGTGAGGGTGAGTTCGACGGGACGTTTGACAGCGGTGACCGTGACCGGGCCGGACTGCCGCTCGAACCACCGCACAACCTCGTCCAGATGCGCCTTGTCGATTCCGCGCTCAGCAAAGAGCAGGACCGGCAGACTGACGCTTTGAGGAAGGTTCAGTCGCTTCATTGGTCGAAGTCTGCGGAGGTCCGACGTTTCATGCTTCGGATTCTAGAGGGACTTAGGCGATTCGGTCATTTCGGAGTTGATGCAGGCGGCGAAATCCATACGCGATAGATGACGAGAAGAGTGCCGCCACCAAAGAAGAGCAAACCAAAGCCACACAGAACGAGAAAGAACGTGGCACCGACCCGCCCTTTCTGTTCGTTGTTCGGATACTTCTCGGCGACGTAAGCACGCACATCCTCCACGACTTGCCTCGTCTCGGGCGTCATCGTCGAGATGTCTTGCTTGGGAGGTGGATAGAATACGCTCAGGGACTCGCGCACCATGTAAAGGCAAAGCCACGAAAGTAGAAGCCCACAGAGAATGGGAATGATGCTACGCGCTTTGGTTAGAGGCGGCTTGGCGGTTGTCATTTGGGAATCGTGAGTGAGTCGCGGATACGGTCGGTAGTTGCCTTTGTGCTCGTTTCGCTGGCCTTGTCGTAGGTGACTTGGAGTTTGATCTTGCGATCACCCAGGAAAATGATGCTGAGGACATTGACGATTTGGCGGCCCTTCTCGGCACTGACGTAGGTGGATGTGTGGGCGGTGTGCCCTGCCAACGTCTCGCGCCGCTCAGAATACGTGACGAGGGAATAGCCGGCGGTGCGCAGACTCCGCTCGACACTCGCACGGTTGTTGCCGGACTGCGCCTGGAACTCTGATTTGGATATGGCCTGAAATTCACGTTCGGACAGCGTTGGTCCGGTGCGGACGCTGAGGCGAGCGGTTGCTGAGGGATGCGACTCGCTCAAGAAAAGATTCGCGGCGAGCAATATCTTATTGTTGCCTTGAGCGGTGCCCGTAGTTGCCTCGGTGTTGGTGTCGAATTGTTGTGTGGTGGCGGAATCGAGAATCTTCCAGTTCGTGGGGATTTGAATCGCGAGGCCGCCTGCGAACGTGTGCTGCTGGAACAGACTCTGACCGAAGGATGCAGTTTGGAGAACGGCTGCAAGGATGAGTGGTAGAAGTCTTTTCATTGGAAGGAACGTGTAGAATCGCCTAGACTTTATGGCTGCCCTCCTTGGGAGCGCAGCGTTGCCTGAAAAGAGAAGCGGTGTGCTTGAAGGAGTGGCGACGACGGTGTGCCGGATCGCTGTCCCGCCGGGGGAGACTGCACGAAGAAGTGCTCGGCGTTTTCCATGACGGGCGAATTTGCAGGGCCGCGCGGTGGCTGGCAACCGTCGTTTTCAGCACGAGCCGCGTTGCCTGAGTCGTCCGCGGCAGCGTATGGCCAAGAAGGCTCAGCGCGCGGTTCCTCCTCGCCATCTTCTCGATGAGACGGGGGGAGCTTTCGGCTCGGCTCTGAATCCGGGGCAGTGAATTGATGACAGCGGCTGCTTCTTTGGGTTTGAATGCGCCGTGCAACGGCTCGCCCCCTTTCTCCTCACGCTCGCTGCCTGCGTGCTATTGCTGCTCTTCTTTGGGCGGACGTATTTTGCGACCGTCGCCATCAGCCCGGCATCGCCAAGGGCAGTTGCGACACCAATTCCGCCACACGCCCGAAGCTGAAACGGCCTATCGCGACCGCTTGGACGAGCAGGCCGCGTATTTCAGTATCACCCGGGAGCAGGCAGTCCAGATCGCGCACGAGGCCGGCGCATTCACCGAGAAACGCCTCGCCGCACCGTTCGCCGTCTGGACGCGCTGGCGCTCCGCCTTGGGTCGTTCCGCGCTCGGGCGGGTCTATTGCATCATCCTCACCGCCGACGGGCGCGACCTGAACGAACTGCTTGTCGAGAACGGCCTCGCCCGCATCTACGGCACGCGGACGACACTCTTCGATGGACGTGATTCCCGCGCATACCTCGCACGGCTGGCCGAGCTGGAGACGGTGGCGAAGCGGGACCACCGCGGCGCGTGGCGGTTCGCATTGGCGCCCTAAGAGAATTCGGCCCTTCGGGTGAAAACGGTGGCGAAAGCCTCCTCGCCGGGCGCGAAACCCGGCTCATGCCCGCGTCGGCAGCGCGAAGTGAACCCGTGGGAAAGAACGGATGCCTACCGATAGACCTCCTCAATTCACCTGAACACTGGGTTCGATAGCCTCGATTCGATGGGAAATTATGAGAGTGACCAGTTCGACTGAAATCCCTGGTTCTGTGCGATCTGGAGTTGTGGCTCGATGGACTCCCGATACCGTTGATCGAACTGTTGGTCTGACATCGTGACGATCCCGTTGATGTCGGATCTGAGCCAATTGGCGTAGTCCTCCAGCAGCTTCGGCTTGTCCTTCATGACGAGGAGCGATTCACCTCCGCTGCAGATTATGGGCTTTCCTTGGGCTAGATCATCGGCTGATCTTGAGCGTGGCGCCCGGAATCAAATTCAACTCGATATGGAACACAGCAAGGTCGGCAAGCATTCGATGTGGTCTTGGATTGTCTTGGCGATGGTTGCGGTTCAGGCGATCGCGGGAACTCCTCAGACTATTGTCTTCCCCGCAATCCCGGCGAAGAGAACAGCCGACGGCACGTTCGTGTTGGCTGCCACGGCTTCCAGTGGACTCCCGGTGGCTTACGAAATTGTCGGTGGAAGCGCGGTAGCTTTCCTCTCAGGGAACTCAGTGACCCTGACGGGAGCTCCGGGGGCCTTTACCATTTTGGGGCGGCAGCCGGGAGATGGAACCTACGATGCAGCACCCGAGGTATATCGGACTTCGAACGCATTCAATAGATCCTCGTTCGTCCAGGTGGCTGGAAATGCCAATGGCAGCACCCATGTCCTCGCAATTCGGCAGGATGGGACGCTTTGGGGATGGGGTTCCAACACGAACGGTCAATTGGGTAATGGCTCCTTCACCAGCCAATTGCTTCCAGTTCAGATCGGAACGGATACGAATTGGAAAAGTATCGCCGTTGGATGGGTTCATTCCGTTGCGATAAAGACGGATGGCAGCCTTTGGGCTTGGGGCTCGAACGGCACAGGGCAGTTGGGCAGCGGGGGCGGAGGATTTCGCACATCACCGACGCAGATAGGAAATGAAACCAATTGGAAGCTGGTGGAATGCGGATCTCAATCCACGTTTGCTTTGAAGAACGATGGAACTCTTTGGGCTTGGGGGACCAACGCCGCGGGGCAGCTCGGAGATGGTTCGACAGCGCAGCGCAGTATCCCGGTGCAAGTTGGGACCTCATCGGACTGGCAGACAGTATCCGCAACGGATTTCGTCCTAGGAGTCAAAACGAACGGCACCTTATGGAGTTGGGGAATCAACACCAGCGGCCAACTGGGGCAAGGAGCTAGCGACTCATTAGCTCATTCAACCCCCGCACAAGTGGGTGCGGAGACTGGATGGCTTTCTGTAAGCGCCGGCCAATCTCATTCGTTGGCGCTAAAATCAGATGGAACACTGTGGGCGTGGGGAAGCGGCTCTGGAGGCCAACTTGGTGATGGTTCTACGAGTCAAAGAACGTCTCCGGTCAAAGTCGGGATTGGCGCCGATTGGGCGACGATTTCAGCAGGACGTTCCCATTCGTTAGCAATAAAAACAGACGGGACTCTGTGGGCTTGGGGGCAGAATCGATATAGCCCTCTCGGGGATGGAACATCGTTCCCTACGCGCACTAGTCCCGTCAGGATTGGCACCAGCTCCGATTGGAAAACGGTTATTGCCGGCACCGAGTTCAGCGCCGGTATAAAGCTTGATGGGAGCATTTTGACTTGGGGAAGTAGCGAGTTGGGTTGTCTTGCGCGGCCCCCTCGGCGTGCAGTCCCCCTTTCGTCAGGACTTGGCTCTCTCAAGTCCCTTGTTGGGGGCGCGAGTCATTCGATCGCGATCAAGGAGGATGGAAGTCTCTGGAGTTGGGGCAGCAACCTTTTCGGACAACTCGGCGATGGCAGTAGTAGCTCCAAATCAATTCCTGTTCACGTCGGTGTCGCGAACTGGCTCGCCGCTGCTGCGGGTGGCAACTCGACCGGATTTGGCCATACCGTGGGTATCCAGGCAGACGGCACCCTTTGGGGGTGGGGGGCCAATGCATCTGGACAGCTTGGAGACGGGACAACCTCCATTCGCTTCAGCCCAGTCCGGGTGGGATCTGAATCGAATTGGGAACGAGTCGATTGCGGAGTCAATTTTTCCGTGGGTCGTAAGACCGATGGCACGATCTGGGCATGGGGTGAGAACGGCCTTGGTCAATTGGGCGATGGCACGACAACCAACCACTCTCAGCCCACCCAAGTTGGTAGCGACGGTGATTGGCAGACCATCGTCGCTGGACAGAGTCACTCCTTGGCCGTCAAAGCAAATGGCACGCTGTGGGCCTGGGGAGCAAATTCCACAGGTCAGGTGGGCAATGGAAGCACCACCAACCAGTCTGTCCCCGTGCAGATCGGAATGGGCTCTGATTGGCGCTCCGCCGCCGCGGGGCTTCAACACTCGATAGCGGTGAAGACGGACGGAACGCTCTGGGCTTGGGGCTTCATTCCCGGTGGGCTGCTCGGCGACGGCACAACCATCCAGCGAACATCGCCGGTCCAGATCGGAACAGGCACCGACTGGACCGCAGTTGCCTGCGGCGCTTCGCATTCCGTCGCTTTGAAGTCCAATGGCACGCTTTGGGCCTGGGGCAACAACGCATCGGGCCAAAGCGGAGACCTCGCCCGAGCAGGCGTGCCGACTCCGACCCAAGTGGGAACTTCTGCATCGTGGTCAACCTTGTGCGTCGGCTCCACGGCCAGCGACACGTTGATCATTGCCGCTGATGGCGTGGGCTGGGGATTCGGTGACAACACATTCGGCCAGTTGGCCTCCGCGGGGCGAATTCAGAACGCCCCTCAGTATGTCGAGCCTGGGCTCACTGATCAGACGATCACCGCCCCAGAACTGCCGGCGCTGGGCATAGGCGTGCCGTTCACTCTCACTGCGACTGCCACCAGTGGCTTGCCGGTGACTTACACGATCAGTGGACCGGCGACGCTGGCAGGCAATCAACTCACGCCGACGGCGGTGGGAACGATCACCGTGACCAGCTATCAGGCAGGTGACGAATTCTGGCAGGCTACTGATCGTATTGTGCAGACTACGGAAGCGAAGTTCGTTCCCGATCTCGCGGTGCAGAATCTCGCGGTGGTGCCGGCTTCGCTCCAATCGGGGAATCAAATCACGGTGACTTGGAAAGACGCGAACGTCGGCGCACTGGCTACGGTAGGTTCATTCGTGGACTCAGTCCGCGTGGTGAATGTATCCACCAGCGAGACATTGATCGATGTGCTGGTGAACTACGACGAAAGCGCTGCGATCGGCGGCGGCGCCATCGGCATCGGTGAGTTCAGGAACCGGCAGACGACCTTCCGGCTTCCCGACGGACCGCGCAGCGTCGGAGATTTGGCCTTCACCGTCGCGACGGACTCGCAGAACAACATCGACGAAGGAGGCACGACGGGCGAAGCGAACAACGTCAGCAGCTTGAGTGTCGCCGCAACTCTTGCCGATTACCCGACTCTCGCAGTCAGCAATGTCAGCGCCCCTGCCTCCGCGTTGCTTGGTCAGCAGGTGCCGGTTTCGTGGACCGTGATCAATCAAGGCCCCGCCGCTGCGGTCGGGACGTGGACTGAGAGAGTCTATCTCTCCACCGACGGGACCATGGCGAACGCTCAATTCCTCGGCTCGTTCACCTACTCCCAGCCGTTGGGTGCGGGGAGTTCGATTGCCCGCATTGAGCAAATCACGCTTCCCGGCATCGGCACCGGGCCGCAGTTCTTCATCGTAACCGCGAACGCGGGCCCGGAGGTCTTCGAGGTCGATTACGTGGACAACACGCTGACCGCCGCGAACCCCATCCAGCTCAATGACTACGGAGTGACCGTGGCGGCGGGCAGCGCCGTTGCCATCGGAGGAACTCCCATAACGATCAGCGGCACCACGTTCGATCCTGTCACCGGCGATCTCGTCGGAAACGCCTCGGTATTGGTGAGTATCACCCACGATGGAACGCTGCGCACCATCCGCGTCGTCAGCGACGGGACGGGTCACTATCAGACGGTCTTTCAACCGCTGCCGGGCGAGGCCGGAGACTACGCCGTGTCCGCTGGGCATCCTTCCGGCAGTGGAGGCGGCGCCCAAGGCTCATTTTCGCTCCTCGGCATGAAAGTCACTCCGAGCGCTGCGGAGGTGACGCTCATTCCCGGTGTCGCATCCACCGGCCAGATTAGCGTTCAAAACCTCGGAACGCGGCCGCTCACTGGCATCACTGCGACCATCACCGGCGCTCCGCCCAATCTCTCGGTGCAAGTCTCCCCATTTTCCCAGCTTGCCGGGGCCGCATCTGCTGCCGTCACTTATTCCGTAACGGCCTCTGATGAGTCGGTGCTCGCGGCTCCGAATGTTCAAATCACCTTCACCAGTTCTGAAGGAGTCGCCGCTACCATGGCGCTGGACGCAAAAATCAAGGTGCAGTCGCCACGCTTGGTGGCCACTCCAGGAGCCCTGGCGGCCGGTATGAATCCTGGTTCGCAGCGACTGGTCACCTTCGATATTGGCAATGAAGGCAGCGCCCCCACCGGTCCTCTGCGAGTCGCGCTCCCTAAGGCCACCTGGCTCTCGTTGGGCTCACCAATGATCGTTTCCTCGATCGCTCCCGGAGAGAAGTCTACGGTGACCTTGGTTCTCACTCCCGAAGCCGCATTGCGCCTCGGTCCCTATGCTGGAAACCTCCAAATTTCGGGCGAAGCAGCCCAGCTTACCGTGCCGTTCCAGTTCAACGCCGTCGCAGCGTTGGTCGGCAATGTTCATGTGCAGGTCGTGGATGAATACACCTATGGAACTCCGGCCGCGCCGAAGGTCGCCGGGGCCTCGGTGGAATTGATCGATCCTACGTTGGGCGAAATCATTCGGAGTGGGACGACGACGGTGCAGGGCGACCTGCTGCTCTCGGACTTGCCGGAAGGAAGCTACAATCTCGAGGTCCGGGCACAGGGACACGGTTTGAACCGCTCTGTCGTCACCGTCACCGCCAGCCAGACCACGGAGGCTGTCGCGTTCCTCTCCACCAACTTCATCTCCTACAACTGGACCGTGACCCCCACGGAAATTCAGGACGAATATATCTTCGACCTCGACGTGACCTTCGAGACCAACGTCCCCGCCCCGGTCGTCACGGTCGAGCCTGCCTCGGTCGATCTCAGCACATTCTCCTCCGACACGACTCAGATCAATTTCACCCTCACGAATCACGGCCTCATCGCCGCACAGCAAGTCGAACTGAAATTCGCGGATGATGCCGTTTGGAAAATCACGCCTTTAGCCGGCAATGTCGGAACTCTCGCAGCCAAGCAAACCGTCGTGATTCCTGTGAAGTTTCAGCGCGTGACACCAGCTCCGGCTGCTAGAATGGCGTTCGCGCTCGCCAGCGCACCGCCAACTGGGCCTCCGGCGGTCGGAAAATGCAACATCCCCGGTGCTGTGGATTACGGGTTCCCTTGCGGCGGTCAATTCCAGCCGCGGCGTAGCGACGTGAACATTTACAATGCGGATGGAAATTGCGGCCCGTTCAAAGGCGTCGCACCTTTGCCCGGTCGCGGCGAAAATAACTCAGCGGGTGGAGGCAGTTCCTCCGGAGGAGGTGGAAGCGGTGGTTCGGGCGGGAGTGGTCAAGGAACTTCGATCTCAAATACCGACGTTACAGGTCCGCCCGGAAATCCGAGTGAAAGGCCTAAGTGCCGGGTAGAGCCTGTGATTTTACGCGATATTGATCCCGGAAGCGGCTTCAATGGGGCAACGGGCCAGCGACGCGTTTCAGATGATGCCGCGAAAGCATTACCCGGCCAACGTATCGCTCTAGCGCTGTCGGTGCCCTCAGGGCACGCGGTGTCCGACA
This sequence comes from Chthoniobacteraceae bacterium, assembly GCA_031411395.1. GTDB lineage: Bacteria > Verrucomicrobiota > Verrucomicrobiia > Chthoniobacterales > Chthoniobacteraceae > Chthoniobacter. The sequence goes on from JANOAZ010000044.1 coordinate 21,457, forward strand.
TATCATGGCAAATCTCTGGTAAGGTGTTCAAAAGTTACTTCATTGCATCCGACGAAAGTTACGCTGATCTTATCCCTCTGCACCGCTCTGACTATCAATCAGCGGGACTTAGCTACTATTGGATTGACAGCGGAAATAAGTCAATCTCAGTGACTTGCAAAATTGATGGTCAAATAGCGACCGCAACCGCTATGATCGACGTATATAAACCTCGTTGGGAGGTGCAGAATCGCATCGGGGTAGTTAAAGAAAGAGAGTCGATGATGGGACTTTTTGATGCTCCCGATGCGGCTGGTTATGGAATAGTATTCTTCAACAAAGTGACGACCCCACTTGGATTTGGGATAGGGCACGCGTGCCAAGTGCAGCTCGCCAATACTCACAGGTATTACACTACGCTGTTGGGAACGTCTTACTATCTAGATCTTAACAATATTACCTTTCTTGATGGGAGCTTCCCTTATCCGGCCATAAGGCCGGATCAACTTGCTGTATATCCAGCGGATAGCAGATTTTACAATTCGGTAGACAGCCCTTCGGAACGGATCAATCGCGGCGGCGACCTAGACCAAGGTGTCTCGCGTCAATGGATTGGGGCGGCAAACGATAGATTTACACGCTATTATATGTTCCGCCCCCCTGGCGCGTCGTCGACTTGGGTGTCGCTAGCCAAGCAAACATGGTTTTGGTATGGAGAGTGGAAACTGGGCTCGGGAGTTATCAATGGAAGTCAAGGATATACTGCGGCACAATCAACCTCCGAACATCCTATCTGGGACGCGGTGTTCAACGATTTAAGTTCGCTCAACTACATTGAAAGATGATCTCGTTTAATATCTTTAGTTTAATTGCGAGATACTGGAAGTGGGGAATTGTTTTCTTCGCGCTTGTAAGTAGCGGGAACATTATTTGTCAGGGATCAGACTCTGTTTGCGCTGAAGTCCGGTTGCACCTCGAACAGCGTGCTGTCATTTCCCGCACCGCTTTCAAGGCACGTCTTCAACTATCGAACAATAAAACGTCGGACTTGCAGCAACTGAAAATGACGCTCGTAATCTCGGATTCGAATAAGGCTCCTGCGGAAGCGAAGTTTGGGATTACAGGACCGATTTTAGGTGGCGTTTCGGCCGTTGATGGGACCGGGGTTCTCGAAGTGGACAAAACGGGGGTGATCGAGTGGACCATTGTCCCCACGGCAGATGCCGCGGTAGATGGCCCTACACTATACTCTGTAGGCGGACAGCTTTCCTACGTCACGAACGGGGTGATAGTCACCGTTCCCTTTTATCCAGCTCCCATCACCGTTTTCCCGGAAGCGAACCTAAAGGTGAAGTATTTCTGGCAGCAGAGCGTCTCCAGCGACGACGCCTTCACGCCACAGATCGAACCGTCCGTGCCGTTCGTGCTCGGCTTGCTCGTGGACAACACCGGCTTGGGCATCGCCAAGAACCTCTCCATCACCTCCGCGCAGCCGACTATCACGAAAAACGATAAAGGGCTGCTCGCTGGGTTTCAGCTCATCGCCTCGCAGGTAGGCAACCAGCAGGTCACGCCATCCTTCACTGTAAAGCTCGGTGATATTGCCGCGGGCGGCTCGGCTGTGGCGCTTTGGTATTTGACGTCCTCCCTCCAGGGCGATTTCCTCAACTTCCAGGCTGGCTACCGCCATGTGGATGACCTCGGTAACCCGCGCACCTCGCTCGTTGAAGGAATCGAGACTCACGACCTGAGCCACGTCGTGCGCATCGAGACGCCGCAGGACGACGAGATCCCGGATTTCCTCGCGAACGACCAACCAGATTCAGACCGGCTGCCGGATACGCTCTACAGCAGCGATGGCACGATCTCCCCGGTCGCGGCGGTGACTAGTGGAATCGCTACGGTCCAGGCCGCAACCGCCACAGTGAATAGCACTATGCCCTCCGGTTGGAGCTACCTTCGCATCAATGATCCCTTCAACGGTCAGTCCTCCCTGATCAGTGTCCAGCGCTCGGACGGCAAAAGCATTCGCGTCCCGGAGAATGCGTGGACGACCAAACGCACCGTCCATCCCGTCGGAGAACCGGCAAGGACGGAGACGTTTTTCCATCTGCTCGATTCCGACAGCACGGGCTCCTACACGCTCACCTTTGGCGTGCCGCCAGGCACCATTCAATTTGCGTCGCACGAATACTCGGTCGAGCGCACGGACAAGACAGCAGCCATCGAAGTGCTAAGGACGGGAGCATTGGATGGGCGGGTGTCCGTGTTCTACGCGACGGAGGATGACTCAGCGGTTGCCGGGAGTGACTACACTCAGCGGCAGGCAATGCTCACGTTTGCTGCTGGCGAATCGGTGAAAAAAGTCGCGGTGCCGATCCTGAAAAACACTTCGACCCCTGTCGGTGTGAACAAGAGCTTCACGGTAGTATTGAGCCAAATCTCCGGCAAGGAGACCCTGGGCACGCCCGCAGGCACGCGAGTCGCGATAGTGAACGCGCTGCCGCGCATTTTCCTGCCCGTGGTCGGCAATTACCTCGGACTCGTATCGCCCCAGATAGACGGCGGTAAAGGAAACGGGAGCCTCCGGATCACCGTCGGCAAGACCGGGGGATTTACCGCCACCCTCATTCTGGCTGGGAAGAGCTATTCCTTCACCGGCGCCTTCGATCGCAACGGCGTTTTTACCCAAGCACTGATTACCAAGGGACTGCCGCCAGTGCTGCTGGCGCTGCAAATTGATGTTACGACCGGCACGGGAAAAGTGACCGGCACCGCCACAGCGAACGGAGCCGTGTCAGACATCGAATCCGATATCAACAGTCACGAAACCAAAGGGAATCCTTCGCCATTCGTAGGAACCTATAATGTCCTCCTTCCGCCTTCGTCCGATCCTACGTTGCCGCAGGGATATGGTTACGGGAAAGCTGTCGTTTCACCAAAAGGGAAAGGGACGTTCACCGCGACGCTTGCCGATGGAACCAAACTCAGTCAGGGTTTCATCGTGACGAACAGCGAGACTTGGCCGCTCCTCGCCATCCAGAAGGGGCCGGGCGAGTCTCTGTTTGGCACTATTGCATTTTCCAAGAGCGCCTCGCCGATGACGCTTGCTGGTCAACTGACCTGGACACGACCGCAACAGCCAGCGGCACCACTCTTCCCGTCGGGATTTTCCGGCAGTATCAATTTGAATGGCTCGATCTACAAAGCGCCAAAGGGCACCGAGCGAGTCATGAGCGTTGCTGACGCTGGGCAGAATGCCACGATCGTCGCGAACGACGGCGATCTCACTGCACCGCTGACCAAGTTGTTTACCTTGGGTGCCAAAAGCAAAATCGACCTCGCGCCTTCAGGAAGCGACAAGTTCATTCTCCAGATCGCTCCAGCGACCGGAAGTTTCAACGGAACGTTCTTCGATGCAGGAACCCGAAAGACCCGGAAATTCCGCGGTCTATTCATTCAGAGCGAGCCGCTAGGGGCCGGATACTTTTTGGGCGACGATGCAAGCGGATCGATCACGATCTCACCGTCCAACTGATTCCACGATCATTTGATTCGGATGTGAGCGGAATACTTTTTCGGCGCGGTGGCGGGAAAATCCGTCTCAATGATAAGGGTGGCTGAGGTTTGTTCGGAGGTATCCCTCGGAGTCGCCGTAATCACATAGCTTTCGCCCATTCGCTCGACCGCCATGTTCACGGTGATCTTTGGCGAGGTTGAACTGACTGAACGGATTCGGATGGGTTCACCAGCCCCCGCCGTCAGGCGAATGACTTTCCCGCTGGCCGCCTCTCCGACCCGCCAGAAGAGAAAGCTCGGGCTCATCACCACCGGCTGTTCGATCAGCACGTTCATTTCCAGCGTCTGCTTGGTTCCGTCGCTGAACTCAGCGTTGATGAGCTTCCGCTGTGACCCACTTCGGCCGCCAAAGGTGAACACCGCCCTCAGTTCACCATTTTCGCCGGGACCATATTGTCTCCGGTCGAACTGCGCGACCGTGCAACCGCACGAAGAGGTTACCCGCGAAATCCGAACCGCGCTGTCTCCCACGTTCTTGAATACAAACCGTGCCTCGACCGACCCGCTTGCTGGATTGCAGCGAAAATCCTGAATCGGCTTTTCCCACGCAACGACACCCAACGCGGCCTGCGCAGCGAGCAGCAGCATGGCGAAAACGAAACGGGTCATTGTTGGAAGCAAGAGTTTTACGATCCGTTTCCAAATCCGCAAGCCGAGCGGCTTTCCCTTGAGGGCGAGATTCCCCTTCGGCACACCCTCGGCGTCTCTCATTTCGGACGAAAAGGAACCATAATCATATAGGGGAGCGCTAGCTCCCGGCTGGCCCTTCGGGCTTGCTCCACTGGCGGCTTGGCTGCCCCCTCTGCGAATCCACCCTCAACCGGAGAACCCTCGTTGCATCCAACGAAATACTATTCCCCGCGGCTGGATCGGGATCTCGTCTCCACGCTCTACCACGCGGCGAGAATGCGCCGCGTGCCGATGACCAAGCTTGCTTCCGCCTTCGTGCGTGAGGGTCTGGCTCGGCTCTTGGAAAGCGAAGAGATCGAATCCTCAATCATCCGCGAGGAACCGCCCGCCTACGATCCAGGCGGACGGCATAGCTAAAAAAGAAGGATCGCCTCACCGACGCGGAATAAGCCCGGCCCCACCAAGGCCGGGCTTTTTCGTGTCCTCATCCAAACGAAAACCTACACCAAAAACCGAAAGGAATCCCCACATCATGGCCATCGTTCTCGAAGCCAACTACGCGAAGAAGCTCGGTCTGCCGAACTACTCCTCGCATCAATACTGCGTCACCATCCGCACCGAGCTGACCGACCTCTCCCAGGTCGAAGCCGAGAGCGCCAAGCTCTACGCGCTGCTCCAGGATGCGGTGGATCGCGAGATCCAAAATGTCGGCTTCATGCCCGACGCCTCGACCTACGGGATGGACAACACCCCCGCCAACGGCAACGGCAGCAACGGCCATCCCAGCAATGGCAATGGCAATGGTAACGGTCATCCGGGCAACGGTAACCGACGCGCTCCGGCTCAGGCTGGCGACGGCTGGAACTGCACGGAAGGCCAGAAGGGCTTCATCCTGCGGATCATCAACGAGTCCAAACTCGAAAAGCCGGAGGTTGAAGCCATGGCGCAGCAACTCTTCGGCGTCGGCGTCAAGGAACTCGACAAGCTTCAGGCCAGCCAGCTCATCGAGGAGTTGCTCGAAAAGACGGGCAAGAAAACCAACGGTCGCCGCTCCCCGTGGCAGGGCCGTCAACCCGCGCGGACATGAGCGCCATCGCGATCCTTCCGGACACGGGTGAAGCCGAAATCATCACCGGCTTGCAGCGGACCGTCTCGCCCTCGCGGCTGACGCTCTTTCTGCAATGCCGGCTCAAGTTCTGGTTTCGCTACGTGGCCCGGATCGCCAAGCCGAAGTCCGCGGCACTCCATGTCGGCGGCTCCGCTCATGCGGTGCTCAAGGCCTGGAACAAGTCGCGCTGGCGCCAGGAACCGCTCACGCTGAAAGCGCTCCACGATGCGTATGCCAAAGCGTGGGCGGACCAAACCGAGGAGCCCATTGAATGGGAACCCGGTGAGGAGGAGGAGGAGAAGAAGACTGGCTGGCGGCTCGTGGAAACCTACATCCGCGAATCGAAGATCCCGGCGGAGCTACGTCCCGATGCGGTGGAAGTCCCGGTGGAAGCCGACCTGCATGAGCATGGGCTGCCGACCTTGATCGGTGTTCTCGATCTCGTGCAGGCCGGCATCATCGTGGACTACAAGACCAGCGGTCAGACGCCGAACCCGGAGCGGGCCGTCCACACCCACGAGGTGCAGACGAGCAGCTACGCCGTGCTCTACCGCGAAGCCACCGGGAAACGCGAAACCGGGATCGAAGTCCATACCCTGGTCAAACTGAAGACGCCCAAGCTCGTCGTCACGGCCACCCCGCCGATGAGCGACCCGCAGCAGACGCGCTTGTTCCGGCTCATCGATGCCTACGTTCACGGACTCGACCGAGCGGACTTCATTCCCTCGCCCGGACTGCAATGCGTGAGCTGCGAGTTCTTCAACGCCTGCCGGCTATGGTCGTGAATAGGTAAAAAAAGAAGTTGGCCGGTTCCGCCCCCTCTCGGGAGCGGGGCCGGCTGCTTCATTTCCAAGGAAAGGAATCCCCATGAAAATCATTTTCAAACTCTGCGCCGTGCTCCTGTGCGTCGCGCTCCTCTTCTGGTGGTGGCACCGCGATCACCGGAACGATTCCGGCCGCCCCGGATCATTCTCTCCCCCTCCCGAGCTGGTGCCGTTCCGGACCGCTGGCGGCACCCTGCACACCAACGGCTTTCTCAAGACCGAAACCCTTCACAAGGAGACCGGCTCGTGGCGGGGCACGACCACCTCCAGCATTCGCCTCAACGCCACCTACCGCTACGACATCGAGCTGCGCGAAAAGTGGAACCTCCTGATCGACGACACGCGCCACGTCGCCTTCGTCGTCGCCCCGGTGTTTAAGCCCCAGCTTCCCGTCGCCGTCGATTCCCGGAGCGTTTTAGAATGGACGCAGTCCGGCTGGGGCCGGTTCGACAAATGGGATCACCTCCAGGCCCTGCGCCGGGAAACGTCGCCCTACCTCGAAGCCCTGGCCGGCAGTCCCGGCTACCGGGAAGTCGCCCGCGGTCAGGCCCGCCTGACCGTGGAAGAGTTTGTATCCGACTGGCTGCTCAAGCGCCGCGGCTGGCCGGCGCATTCCGAGCGCTTCGTGAAAGTCTATTTCGCCGACGAGCCGGACATTCCGTTCCCGGAGAAGAAGTCGCTGAAGGATTTCCTGCCGTGAGACCGGCTTTGACGACGACCGTATCTATCCACTGCGCACAAGCCCGAAAAGGAGTTTGAAGCTTTGCTCGTCCCCGGCCAACCCGAGGTGCGCGAACACCGCCTCCGATTCTACAAAGGCCACGGCCCCGCCAGCGACTTCACTTCTATCGCCAGCGCCACCGTCGCGCTGTAAAGGGCTTCTCTCTCAACTCGGAAACGAGGAGCAAATCAGAGATTCAACTGGCTCTTGAGAGTCCGCGCCCTCTCCGGAGCGAACACGGAGAGTTTGTCGAGCGCTCGGCGAGCCCGGATGTCGTCCTTTTGCTCGTGCAGGGCTTCGACCGCGCGCGCCCAGAGCGACGGATCGTCTGGCAAATGGCTCAAATCGTAATCCCGCAGGAAGGCGGCGCGTTTGGGATTTCGCTCGAATTTTGCAAGGAAAAGCCGAGCGAGTGGGACCGAGGGATCGAAATGGGGTGCTCTTAGGAGACTGTCTTCAGTGCCCAAATCGCGCTCTTTCGCCGCAATCTCCCGACAGGTGTGCGGCGAGTCGGGATGCGTGGTGCGCGTGGCGGGATCGGCAATCAGCCAGCGTGCTAGCCGGGACCAAGGGTCATTACCCTCGCGAGGCGCATAAAGGGTCGTGATTTGCTCCTCGATCGAGATGGGCTGCATTTTGCCTTCCGCGTCGAACTTCCAACCAGCGATCGCGCGCGCCCATTCACGGACCCATTTCGGCGTCTCTGCAGGCAGATGAAGAAGAGAGTTAACTTCGATAGAACGCTCAATCGGCTCGGGAAAGTCGTTCGTGAGCAAGATGCTGGTGCCATCGTCCGCAAAACTTGCGAACTTCACCGTGACGCCCGGATGAATCGCTTCCCCGACTTGCTTGCATGTGGTGGTGTCCCAGATGCGAACCTGCCCATTTCGTGCTCCACCAACCATATCGTAGTTTCCGCTGCTGGTAACGATCCACCGTCCATCAGAGCTAAATTGAATGGTGTTAACGATTTCACAGTCATCAAACCGGTTATCGACTATTTCCGGAAGTCGCATAGGCTCCCCTAGCATCCGGCACGTGGTGGCGTCCCACATCCTGACTATGTTCGTCGAGTCAGCGGTCACAATACGCATGCCATCGGGGCTAAAGCCGACGATGATGATCTCCGCAGGATGTGGCATTGGTTCGCCGAGTGCTTTGCCGGTCGACCGTTCCCGCAGAACGGCCATCTTTTCGTCGTCTACGGTCACAATGCGTACCCCATCGGGGCTCGAGCGCAGATCCTTGTCGCCATTCCGGATCGATCTGCCGGTTGGCTTTGCTTCCTCAGCCAGCGGTTCGCCTTGGAGCCGCACATCGGGAACTTCCCATACCTGCACCGTATGGTTGCCACCAATGATAAGCAGGCGCGAGCCATCCGAAGAAAACCGGGCGCTCTTGGCGCCGCCCTCGCACCAAATCGGCGCGCCCAAGGGCATTCCAGTCGCGGCATCCCATACCCGCACGCTACCGTCTTCGCTCGCGGTGACGAACCGGTTGCCATCGGGGCTGAATCTTGCGCTGCTGACTTCGCGCTCGTGTCGGATAACTTGGATCAATTTACCGGTCTCCGCGTCGAAGAGACGTGATGTGCCGTCGGCACTCGCGGAGGCGATATGTAGACCATCGGGACTATAAGTCGCGGTCCACACGATCCCCCACATATTCTCCGGTCCATGCCACAATGGCTCCCCCAGGGCTTTACCGGTGGTGGCGTCCCACAAGCGGACTTCGCCGAAGTGAGGAAGACCGGTTATACTGTCTTGGTCACCGTCTCCGCTGGCCGTCACGATGCGCTTTCCGTCCGGGCTGAACTCCGCGCTCTGGAATCCAGCCTCGTGCGCGCCTTCGTTTCGCATCCGCGGTCCTCGTGGTTCGCCGGTGGTGGCATCCCAGACCTGCGCACTGAAGTCACTGCTGGCGGTCACGATTCGCTGCCCGTCCGGACTGAAGTTCACCCCAAAGATCTCCCTACGATGCTTCATCGGAAGGCCGAGCGGCTTGCCCGTGGAGACATCCCGAATTCGGGCCTCCGCCATGGGGTCCCATCCTCCGATGATCTCTTGGATGGTGAGCACGATGCGCTTGCCGTCAGGGCTGAAAAGTGCGTCCCGCACCATGATCCCGTGCCGCATCGGCGCGCCTAAGGGCCTGGCTGTGAATCCATCCCAAAGACGAGCTTCCCCATGGCGATCCGAAGGAACCTTGTTATCCTCGTCCTCCTCCCGTCCACATGCCGTAACAATTTTGATGCCGTCCGGACTGAACCGGGCGTTGTGAACTACCGCGGGGTGCTGCATGGGCTCACCCAAGGCTTGGCCGGTCATGGCATCCCACAGCCGGGCCTCACCGGGGCCGTTATACTCTCCGCTCGCCGTAACGATGCGCTTACCGTCCGGGCTGAACTCCGCGCTATTCACCGGGTACTTGTGCAAAAGTCCATGGCGGGGAATGCCGGCTTTCTCGAACACGTTGAGCGCAATGGCGCTGTACAGTCTCGCGGCCGCCTGCGCATTGGTCGGTTCCCAATCAAGCGCGTGGCTGAGATGAGCCAAACCTTCTTTCCACCGATCTGCATTTTCCATCCGTTTCAAGGCCAGCGAGTAGTCGGACATGCTCGCATCGTGCAGCAGACGCCGTTGCTCGGTCTCACGCGCTTGGACAGTTTGCCGCTGAAGCTGCTCTTCATTGCGCGCAGTAGTGGCGGCATTTCTCTGAATGATCGCCTCCTTCCGCTGTGCGGTTGCTTCCCACCACTGCCAGATGCTGACGGCGATGCCGGCAACAAGGAGCACCGTAATGACCGCAGCAGCACCAACGGCGAGTTGGTTGCGGCGCACGAGCTTGCGCAAACGATAGAGTCCGCTCGGCGGACTGGCTTCCACGGGTTCGTTGCGGAGGTGCCGCTCCAAGTCCTGCGCGAGGGCGGAGGCGCTCTCGTATCTTCGCTCGCGCTCCTTCTCCAGCGCCTTAAGCGTAATCCAATCGAGGTCACCGCGGAGGGTGCGGGTGAGTTTCGTGGGTTCGGTTCCGCGCGCGGTCGAGGTCTTGCGTATTGCCTCGGAGATCGGCACGACGCGGCTGCTCGGGCGCACCGGCTCGGCTTCACGGATCGACCTCAATACTTCGTCCATCGCCGCCTTGCGTAACGCTTCGCGGGGCAGCGGCGTGTCTCCGGTAAGCAGTTCGTAGAGAATTACCCCGAGCGTGTAGATGTCGCTCCTAGTATCCATATCCGCTCGCGCGCCAGCCTGCTCGGGGCTCATGTATTGCGGCGTGCCGATGACCATGCCCGCCTGCGTCAGCGCGAGGCTCGCCCGCATTACATCCTCCGGCGCTGACCCCAGCGCCTTGGCAATGCCGAAATCGATGACCTTCGGCACCGGTTTTCCGTCCACCTCGGTGACAAGGATGTTCGAGGGCTTCAAGTCGCGGTGCAGAATGGCCTTTTGATGCGCGTGCTGCACCGCCTGACACACCGGGATGAACAACTCCAGTCGCTGGCGGATGGTGAGTTGGTGCGCGTCGCAGTATTCGGTGATCGGCACGCCCTTGACCAACTCCATGACGAAATAGGGACGGCCTTTGTCCGTCGTGCCTGCATCGAGCACGGAAGCAATGTTCGGGTGATCCATTAAGGCAAGCGCCTGCCGCTCAGCTTCGAATCGCGCGATGATCTCGCGGCTGTCCATCCCAAGCTTGATGATCTTGAGCGCCACTTCACGTCGGATGGGCTCCGTCTGCTCTGCCTGCCACACCATCCCGAAGCCGCCCTGCCCGAGTTCCTTCATCAGCTTGTAGCGCCCAATGATCACGGCGGGCTGCTTCACAGAAATCGCCGTTACTCCAAGCTCGCCCACAAGGTCAGCTTTGGCTGGTGACGACCCGTCTCCGGTCACTGTGGGAGCGTCACAAGCGTCCACTATCGCGTCTTCTTCCTGCGGCGGTGAACGGCGCGTAGCCTCATCGTCACCTGGGGGAGGCACCGGCGCGATTGAATCCTCGGGCATGAGAGCGACATGAAACCCCCCGCCCGCCTCTTGGGCAATCGAATCCCATCGCCCGCGATCCCATGCGCGTTCCTCTGCATCGCCTCACCAACCACTCACTCGCTCGAAGGCCAGCCATCACCGGCTGGCCCTTTTGCATTCAACCCCAAACCCCAAACCCACAACCAAGAAAGGAAAACACCACCATGGAGCACCTCACGCTCTTTTTCCGGCAGGGCTCGTCTGACAAAACATATCAGGCTAGCATCATGCCGAAGGACGGCGGCTACGTCGTCCAGTTCAGTTACGGTCGGCGCGGCAGCGCGCTGCAATCCGGGCAGAAAAATCCCGTGCCCGTCCCCTATGACGAGGCAAAACGCATCTACGACAAGCTCATCTGTGAGAAGCTCGCGAAGGGGTACGGCCCTGGCGAAGACGGAGTGCCTTACCAGCAGACCGACCACGAGGCCCGGGCAACCGGCATCCTGCCGATGCTGCTCAACCCGATCGACGCCGAGGCGGCCGCCCGGCTCGTCACCGATCCGGCCTGGGCCATCCAGGAAAAGTTCGATGGCCGACGCCAGCTCATCGAGAGGCAGGGCGACACCATCACCGGCATCAACCGCCGGGGCTTGAGCGTCGCGCTGCCCGAATCGGTGGTGCAGGCCGCACGGGAGATCCCCGGTTCGTTCCTCCTCGATGGCGAGGCCGTGGGAGACACACTGGTCATCTTCGACCTGCTCGCCCTCCACGGCACCGATCATCGGAGCGCCCCCTATCGGGATCGGCTCTTCGCCCTGATGCAGTTCGTGCCCGGTCACGGGCCGCACTTGCGCACCGCCGAGACCGCGTTCGACACCGCCCACAAGGCTGAGCTGCTGCAACGGCTGCACACCGAGAACAAGGAGGGCGCGGTTTTCAAAAAGCTGGCCAGCCCTTACACCCCGGGACGACCCGCCAGCGGCGGCGACGCCCTGAAACTGAAGTTCCACGAGACGGCCTCGTTCATCGTCGGCAAGGTCAACGCGAAGCGCAGCGTTTCGCTGCTCCTCTTCGAGGGCGACAAGATCCGGGCGGCCGGCAATGTGACCATCCCGCCGAATCACGACATCCCGACCGCGGGGCAAGTGGTGGAATGCCGCTACCTCTACGCCTTCCAAGAATCGGGCTCGATCTATCAGCCCGTTTTCCTGGGTCCTCGCGAAGACATCCTCGCGGAGGAATGCACGACCGCGCAGTTGAAGTATCGCGCCGAGCCGACGGAGGAAGCGGCATGAGCACCAAACTCATCAGCCGCAAGCATGTGAAGGACTTCGCCCTGGCTATGGCCGCCCAGCGTGCCCACAAGTTCACCCGCGTTGGCGGCGCGTTCTTCATCAAGGTCGAGGCGAACGTGAAGGAGTTCATCCGCGGCTACGTCCGGTCCTTGCCCTCGAAAGGAAAGACCATCACATGAGCAGTCCCTTCGCCACCCAGGAACCACGTCCGATGCATCGGTATAAGAACCTGTCGCGCTGGCGTGTGATGCCATCGGAGAAAGCGGTCGCGGACGGTTACTACGACCGCGGCTTCGGCAACAAGGTCAAGGCGGTGGCCTACCAGAAACTGATCAAGACCCTCTTCCCAGAGGAACTTTGCGCCCTCTGCGATACCGGGCGCTACTACGACATGTTCGGGCACATCTACGACACCAAGGAGTAGTCCGAACCCTCAGCTAACTAATCAAACCCGAAAGCGAAAACGGCCTGTCTGCCCTCACCGGCGGACGGGCCGTTTCGCTTTCCATCCCAAGAAAGGAACAAACCCATGAGCCCATTCGCTCTTCCCATCGCGGAACTCAAACCCGCGCTCGCCGGCCTCGGCAAAGTCATCGCCAAGCGCTGCACCCTGCCCGTCCTCGGCAATATTAAAATCGAACGCACCAAGGATGGCTGGATCGCCCTCACCGGGACTGATCTCGATCATCATATCACCGTCCGCCTGGAACAACCCGCCGCCGGTGAACCCACCGCGCTGCTCGTACCCTACGAAGAGCTGCTCAAGACCTGCAAAGCCTGCGGCAACGGCGAGGAGATCCTCGTCGAGCGCAGCGACAAAGGCACCGCGGCAATCAAATACCGAATCGGCCAACAGTTCGTGGAAACCAAGGTCGAATCGCTGCCGGTGGAGGAATTCCCGGAGATCCCACGGTTCAAAGGCGACGCCATTGCGCTGCCCGACACCGTGCGCGCCTCGATTCACGAGGCCCTGCAATGCGCGAGCACCGATGAAACCCGTCTGATCCTCAATGGCGCCTACGTCGATGTATCGAAGGCCGACGCCAACTACGTGGTCGGCACCGACGGTCGGCACATGTTCAGCAGCAATTCGTTCACCCTGCCGCTGAAGAACTCGCTCATCATCCCCACCCACAAGTTCATTGGGTGGAAGGAGTTCAACAGTGACGGCGAATGGCAGCTCAAGGTGGCTCCGGCGGAGAAGAAGGAGGACTGCGGCTACCTGCAACTCAGCAGCCGGCGCTGGCGGTTCATCAGCCGTCAGATCGAAGGCAACTATCCGAACTGGCGACAGGTGGTGCCGGGTCCCGGGCAATTCGCCACGACCATCGAGTTCAATCCGGAATCCGTCGATGCGCTGATCCAAACGATCGGGCGCATGCCCTGCGATGATGCCGTGAACTCCGCGATCGGACTGGAGCGGAGCGACGGCAAGCTCGCGCTGCTGGGCCGGTCGCCCGGGGCCGAGGACTGGACCCGCATTGAAGTGTCGGGTGTGAAGTGCCGCGGCCTCGATGTCCGGATCTTCCTCAACCGGAACCTGCTCACCAAGGCGCTGCAATTCGGCCTCACCAAGGTCGAAACGATCGATGCGACGTCGCCGCTGCGCTTCAGCGAAGGCGGTCGCCAGATGATCGTCATGCCGACGCGGCCGAATCCGGCGCCAGTCCAGACGCCCCCATCACCGCCCGCCGCTCCTGCGGCCGAAGCCCAGACCGAGCCGCCGGCCGAGAACGAGCCCAAGCCTCAACCACCACCGGTGCCTGCGGCTCAAAACGAACCGCCGGCGCCGGAACCAACCAAAAGGAAACCCATGCCCGAAAAAACCAACGGCAACCCCGGCACCGCCGGGGCCAGCAAATCCAACGCGGCCACGCCGCCAACAAATGTGGTCGAAAAGCCCGCGCTCGAAACTGCCCTCGCGCAGATCGAGATCCTGCGCGGCGACTTCCGCAACACCCTCGCCGGTCTCAACCAGCTCGCCGACCGCCTCAAGCAGGCGCAACGCGAGAGCAAGACCAGCGACAAGGAAATTCAGTCCGTGCGGCAGACCCTCCGCTCGCTCCAGAGCGTCCGCATCTAGCCCGAAGGTAGAAACGCGAAGTCCGCACACGAGGCCCGGGCCGGATGGACGCAAGTCTGTCCGGCCCGGCTTCGTTCACGGGCGCGCAGTTGATTCTGCATCAACCAACCCGCGTCGGCCTTTCGCCCGCGCACAACGGAAAGGAGGCCACCCCATGGCCGATTACTTCACCAACTTCAGCCTCATCGTGCCGCTGCCCACCGAGGCCGCACAGCAATACGCCCTCGATCTGGCGCACCAGGCATTTCACCTCTTCCTGGGTGACGAGGTGCCCAACGACACGCCGGACGACTTCCCGGCATCCCTGCGCGACGTGGTCGAAGACTGGCAGTTCGATACGGACGCCAGCGATCCCTCCAGCGGCCCGGGCCTCTGGCTGCATTCCAGCAATGGCGGCATCGATGCCGTCTGCGTCTTCCTCCAGCATCTCTTGCAGCGCTTCGATCCCACCGGACACGTCGCGCTGGAGTGGAGCAACGACTGCTCCAAACCCCGGATCGATGCCTTCGGCGGAGGCGCCGCGCTGATCACGGCGCGATCGATCAAAACCATCAACACCGGGGAATGGCTGCACCGACAGGTCGCCCGGTTCCCCGCACAGAAACCCGTGCCGGAGATTCCTCCCGCGCATCCCATGAGAGGAGAAAACCCATGAACAACCTGCTCGACGTCCTCACCCGTGAGGGCGTGCTCATCAATGTCAGCGTACGCTACTGGCGCGGCTGCAAAAAACTCCGGCCCGAAGATCTCGGGCTGAAAGCCGACGACGTTTCCGACCGGCTCATCAGTCTCGGCCACAAGCGGCTCCTGCCCAAATCCGCCACCGCCGAACTCGCCCTCATCGAAGGGCGCGCCCATGCGCTCATCGACACCAACACGTTTCCGTTCCTCAACGGGCTCGGTCACTTCCTGCCCAACCTGCGGCTGGCCGAGATCACCGACAAACTCAGCGTGCTTGAAGCTGAGTTTTGGCAGGCCAAGGAAAACTTCGTCGCCCACTACGACCGGCATCGCCAGAGCGCGATGGAGGAATGGCAGACCCTGGCCGCGAAGCTCGTGCCCGACCCGGCGCAGCTTGTGGCCACCATCGCCAATGCCTTCCCGCTCTCGCTCGGAAAACACTTCGGCTTCGACACGACGCTCTTTCAGATCGCCGTGCCCGAACAACTCGCCGCCGACCTGATCACGCTGGCCGAACAGCAGCAGATCGTTCAGGCCCGCCAGCACGCCGCGCAAGAAGCCGGCACCAAGATCCGCGGCGACGTGGAAAACTTCGTCGCCGAATGCGTGGCCTCCCTGCGCGAGCAGACCGCCACCCTCTGCGAGGAAATGCTCCAGAGCATCAGCGACGGGAAGACCGACGGTGTTCACCAAAAGACGCTCAACCGGCTGACTCGCTTCATCGACCAGTTCAAGCAGATGAACTTCGCCAACGATGCGGAGATGGCGGCGCAGTTGGAAAAAGTCCGCGGCGAACTGCTCACCCGCACGGCGGCGGAATACCGGGACAGCCGTTCAGCCCAGCGCTCATTGCGCGACGGGCTGAGTGCGCTGGCCGGAAAAGCTCGCGAGCTGGCCCAGGCCGATGCCCGTGAACTGGTGCAGCAATTCGGTCAGCTCGGCCGCCGCCGCTTCCATCTCGCGGCATGAGTGGGCCGGCAATTGCGAAGTGCTGGACGTTCGCCTCCTCCTCGATTTCTTGCCGGAGTCGGGGCGGCGCGACTGATGTTTCCAAAAGGGAAGAACATGCTCCGCTAAATCTAGCCGGATCTCGATTTGACCATCCTCGGCATCCAGACCGCCACCGACCAGGTCCTGCTCTGCGCGATAGACGGCGCGATCAGCCGCTGAAAGGCCGAAAAGCACTGAGCCTTCCGGATGGGCCTTTGATAACGCCGGGCGGCTGGAGTTGGCACCGCCCAAGCGCGGGCTGTGGTATGCCGAGCCGAAAATGAACTATCGGCTGGCGCGCGATCATCCACACGCCGACCGGGACGATGTGGAATCGGCACGGCGCCCTGCTCACCATCGCAGACTGTTTCCAGCCCGCGCTCGCGACGCTGGCGAAGCTCGGCAATCGCGGCCTCGTGTGGGCGGACTGCGAAGCCCTTGAACGTCGCCACAACCTCGGTCGCGGCACGCTCGTCGTGCTTGATGTCGTGCCTCAATCCGGCACGCCGAGTTACACCGAACGCCGTGCGACGCTCGAATCGCTGCTCCCGTGCAATCCCGTCTTCGATGGCGACTCCACGCGTCCGGTCCCGTGCGGCGCCGCGCTGCTCACGCCGACATGGCGCGCTAATTCACATACTGCTCTCCCGTATTCCCAGCAGCTCCGTGAGGCGAATCGCGCACTCCGTTGCGACTTCTTCGAAGGTCTGGTGATGAAGCGCGCGGACTCCGCGTATCCGGTCCAGCTCCGCTCCGCGACCGAGGAATTCCGTGGCTGGGTGAAGCATCGTTTCCTCACCTGAGCATCCGCGCATCGTCATCTCGAAAGCTGTGATCTCGCTCTGCGCGGCGCGAAAGAGCCGCGATGCCGACCACTTGCAGAACTTCGTCTATGACGCGCTCGCGGGTCTGGATGCCGACCAGCTCGCGGCCGATCTGCTGAAAGCCGGAAAGGAGAAAGTCCCTGACTACGCGTTCGACTGCCACACGTTGAAGGGAAAGCGAAAGGGCAAAAGGGGCAAGACAAAGGCTGAATTCTTCCGCGAGGAGCAGCGCGCGTTGAAGCCGTTTCATGCCCGGCCTGTTCGACGACATGATGGGGAGTTGAGACCCGTGACAAACCGCCTTTCGATGCGGGGATCGAATGCCAAATTCGCCAGTCTGGCTGGGCTGAAGCATCGCTTCCTCGCGCTAGGCTCGTGGGCTTGACGAGAACCAGAGGGATTCCAAGCCATTCCACCCTGTCGTCGAAATTGCGGTAATGACGATGAGAGGCCTTTTCGAAGGTGTAATCAAAAGAAGCGAACTGGTGCCGCGGTGCAGAGTTCACGACCGGCATTCAGAATGCGGCAATGTGCGAGATTGACGATCGAAGATGCTTGATTGACAAGGGCAGCGACTAGAACCAGCATTCTTCAGATGCCCACTCTTTCTCCTTCCGAGACCGATAATCTGGCCGCGCTAATTCAGCATTTGGCAACACGGCCAACGACTGTGGCTCTGGCATTGGTTGGCACTTCACAAACTGGAAACTACCAACTCGCCGGAACGCTCTCACTCCCGTTCGGAACCTCAATTCCGATTAGTGTAACAATTTCTCCCGACGAGCTATCGAAACTTGCGCGGATAGTCAATGTAGACACCATTCCGTGACAATGGAGGATCATTATCGAAGGACCGGAGGAAAGCATCACTTTCGACAGCGCAATGGAGGCGCGGATGGCGAAAATATTTGGGATCCGAATTCACTCATTTACTGCCGCGGCGCGGAAGTTTCATAGTCGGCGCTTTCTCGCGCTGCTGCTCTTCGTAATCTGCTCGGTAGTTCCGTTGCCCTGTGTGGCTACATCGGAGCAAATGGTCCCACCGGTGACCGATACGCTCGTTGAGCCGAGACAAGTATTCCTAGCCGTCATTGGACCAGGGGCGAAGTCACCGATATCCACCATTGGCTTTGCCTATTTTCGAGGCGCTTACCTGGCCGTCATGGAAAACGAGGCCTTATTGAAGGAGCGGCAGATCGCCTGCGTTTTCCTCGATGACTCGTCCACCCCGGCGACCAGCGCTGCGTTTGCGACCGCGCTGTGCAACTCGCCTTTCTGCCTTGGGATTATCGGGTCCGTCGACTCGGGCTGCACGATCAAGATCGATGAAACGGTGCGCGCATCGCAGCGGCCACTCCCCGTGCTGAGTCCTATCTCATCCGCGACTTCCATAGGAATAGACAATGAATGGATCTATCGGGTCAACCTGACGGATCGCCAGATGCTGGAACAGCTCATGCGCTATCTCATCGGCACGGATTTGGTGCAGGGGCGTCCGTTGCGCGTCTCTTGCGTCCACGTCGATAACTATTTCGGCGAGCACGCCGCGCGTGATCTGAAGGACGCCTGTGGCAACCTGCCGTTCGGCTCCAACGAGTTTTTTGATGGCGTTCACTTCAGCGGCACCCCGGACTGCGATCGCCTTTTGTCACAACTCGACGCCGTCGCACCGGACGCCATTGGGCTATTTTGCCCTGCATTGCCAGCCGGGGAATTTGCGCGTGCTATTCGAAAGCGCTGGCCGAAAGTTACGATCTTCGCAACCTCGGCGCTCTCCACTCCAGCCTTTCTCCGCCATGCCGGAACGGATGCGGCTGAAGGCATTGTCGTGGTAACCTCGTATAGCAGCGTTTCCAATTCCGGTGCGATCGGCCTGGACTGGAAAGAGCGATTTCGGAAAGCTTACAAGACCGAGCCGGATAATTTCGCGGCGCAAGGTTACGATGGAATGAAGGTCGTCTTCGATGCACTGCGCCGATGCCGTCCAGCCTCCCAAGGTGGAGCCGATCTTGCGACCCAAAGAAGGGAGTTGTTGGCGCAACTGGCGCGCACCGATACCCGAGGCGTTCTCGGTCCCCTCTATTTCGGACCCGACCGGATTGTCCGGATGGAGCCGAGTATCTTGATTTGGAGTGCCGGTGCCCTCGTCTCTCCAGGGAATTACACCCCGACGAAGACCCGGCATACCTGGTTGCAGTCTCCTCAGGCACATTCATTGTTCATCTTCCTTTTTTTGATAGCCATTTTCGGGGCCTTGCCGCTGTTCAAGATTCCTACCCTGACGCGCTGGGGATCGGCGATCGCGATCCTGATGTCCGGTGCGGGTGCGAACATTTCGCCTTTTACAGAAAGAATCGGTTTCCCGGTGGATGGACTGCTCTTGGTCGGCATGTGTTCCACGGCGTTGATCACCCTGGCCGGGGCCGGCCTCGTGGCACCGCGGCTGGTGGTGCAATTGCACGGGATAGAGCCGTTTACCATGCTGGCCAAGCTGGCGCTACGTCGTTCATGGTTTCGCCAGCGCCTGTTGCAGCCGTATGTCTCCCAATTGCGCGCCGAACTCGACGACGCCCGGCGTGCTGACAACGGCGAAATTTACACCGCCACTCCGGCCAGGATCACGGGGGGGATGTCCCTGATGGAAATTCCGGACACGCCGTTTCTCGCGCAATCACTGGTCGAGGAGAGATTTTATGGGCGGGCGAGTGCCGTGTCCGGCGATGCGGCCGATCCTGTCACCTTGATCGCCGACGCCCTCGCCGGGTCGGAACGGCAACGCGAGCGTGCCTTCGCGATCGAAGCGCCGGGAGGGCAGGGGAAAAGCGCACTCCTGCGTGCCATTGTCGAAGAGATCGCGCGACGTCATACGGCCGATCCTCGCGCGCCAGTGCCGGTGCTACTCGCAGCACCGATCACGCAGAGCGCCAAGCCGGAAAATGCGTTTATGGGTCTCGAATTGCCGGCGGACTTCATGGAGATATTGCTCGATTCTGGAGCTCTTCTGCTGGCCATTGACGGCGCCACGGAACTGGGAGTGACCCCCGACTGGATCAGACGTTTCCTCCGCAGCGATGTGACGCGGAACTGTTCCCTCATCGCCACTTTCAGGACAGACGATAAGCTGCGCCTAGCTTGCTTTGCCGCCGGCTCGTGGGTGCATTGCATTCCGCTCCGACTCACAGATAGCACGTTGCCGGCGTTTATCGGCTGCTACCAGCCGGCCGGTTCCACTCCACACACCACCGGCACCATTTCCGAAAACCTGCGGGAAGCCTGCCGGGGTGAAGATGAGACGTATTTGCAAATCTTGGTCCGGCTGGCCCTCCTTGTTCCCGCCAGCACCGTGTCGACCGTTCCTGATCTCTATCGCGAAGCATTGCGCCACCTGCTGTTCAAAGGCAATCCGTCGGAGCCGATCGACGAATTGCTCGAGGAATCCGCGGAGATCTGCCTGAAGACCTATTGGACAAACGGTGAGCGCCTCCTCGCGTATGCGGACGCACCCGCGGAAATGAAACTAACTCTCAGCCGGTTGCTCAGTGCCGGCGTGGTTACGCCGTTCTACGGCAGCGTCCAAACCATGGGAGCCGAGCCGCTGTTCGTGAAGTTTTTTCACGATTCCATTCAGACGTTTTTGACCGCACGGGGGCTCCTCGCGCGAGATGAGCCCGATGTGGTCGAGCGGGCGGCCGGAGACGAGATGTTTCTGGAGCGAGTGCCTGGAAGGCCCGGCATCTATCGGGCCGAATTGTTCGACATGTACCTGGCGCTGAACCAGCGTAACTCGAAATTCGCGCGGCGTCTTCTGGTCGGCCTGATTCGGTGGGCTCGCGAGTATGACGGCGAACTTACGAAGAATCGACTCTTGGAAGTATTGAGCCCGCCCACCCGGAGCGCACTCGATGCCCAGTGCGCGCCCGAGATCGGAGCCGGGGCGACGCTGCGGGCCGCGGCGGCGATCATCGCCCAGGGCGAGATCAGCCCCCCGCCCAGCATCTCGCCAGGATTGAGTGAAACCAAACTCAGCGATGTGATCCGGGAGTTGGGAGAACTCTACAAAGTGGTCGCTCCCGTGGCCTGGGCCAGTATAAAGGCCCGGCCACCATCGCAAAGTCCGACCGCACCTATGAAAAACACCATTCTCTTTCTCGCCGCCAATCCGGACGGCGTCACGAAACTTGCGCTCGACCACGAGTGCCGTGCGATTCGCGAGAAAATTCGCGCGAGCGACTACCCGAAAGCGCTGGAATTGAGATCGGAGTGGGCCGTTCGTCCCGACGACCTGCTGCAGTATTTGAACGAGTACCGGCCACAGGTCGTGCATTTCAGCGGGCACGGCAGTGCTGGGGAGGAACTCGTGCTCCACGACGAAGTCGACAGGCCAGTGACGGTGAGCACCCCTGCATTGCGTGCACTGTTCTCTACTCTGAAGGACAACATCCGGGTGGTGCTACTCAATGCCTGCTACTCACGGACGCAGGCGGAGGCGATCGTAGAGATCGTGGATTGCGCCGTGGGAATGAAACGCGCCATCGGTGACAAGGCCGCGATTGCTTTTGCGGCATCGTTTTACCGCGCGCTCGGTTTCGGCAGATCCGTGCAGGAAGCCTTCGAACAGGGGCGCGCCGCCATATTGCTACAGGGAATTCGCGAAGAGGATACTCCGGAGCTCTTGTTCAAACTGGGGGTTGATCCTAGGACGATTTATCTCGCCGGTCCAGACCAGGGCCGCGATGAGCAGAACGACGGTGAACGGTGAACGGATGAGTTGAGAGTGCATTTCGAATCACTCCGCACAAAATGTCGTTTCCCCGATCAGGTCCAGAGGAGGATCTCCCGAGGCGTATGCCTGCGCATGAGCCAGGAGAAGGTCACGCGGCTGCCAGTCGCGCGGATGCTCGAAACAGCATGGACGAAGGCAGCGTTAAAAAAATAGAGATCCCCCCGGTTGACGGGGACTGAAATTCTTTGTTCGCCCTCCAAGTTGCGAAGATCGTAAGGATAGCCTAGGTACCTTAGGCCAAGCCGGTCCTTCGTCTGATCATCGGGCCGGATATTCCAGATCACTAGGGATCCATCGGCGCCCTCCGAGGCGACACAGCCATTGGCCGCCACGACGAAATCTCCGATGCCGCGTTGCACCTCGAATTCCACTTGGTCCGGATCACTGCATTGCGAATAGTCCTCATGCGCGCTCAGGGCGTACTCGCCCTTGTTAGCCCAGGTTCGAATCACGAGGGGGCAGGCATCACGCCCGTCGTGACGGGCGACGCGGACTTTTGTGCCCCGCCCGATGTCATCCGCCAACTTCGAGAATGTCGTTCCTAACAGCCCAGCGCCGGCTTCGCCCATGATGCGAGCGACCTCCTCGCGGCAGTTCTCTGCTTCCGAGAGATAATCCGACAGGCGCTTTCTGTAATGGTAGGCGCCGACATAGCTGGCAGGCACCCCGTCGATGCGGCGTCCTAACGCCGGGCTCAAGGCAAAGCGGGCGGTGATCTCGCCGCAAACGTCTTCCGGAATACAGCCGCGAAAGAGCACGCCCACACTCTCACCGGCAAGCACTTGGGCCACCAAAACCGGATCATACCCCGTCGTTACCTCTAGAAACTTAAAGTCAGACGGCGAAACACGGAATCCTGTCATGTTGATTTTCATCTTCTCAACCTCCGGAGAAACTCCTGCTTTTAAGATACATCTGATCTTCTACCACGATGCCGTCAATCCCAATCTGCTCCGCCAATTCTTCCAGTTCAGCCGCGGAATTCATAAATCCCTTTCCGGGAAAATTCAGAGACGTGTTACATAAGACCGGAACTCCGGTGAGCGCCTCGTGCGCCTTGAGGATTTGATAGAGACGTGGATTGGACTCCGCGGTCACCGTTTGAACGCGCGCGGAATTATCCGCATGCTTGATAGCATCCAACCGTTCATCGAGGACGCGATAGAAATACAGCATGTAAGGGCTCGGGTAGCCCGGACTGAAAAACCGATGGACGTCCTCAGCCGTGCAGACCGGGGCAATCGGGCGATAGTCCTCTCGCTTCTTCATCGTGTTGAGGCGATCGCGGGTCGCACGTTTGAATGGACTGGCCAGCATCGAACGGTTGCCCAGGCCGCGGGGCCCAATTTCGCTGCGCCCTTGCATGATCGCGAAAACTTGATCTTCCGAAATCAGGCGCGCGACCACCGCGGGATCGAACGGATGGGCCTGGAACTTTGGGAAGGTGGCGTCATCGGCGATGCACTTCGGCCCTGCGTACACAGACCACTTCACCTTTGCGTTCCCCGTCGCCGCGAACTGGCATTCGGCCGCGGTTCCGATGCTCGAGCCTGCATCGTTTGGGCACGGGGGGACGAAGACTTCCGTGAAAAGGCCGGATTCCCGCCATTGGGAATTCCATTCGCAGTTCAGTCCGCAGCCCCCCGAGATCAGCAATGGCCGGCCAGTGAGGCCGTGGGCGAGCGCCGCCTGATTGAAGCGATCGTAAACTGCGTTGGAAAAATGCCAGGCTAGGCGGGCAAAATCCGGGTGGGTGTGCCCGATGTTATAAAACGGGCTGTCGCTATACTCGCGTTTGCTCCGGCGAAGCAGGATGGAACGCTCTGGGATGATGCGGTCAATCAATGCCTCGATCTCCGGGCTCGAAGGAGTTTCTGCGCCGAACCCGGCCAAGGCCATCATCTTACCCGCGCTGTTGAAACGGAAAGTGGGGCGCTCCGGGTTGAAAGTGGGATCCGCCAAATCAAAAAGCCAAGCGTACTTATTCCCGGGATCCTCCATTACCGCGCAAACCTTTTCAATGTTCATCCGCTCATCCACCGCATAGAATGAACCGATATTTCCCTCCCAGACGAGCGCGTAGAAGGGAGTGCCATTCGGCAAATCACTCAAGGCAAACGCGGCAAACAGATGGGAGCGCTCATGGCTGGAGGCGAAGACCCGGAGGCTGCCTAAAGGCCCCTTTGGCAGGTCGATAAATCGTGAGAAGTTCGCCTCGTGCCCAAAATAGCCGCTGCCGGACGGACGTTCGATGGAGTGGAAACCCTTGATCCACCCACTGATCGCCACGGCGTCCACGTGGCCGGGCCACGAGGCCAAGAGCTCGATCAAGTTGTCGTGGCCTAACTCCGCTGAATACCTGTCGTAGCTGCCCTTTTCAAATTCGTAACAAAACTTTAACTCACCATTATCCAGGCAGCAGACGCTCGCGTCGTGGCCCGGTTTGTATCCTAGGACTACCATGCCGTTTTAACTCCTCGTTTGTATGTATTCGGCCATAAAGCCGCAAAAGTGCTCCAAGGTCTTGGTAAGAAGACCGGTCTCCAGCAGTGACACGCTGAGCCGGAGAGTATTGATCGCGTCCTTGTGGGCAAAAAAGGCTTGGCCCGGGACGTAGGCCACCTTGCAACTTTTCATCGCGACGACCAGCATCTCCCGGGTATCGATCGATTTCGGCAAGGTGAGCCAAATGAAGAAACCGCCGTGTGGCACCGTCATTTGCACGCTGGAAGGAAGATGTCGGCGGAGCGTTTCGATACCCGAGCGCAGGCGCGCGCCATAGTGCTGGCGAAGGCGCGCGACGTGACTTGGAAAACAGCTTGAAACTACCTCCGTCATCACGCGTTGGTTGAGAGTGCTACAGTGGAGGTCAGCCTGCTGTTTAACTAGGACCAGGCGCCGGATCAACTCA
Organism: Chthoniobacteraceae bacterium; assembly: GCA_031411395.1. Lineage (GTDB taxonomy): Bacteria > Verrucomicrobiota > Verrucomicrobiia > Chthoniobacterales > Chthoniobacteraceae > Chthoniobacter. The sequence continues at coordinate 45,836 of JANOAZ010000044.1, forward strand.
TCCTTCGCACAAACCCAGCCAAGCCGCATGCTCGGAGAAATGGTCTTCGAGAATGTTCCGCACGCAATGGTGAACTCCGGATGCCCCAGCGTAAAGATGGCCGGTAGGGGGTGGCCGTCGTAGTATAGTTCTTCGTAGGCTCGGTCTTCGATGACCGGCACCTCGTATTTGAGCGAGAGGGCCGCGATGGCTTCCCGCCTGGCCAGAGCGATCGTGATTCCGGTCGGATTTTGGAAGTCCGAGACGACGTAGAGGAACTTCGGATCCCTCCGGAGGGCAGCCTCAATACTGTCCGGCAAGGGGCCGTCGGAATCGCAATCGATTTCGATGTAGTTCGCCTCGTACGAATCGAACGCCTGGATGGCGCCGAGGTAACTGGGCTTGGTGAGAGCGACGAGATCACCCGGATTGAGAAAAACTTTCGCGAGAAAATCGAGTGCTTGTTGGGAGCCGTTCGTGATTAGCACTTCGTTCGCGTTCCACTTGCCCCCCTTCTCCGCATAGTAAGATGCGATCCACTCACGTAAGTCCGGATTGCCTTCGCTGATGCTGTACTGCAGCGAGCTTTCAAACCGCCCGGCTGACAACTCCTTCTCGAAGGCCCCGCGAATTGACTCCACCGGGAAAACTGCCGGGTCGGGTATGCCGCCAGCCAATGAAACGACGTCACTCGACTGAAGCAGTTTTAGGATTTCACGGATCTCCGAAGCCTGAATGCGTTCGGTGCGGGCGGAGAGGTAACGTGCCAGTTGCAGATGACCGATCGAATGTAGCATCATTTTTGAGCGGCCACCGAGAAGCGGTCGCAGGCCGGTGATTCAATTTTTTCTAGATTAAGCCCTCGAAATATGGTCCGGCGCACGCACGTCTGAATTTTCAGTTTTCAGAAGCATCCGCGCCTCCCCAGACTGAGTCAAGGAGATTGGTGGTGGCGGCGCGTGCGCGGTAATCTGCGGATGACTGGCGGGCGAAACGCAGACGCCGGCCAGTGCGTGCGCCTCGCGGAGGAGGCGCCTGGATGGCGCACTTTCAGATGCTTTCCATCCGCGGGCACTTGCTTCCCTCACCGCCCGGGTCATCCAAATCCCCTTGCATGGATGCCGTCCGTCCGTAAACCAGAGGCTCGGCACGAAGCTTTATCGCGACATGGAGCAACTTAACATTTTTTGTGACCTCGTGTTGAGCAGCGCGAATGTGGACCTGCTGGAAAAAGGTGCGTTCCCCCACAAGGTGATCTTCCCACAGCGTCGTGCCTCTTCCATGCTTGTCGCCACCGATTCCGATCCAGCGATCGCGACCGCGGATATTGTTTTTGCCCAGCCTGCCACGGAGTCTATCGCCAGTGCCAGCCGCGTGCGGTGGATTCATCTGACCAGCGCCGGCTACACTAGGTATGATACACCTGCGTTTCAAAGCCTTGTTGAGCAGCGTCAGATTGCGTTGACGACCAGTTCCGCCGTCTTCGCCGAATCGTGCGTCGAGCAGGCGATGGCGTTCATCCTCTGCCAGGTGCGGCAGTTGCCGCGGACACTCGGACTGCCCCTGGAGCTCGGGTCTCCGCAATGGTATGAGACGAGCGCGAATTGCAAACTGCTTTCCCAGCAGCGGGCCTGCCTCATCGGTTTCGGAGGCATCGGCTCGCTTCTCGCCCGTTTGATCGTGCCTTTCGGGCTGAAGCTCACCGTCATTCGCCGGAATCCGCGCGGCGATGAGGGTTTTCCGGTATTTGCTCCCGAGGCCTATCAGGAAGCGTTCGCGGAAGCCGATCATATCATTAGCTCGTTACCGGACAATGACTCCACGAAATCATATATCAATGCGGCACGCATTGCCGCGATGAAACCAGGAGTCACCTTCTATAACGTGGGACGAGGGGCGACGGTCGACCAGGCCGCCCTCCTGGCCGCCCTGCGCAACGGGCAGATCGGCGCGGCCTGGCTTGATGTCACCACCCCCGAGCCTCTTCCAGTCGACCATCCGCTGCGTGCGCTCCATCATTGCCACATCACCCCGCACCTCGCCGGGGGGCATCAATATGAACCTGAGCGGTTGATTCGGCACTTCCTCACAAATCTCCGGTATTTCCTAGATGGCAAACCAATGCTCAATCGCGTGATGTAAGGCGAATGCAAAAAAACGCCCGGAGAGCTTCACGGCCCGTGGAAACGACTCAAAGTTCCTTCCATTGCATATCGGCCAAGGCTGGAAATTCTTGTCGCCACCCGGTCACGATGGCCGCGTCCAACTCCGCCGATAGGACGGTTTCGCGTTCCCCTGCATCGGCGATGATCACTCCGTGTGGATCGACGACGACACTTCGGCCGGAATACGAGTATGACGGCTCCACGCCGATGCGGTTTACGCCGATCACATAGGCCTGATTCTCAATCGCCCGCGCCTGCAATAACGTGAGCCAATGCTGTTGTCGCTTATTCTGCCATAGTGCGGAAACCGTCAATAAGTTGGCCCCTCGGCGAACGGCCGCGCGAAAAATTTCCGGGAAGCGCAGATCGTAACAAATAAATGGGGCGACGCGCAGGCCGTTCCAGTCAAAAAGGACGATCTCCGCGCCAGCTTCGTAGTATTTCGTTTCTCCGCTGAGTTGAAATGGGTGAATTTTTGTATAGCGGGCGAGCAATGCCCCCTCGGGCGAGATGGCAACCACCTGATTGCGTGCTGCCTGACAATCGCCCTCCGTCACGACGCCTCCCACGACAAAGATCCGGTACTCACAAGCGAGCCGTTCGAGGAAGATTTCATCTTCCCTTTGTTGCTGACACGTCACCTGGACGTTCATCGAGTAGCCGGTCGCAAACATCTCGGGCAGCACAACAAGGGCACCCGCTTCAGGCCGGGCCGCGTCCACCAGGCGCAATATTTTTTCCGAGTTGGCGCGCCTGTCTTCCCAAATCAAATCGCATTGAACACAGTATACCTTCATCTGGATTTTGCTATATTAGCTGAATACCCTAGCGAGAATTTGCGGTGGCTCCAAGAGTATTACGCTGCAGTAGTTCGCGCTGTCGAACGTCTAAAGCCGCGTAAAAGTGTGGTGATGAGGTGATAGGCGTGCAAGTGTCGCCGCGAGTAGCGCGCATCCGAGAGAATTGGCCGCGAGGAAATCTATTCCCGGGACCGTCTCTCACTCTGGTTTGGGCGACAATCACTCCAATCCCATGAGGGGCTGTTTTTCGCACCTTACACCTTTTGCCGTCGGTCACGCGGCCTGCTACGCGCCATAAACGAACCTACAAAGGGCTTGTGGGGTGCGCTTTACACCGGCACCACGCCTGCGCCAACGAGCCAAAATTCGGGCTCCAAAAGGTGTAAGGTTGGGCCGTCACTTTACACCGCCTCTACACCCTGCGCCCGGACGAAGCCGATGATGCGCTCGACCATCGGGGCGGTGATGAACGGCTCCGCCAGGCGGCTGGCCGAGGCCGCGTCGGCTCAGGCGAACGGAACATTGCAGGGGCATGGACCGGAGCAATACGCGGACAAGCTCCAGTCGATGGTACGGCGGTTGGAGCATTCCGGGGACGGCCGATGATTGCGAAAACCCCTTCCGGCGAAACCGCCGGGAGGATTGTGTGCGGACGAGTGGAATCTGGCCACGAAAACAACTTCGCTTAGACGGTCTGCTCGAACGTCAGATCTGGGTAAATCCAGGTTGCTCGAGAGCCGTTGTTTGGTGCCAAGAAGTGAAAAGGCCAAAAGTTCCTGTGTTGTCCCTCGCGTTTACGGTGCCCTTTTGTTTGATCTTACGCATGCATCGCTCCCTGATCCTCCTCGCGATTCTTGGCTCGCAAAGCATTGCCGCCGATCTCCAGTCAATCACTGCTGGGGAACTGCCATCCCTCGTTGCACTCTATAAAGATCTGCACGCGAACCCCGAGCTCTCGCTCCACGAGGAGCAGACGGCGGCACGGGTGGCGAAAGAGCTGCGCAATGCAGGGTTCGAGGTCACGGAGAAGGTCGGAGGCCACGGCCTCGTGGGTGTTTTGAAAAATGGCGATGGGCCGGTGATCCTCATGCGCACCGATCTCGATGCCCTGCCGGTCAAAGAGCAGACCGGCGTTCCCTATGCGAGCACGAAGATCGCGAAGGACGACCTGGGGCGCGAGGTTTCCGTCATGCATGCCTGTGGACATGACATCCACATGTCGTGCTTCGTCGGCACGGCGCGGGTCCTGTCCCAACTGCGCAAACAATGGAGCGGCACCGTCGTGATGATCGGCCAGCCGGCGGAGGAGCGCATCCTCGGCGCGCGCTTGATGCTCCGCGCCGGTTTGTTTTCCCGCTTTCCCAAGCCAGATAAAGCGGTCGCCCTGCACTGCGCAGCGGACCTTCCTCATGGAAGCGTCGGAATCATGGAAGGCTATGCAATGGCGAACGTGGATACTCTGGAGATCATCGTGCGCGGGGTCGGCAGCCACGGTTCCATGCCGCATCTGGGAAAAGATCCCATCCTGCTCGCCTCGCATCTGGTCGTGGCCCTGCAATCCATCGTCAGTCGCGAAGTGAAGCCAGGCGATCCCGCCGTGGTTACCGTGGGCAGCATCCATGGCGGCACCAAGGCCAACATCATTCCCGATGAAGTCCGACTGCAGCTTACCGTGCGCTCTTACAAAGCGGAAACGCGCGACCTTCTTATCGCCTCAATCAAACGCATCACCGCCAGCCTGGCCGAAGCTGCCGGGATGCCTTCCGGCAAGATGCCCGAAGTCATCGTCTCCGAGGAGCGCACGTCGTCACTCTACAATACCCCGGACTTCACCCGCGAGGTGCGCCGCAGTCTCGAAGCTGCGGTCGGTACCGACCATGTGGTCGTCGTTGAACCCACGATGGGCGCGGAAGACTTCGCGGAGTTCGGTATCACCAAGGAAAAGGTGCCGTTGTGCATGTTCCGTCTCGGCACGCAGCCACCCGGCGTGGTCGCCGAGGCCAAGGCAAAGGGTATCACGCTGCCCTCGCTGCATTCGCCGTTTTTCAAACCCGAACCGGAGCCGACGATCCGGACGGGCGTGGAGGCGATGGGTTCCGTCCTGCTTGATCTGCTGAAAATGCGGTGAATCGGTGTGGCTGAATCCGACATGCCTCTCTTTGTTCTTGGGCGGGTCTTCGGTCTTGAAGATGTAGAATCGTGGGACTCAACCGCCCCCTCGGTGCTGACAATATTTGTTGCCATCTCAACGTAGCCTCGCCCTGGTTTGCAATGGGCGTATTGGGCCCCGTTCGGTAACTTCGTTGCCGATTCATTAAGCTTCGGCCCGCCCGTCTTTTCGGATAAGATCGCCGTGATTTCCCCATGAGCTGTTCCTCCCCCGATCGACTTCCCCGCTCCCTCCACGAAAGTCCCGCCTACAACCCGGAATGGCGGCACCTTCAGGTTCTCGAATACCTGCGCTGCCGCCGGCACCAGGATGATCAGGACGGCACCTATATCCTGCCCACCTCCGAACGAGATGCATTGGTCCGGGCCTACTTCAAGTTCCGGAGCGGCGTGATCGGATCGAATTATGCCGCCTTCCGCTACGCGCAGGACTGCGACGACACCAACGATCGCACCTGGATGGGAAGCCGGATCAAAGCCATGACGGTCGCCGGGATCGCCGCAGCCGAGATTGCCCGGCGTCTGCACACCAGCACCGAGAACATCGAAATGTTCCAGAAGCTCTTCTTCGACATCGCAGCCTGCCAGGGTGACCCGGTCACGCTCGGGGCCATCCTCGCGCCAATGTTGATCCCGGACTCGCCGGTCAACCAGCGCGAACGGCTGTGGCTGCTCGCCGCGCTCAAGCTGGGAACCAAAGGCTTGGACTATGTTCTCGATCAAAAGGTCAAGCTGTCCGCCGCGGAGCAAAAGGAGATCTCCGAATCCATTCACACGATCCTCGCCGAGCAGTCATTGGCGTACACCCTTTCTCTCCAGTTGAAGGGCGAACCCACCGGTGACGTGCTCGATCATTACCAGAAGAGCGTTGAGGCCCGGCTCCGCAGTCCCGAGGTGGACGACTCGAAGATGGAAATCTACCGCGCCAATGTCATGCAGGCGGCGAGAGCGAAGTTCGCGGAGAAGGCAGCAAGGCGGGCTGTCGGGCCTCCAGCGGCGGAGGCGCCGTCGTCACCGTAGGGGCCGCGTAGACTGCTTCACCGGGGACGCACCGAGAAACACCCGTCGCAATCGTAACTTTCAATTGGACCAAAAAGCTCTTGGTAGATCGCAGGAACAGGAATTCCGACCATGATCCTTTCGCCGCTCACAGGGTCAGTATACCGGCTGTGAAAATAACCCCATCCCTTGCAATACCCTGCATTGGGACGCATCGGACTATGGGAGCTGATGACGAGAACCGGGGAGAGTGGTCGGGCCGGCGTCATGGAATCTGACGGCGGGTGCGCTGTGGTTAGCTGCTGGTCGCTGGATGTGGAGGCGATAATCTCAGGTGGTGGAGTGGTGTTGTTCATAGATTTGGGAAGTCGGTAAAGTTAGTCGCGGTGACGCCGGCGCCGGCTGACTCTGGCCAGTGGATCCGCCGCTCAAAGAGCGGACACCACGTCGTCGAGTAAGCCCGGATGCTCACGATGTGGCCCTCTTCGTCGCGGACGAGGTCGACGAGATAGCGGTCGCGCCGTCGTTTCCACTGGAGATTGATCGAAGGCAGGGACGACATCATGTCCCGGTGGTAGATTAGCGACCAACCCGAGCCAGCACGGGGCGTCACTTCACCCCGCGCCACGAGCCAGTCGTAGGCACGGCGACCGCGTGCATGCACCATTTTGAGCAGCGCCAGGTCGATCGGTGACCGGCTTTGCATCAGGATGGGAGGCCGCAGGTTGATCCCGGAGTCGGGACTGGAGACGATGTCACGGGGGGCATTCGGGCCGTCCGTTCGAGCGAATTCGAGGACCATGTTGTAGTTGCCGATGCGTTCCTTGAGCTTCGGCAGGGGAAGGAAACTCATTGGGACGCGGTCCATCTGATCTGCCTCAAGGAGCAGGATCACGGGGTCATCCAGGCCGGCCAGCGCGCGGCGCCAGCGCTTCTGCTTCCGGCGTTCGGCCTGGCGGACCTGACGTCGGCGTCGGCGATCCTTCGTCATTGCAGTACCTTTTCGCGCGAAGCGACCGTGGCGATGGCCTCCCCGCCCTTGGTCCGAGCGGTTTCTGCGGCCTGGTTTTCATGGAAGTTGTCTATGGAGTCGTTCGTGACGGCGGCGAGAGGTGGAGCCGGCGTAGCCGTCTTCGAGGTGATCTTCCATGTCGTGCGGTGGGCGGGCGGTGCCACCGGCGTCCGCTTGTAAGGTTCGTGCCTGGACAGCATATAGCCGGGTGGCCGCCGAGAAGCTGCAATCGACGCACCGTCCACCTTGTGTCGCAGTTCCACGGGGGTCCACGGCTCGTCGAGGCGCTCGTTGTATTCGGTCATCAGCTTCAGGGCATCGGCGTCCGAGAGTTCGAAGCCGTGGATGAGGGTGCAGGCCACTTTGAAGGTCGTGTTGTGCCCGCCCCGGCCGGAGATAGCCAGTGGGGCGGTGAGAATATATTCCCGCGCCTGTTCGATGTTATTTGTCATGGGCTGCAGGGCGCAGAAGCCGCATAAGCGCTATAACTCTCTGAAAAACGTATACATTTTCCTGAACCTTTAACGTCTTGTGCGCTTGTGCGGATTTTCATTGATTGAAGCGATATACCTTCGTCAGGTAGTTCCCCCCATCGGAGCGGGCTTGCACACACTCCTCTCTGGTCACGGTGAACTCATCGATCGCCACGACGTTGGCCTGCACGAAGACGCGCCGCATCAAGACCCCGACCGTTCGACTGGCGTCACCACTGTTACCTGACTTAACACCCGGAATTTCGATCCCACCTTCCACGCAAAGATCCACAATGTCGCCGGCGTAGAGGGCCTGATTCAATCTTCCGGCAGTGCACACCTCGAGGGCAACAACCCGAAGGAAGCTCAACGCCGGATTACTGACCCGCTCCTGGGCGCAGAGATGACCTTCGAGCAACGGAGCCGCATGGAAGATGTGCTGCACGATCCAGTCGAGAGTCTGCGCCCATTCTTTGAAATCGTGCTCGGAGACACTGGTGCGGGGCTTGCCAAACTCTATCCACTCACGAATCACCGCGAACACGCACCCGAGGAAGTAGGGCTGGTTGGCCTTCACGTGGCTGAGCAGGTCGCCCGCCGGATAGGTCTGGTAGCTGAAACCGATGCGCTTTCGGATTCGGATGATGCTGGAGCGGTTCGCGAAGTCGCGGGTGGACTCCACCCCGTTCGAGGTCATGAGGACGAGGAAGCGCTGAGGGTCGACCTGAACCTCGCCACGGTGCGGAACCCGAGCGCCGAAGCTACCCACGGCGGTCAGGAACGACTCGATGTATTGTGAGTCCATCTTGCCCCGGACGTTGTCCAACTGGATGAACGGCTTTCCTTTGATCAGGGCCTCGGAAAAGCTTTCATCGACAGACCCGACCCCTCCCTTGCGAGCCGCGATCAGCGATGGTGTCTCGTTGTAGATGGCACATCCGACCCGCTGGCGATACGTCTTGCCGCTCTGCGATTGGTCGGCCTCGGCCACGTCGGCCGGGACGAAGCCCTTGATGAAATTGCCGAGCTTCAGGCCCGGCGCAATCAAACTGGCCAGGGCGCGAGACCGATCCCCCGGGGTCTGGAAATCAAACTCGGCAAGCAAACCAACGAGCGCCGCGACCGCCTCGCAGATCGGGACTTCCGGCGGGGAGTCGCCCTCAATCACGAGGATGCCACCGTTGTCAGGGTGGTAACCTTTCCCAAGGATCACGAGGCCGTCGTCCACCTCGATGGCCACCGGACAATTGACCACGGTGGAAATCCGGGGCAGGAGCTCGCGAGATTGAAGCGTTTCCATCAGCGCCTTCGCCGTCTCCTCCGGGCAGGTCGTGGGCTTGAGTACCTCGGCGCCGTGGGCACCGATCCGCCAGACCTGCAACTGGCCAACACCTTCGATCCGACTCCTGAATGCAGGCGGTTTGATCACCGACAAGCAGATCGATCCATCGTCCTGGGTCTCGCGCTCCATGATGGCGCCGCCGCGCATGAACATCGTCTGCGTCGGAGCAATACGGCGGAAGAGTTTGTCCGCGCATTCGGTGATCGAGACTTTCCCCGAGGGCAGAATGATCGGCGCGCCGTCGTCTGGATGAGCGGGCATTGACCCACCACATGGCGCAGGGAGCGTAGACGGATGCTCAGGAGCTGGCTTTTTCCACGGGAGCAACCATGTCTCGGGCCAGATTATCGATTCGAAATCGACGATCAGCGGCGCTGCCTCGTGGAGTATATGATAGTCGCAACCGGATGGATGCACGCCATGGATCACCGTCTGGTTTCCATCGCCGCGCCACTCGCCGACCGGCAAGCGTCCCTTGTCTTTCAGCTTGCCCGACAAGGGATACCTTCCGCTGATTCTGACCCAGGCATTGAACCCTCGAGAACCCCGAGTTCTCAATGTCCCGTGAAGTGAAGGATTCAACGCGAGGAATTCTTCGCCCGCTCCGTCCGTGTCGAAGTCGATCGAGCACAACTGGCCGGAAGCCTGACCGAGCAGCACTCCAATGTTGCCCTTTGCAAGGCCGCCGGCGTAGGCGGGATCGGCCATCGCCTCAATCGTGGTCTTCTGCCACGCGGAGATGATTGGCCTCTTTTCGCCCCGGCACACCGGCAGCAGCACGACATCCTCGCCCAACAGCCCGCGCAACCGCTCTACGATGCCGGCGCTCGTCGAAGCGCTTGACGCCGGGTCCGACGGATCATTATGCGGTGCCGGTTCGACCTCTTGGTCATTCCAGTCATCCGCGTCATCCGGATCCTCCATGCTGCGGTTGATGTCCGAAGGCGGAAGTTGCTCCAGCGGGAGATGCAAATGGTCAACCTGACCGCCGATGACCGGGACCAGCGGTGAGTTGAAATGGCGGGCCGGCCGCGAGTGCAATTCATTGAGCTTCGCAGCGGACGGAGCTTGAGTGCGATTAGGATTGAGGATAACATCCTCGTTGTAAGTTGGATTCATAAAAGGGGGTTCGACTGAAGATTGCCCGCCCGGTTCGTAGCCAGGGCGGGCACCTTATCTTATTCCACGGGAGTCCTTCGGACCCGGGAACGACTGGTGACGGCGCGTGGTGCTTTCATAATTAAGACACCTCCTTCACGGTGAGGCGGTCGATGGCCAACCTCACGTCGGGCCAGAAAAATCTGGCCGTTCTGTGGCCGAGCCGAACGATCGGAATCGCCCGCCGACGGACGAGTTCGTCGACGCCCCTGGTGGAGGAGAGGCTTAGCCGATCCGCGAGTTGACGTTTTGTGAGGAGCCCTTCGACTTGGTTAGGATTCCAGGCCGCCGATGGCGCCAGGGTGGTGGTGGGCTTTGCATTCGGTGCGACCTTGGTCGTGGGCCGATTTGAGTTGGAGTTGATGGGTATTGAGGGGTTGCCGGGCTATCCCGATGTCCAATGCGACTTTCAAAGGTCGAACCGGACCGATTAAACTACTGCCCTCCAAAACTCGCCGAGCGAGAAGGAGAAAATGTTTTGGAATCATTTATTTCTTTCCTTTTTTTTCAGCCGAATGGCTGTCTCTTATTTCTTTCCGTTTTGTTTGCGCCACCCAATCGCTCGTCCCTCGTGACTATTGGAAGACTAACAGGTCTTGCTGTCGGCGAAAAGGGGTTTCCGCGCGAATTCGTCGATCAACGTCAGAATTATTCCGGATTTTTAGTTATCCGATTCCGGAGGCGTGCTGCGATTAGGATCGTCGCATCCAACCGCCGGGAGTGGTGGCGGCGACGATTAGTCTCACGGCGGGCCGTGAAGCGGGGACGCAATGGCCGGCCCCAGTGTTTGCTGGAGCCGGCCACCCATTCGGGATTGCGGCTAATCGATCTGCTTCAAAGATTCAGCCCAGCGATCCACGTATCAATTGCCGAGTCGCTGCCGTGAAGAGAAGTAGGAAACTCCGAGCCAAAATGCTGTTTGTAGGCATTGCGGGACTTAATGGAGTGATAGACCCAGACGTGAAACGGCCAATGCAACAACTCCGCTTCCTCCCGGCGGAACACTCCGTTTTCGAACACCATCGAACAGGCGCAATCGGGTTGTTCGTCAAACGGGATGATCGCCCAGAGGTAACGGGTATGGCCGTCAATCCCACGTCGCGAGTGTTCGGGAAGGACCGCGAAACGGTCAGTGATCCAGCGTGTGTCAGTGGAGCCGTCCTCGTCTGTGTCCGCTACGGCGATCAAGCTGTGTCTCTTAATGGCCAGTTCCCGGATGTTCATCTCGTATAGCCAGGGGGAGACAAGGGATTCAAGGCTTTGAAGTTCTTGATCCTCCTCGGGAGTCAGCTCTCGGATCACGTGGGAGAGCTGGAAAAAGCGATCATACATCGCGTTTGTCGGTTCGGTATTCACGGGAGAGCTTTGACTGGCTGGGCGCATGTCAGGGGCGGCGTCCGTGGATGGTTGAGTGTTGTGTTTCATGGTGGTGGTGAGGCAGTGCCTCGTCGGTAGGCCGCGTCGCACGCCTTACGGGGTGTGGCGCGGTGCAAAGTACTTGGGGCGAGACAGGGGTGAATCTGGCTCGCCGGCGCTCCTGCTTGGAGCTGGGGTTAAACGTCCTGTTGCAATGGAGCGCGTCGACGCCCAGCAGCCCGCTGTGGGGGCCATCCTTCGGGGAGGACGAGGGCAAGCCCGCGCCTCC
>JANOAZ010000045.1:0-20495 GCA_031411395.1 Chthoniobacteraceae bacterium
GTCGCGCGAATTGACCGGGCGCAGCGAGCCCGCGCTGAGTTTGGTGACGTTGATCGCACCTTCGATCACGCCCGCGGCGATCAGCGGGCGCAGCTCGGGGAGGAAGGAAACGACCGCGTCCGTCTCCAGCACGCCGCTCGACACGCGCACGCGGCTGTCGCCCGGCTCGACCGGCGGCGCGAGCTCATACGCGGCACGTCCGCTTTCGATGAAGACCTGCACGCCCGGCTGGCGCACGTTGAGGTCCTTGACGAGCCATCGGCCGAGGCTCGCCTCGAGCGTCAGCTCCGTGCGCGCGGTGACGGGCACGCCGCGCGAATCGACCACCTCCACGACGACGAGCGCGGGGGTCTTGCCGTCGGCGGTCGCATTGTCGGGCGGGGTGATTTTGATCCGCCCGAGTTTGTCCGGCGCGATCACGGTGATCGCGGTCGAGCCGCGCGCGTTGCCGAAGGGATCGAACTGCACGAGCTCGAGTCTGTTTTCGCCGGGCTGCAACCCGATGCCGATGAACTCGGTCGCCTCCATGCCCTCCGCTCCGAGCGTCACGCGCTTGCCGATGCGGCTGTCGGGCACTTCGCGCCCATTGACGCGCAGCGCGACCTTCCCGCCGAGCACGGCTTTCACGCGAATGTTGGTCTGCGCGGCGGGCAGCGTGTCACGGTCTTTGAGGTCGAGGAATCCGGAACGGTCCGGGCCGGCGGCGGCGGCCATCGCGGCCTGTTCGAGCGGGATCATCGGCTGCGCCGCGACCGGGTTTTCGGCATTCGGACCCGGCGGGTGCTGCGACGACGCGGTGGCGGGCAGGCGGGCATCGCGCGCGACGCCGCTCATGCCCGGCGGGAGAGAAAGTCCAAACGCCCCGCCGCCGATCGCGCTCCCCGTTCCCGCGCCCGACGCAGGGGTGATCACCGCGCGCGGTCCGCCGAGCACGAACGTTTCCGCCGACTGCGAGCGGTCCTGGGTGGTGGGCTGCACCGAGACGCCCGGCGTAATCGTGCCGCTCGGCGGGAGCGAGCGCGGATCGGCGGCGAGCGGCTGCACGCCCTCGCGGTTCAGATCACTTTTCAATCCCACCCCGAGGTCGCCGGTCTCCGCTTTCTCCGCGGCCGCGCCCATCTTCTCGACGTATTTCATGATCTCCTCGGTGGGATTCGACACGGCGAAGTTCGCCTTGTGCATCTCCGCGGCTTGCAGGGGAACGAGCACGCTGCCGCCGTCGCCGGCGTGGCGCGTGTTGAGCGTGGCGAGCTTCGCCTCCGGCGGGAGGGTGGTGCGGTCGAGCTTCACGACGTGGGTGCCGGGCCGGATGCCGTAGAACGAATACTTCCCCGCGCTGTCGGTGATGACGTAGCTGCCGTCCTCGATGTAAAGGCGCACGCCCGCGATCCCCGGCTCACCCGCGTTTTGCGCGCGATCGTGATCCACATCCACGAAGACCTTCCCGAAAATCACGCCGCGGTTGGTGAACACCCCGCTCTGCACGAGCACGCGCGCGGTGGCCACGTTGCTCGTGGCGCGCGGCGTGACGTTGTTGCCCGCGTGCGCGCGGTTGATGCCGTCGCCGTGCAGCGCATCGACGCCGATCCGCGTGCGGTAGTGGAGCACGACGGTTTTGCCCGGCTCGAGCGCGCCGATTGCAAACTGCAAATCCGGTCCCGCGTCGCCGCGCGGATCGGCCAGCCGTTTGCCGTCGATCTGTGCCGATTTCCGCACGAGCGCGAAGCCGAAAGGCAGGCGGTCGTCGATCGCGAGGTCTCGCATGGTGACGGGTGAGACGTTCTTCACGGCCACGGTGAAATCGACGAAATCGCCGATCTCCGCGGTCTGCCGCGACGCGGTTTTTTGCACGAAGAGCGTTCCCGCCAGGATCGGGTCGAGCGGGAAGTCGATCGTCACCGCGCCGGTGGCGGCGCTGACTTCGAAGCTTCCGCCATACGAGCCGCGTGCGTCGATCGCGTGGCCGGGCGGCAGCGCGCCGGGCGAGACTTTTGAAGGCGCGTGGTATTCCGGCGGCGGGAGGACTTCGAGCCGGTAGGAGCCCGAGGCGACGGCCGGAAAGCTGAATCGCCCGTCCGCGCCGGTGACAACGGGATTGGGCGACGACACGCCGCCCGTGGCGCTCGCAAAGACTTGCGCAGGCGCGCCGGTCGCCGCCGCGATGAGCGTCACGCGCGCGCCGGAGATGGGCTGGTTTGTTTTGCTGTCGAAGACGACACCGCTCGGGTCGATGAGCATCGTCGTGGAAGCGGCGACGCCCGCCGAGGCGATGACTGCGGTGAGCGTGTCGTTCGGCGCGGTCTGGAGCACGCCATCGCCTTTGTGCGCGGGGCCGCCGGCAGTGGGCACGTGCGGCGCGATGCGAAAAATCCCGGTGTTCGGGCCGGTCTCCACCGCGTCATACGTTTCGCTGTCGCCGGTGAGCTTCGATTTGATGGTGATCCGATGCGTCTCGATGACGGCTGGGTCGAGATTGCCCACCGGGACATTGGCGGAGACGAAGAGCGGAGCGCCGACGCGGGTCGCGGTCGCCGCCTGCAGGAATGTCTCGTCTGTGAAAAATCGAATGTTCGCCGCGCCGCCCGTGAGCACGTGGACGGCATTCGATTTCTGCGCGCCGTCGTTGCCGTTGCGGACGTATTTGACCGCCGCGACGTTCACGACTTCCAACGCATTTGCGATGGCAGAAGTGCAGAGCGTCAGCGCGAGAAAAACTCGCGCCGCGCTCCACATCTTCGCGAACCCAGGCTGGCGCATCGAGGTGATCCGCGCGAGGGGCGGAGGGCCGGGCTACTGGTTGATCTTCACCCCGAAGGTGATCACGGCCTGCTCACCGGGAGTGAGCGTGCCGACATTGAAGGTGAGCGCGCCCGTCGCGCCGTCCGCCGGCGCAGTGACGCTCGGCGCGGAACCGCCGGTGACGGCGGCGACGGCGCCCGTCGTCGTGTAGGCGGTGAAGGCCGGCGTCGAGTCGGAAACCGTCACGCTGGTGCAGGGCGCGGTGCCGTTGTTTTTCACCGTGATGCGGTAGCGGATGATCTTGCCCGGCAGGGCGCCGCTGCTGATGTCCGCCACGGCGTAGCCGCTGTCGGGAGTGCCGTCGCTATTCGCATCGAGCCCCTGCTCCTTGGTGATTTGCAGATCGCTGGCGACCACCGTGGCGGAGTCGGTCACGCTCGTCACGGCGGGCGCCGTGGTCGTGAAGGAGCCGTTCGTCGTCGTCGCGGTGAGGGTCGTCGAGTTGTTGCCGCCCGCGACCGCGCTGGAGGGCGCGGTGACTTTCACCAGGAGCCGGACGCTCTCCGCCGGAGCGAGTCCCGCCGCGCTGTTGCTCACGAAGCTCAGGTCGGTGACTGGATTTTCGCTCGCGTCGATCACGCCGTTTCCATTCGCGTCGAAATAGACCACCGCGGTCCACCCCGCGAGGCTGTTGGCAAAGGTGAGCGCGGTGAGGCTGCCGCTGCCGTCGCCTTCGACGACGTTGCCCGTGTTCGTCAGCGTGTGGCTGAAGACCACGGTGCCGCCCGGAGTGATCTGGCCGGAGTTGTTCGGCGTCAGCGTGAGGCTGCGCACGGCATTGACCACGACCGCATCATGGATGCGATCCCCGGCGGAGGTGGTGGGCGAGAGCCCGCGGAAATAGATGTCCGTGGTGCCTGGCGCCTGGCCCGCAGGGATCGTCACGGTGGCGGTGATTTGCTTGCTCCCGCCGGCGGCGATCGAGCCGGTGTTGGTGATCACGGTGCCGCTCGCATCGGTGAAGACGACGTTCCAACCGGCGGGCAGCGAGATGCTCGCGAAACTCGACGAGGTGCTCGCGGCGAGATCGTAGGTGTCGGCGACGCCGCTCGTGTTGTTCATGAAGAGGGCGAATGTGGTCGTCGTGTTCGGGTTCACCGTTTTGGTGACGATCGCCGAGGCTTCCGGTCCCGCGCCGAGGCCGTCGGCGCCGGTCGCGCCGCCCGCGACGGAACGCGTATTGGTGAGATCCGCGGTGCTCGCGGTGACACTGGTCACGACATCGCTCGCGCTCGCGCTCGTCGCGGTGTTGGTTTTCGAAGTCGCCGTGATGTCCGCGGTATAGTTCACGTTCGTGCCGGAGGATCCCGGAGGCAGCGTCGCTTTCACCACCACGGTGTAGGTGCCGCTGACCGCGAGCGTGCCGGTGTCCGCCGTGCTATTTCCGTTCGTATCGACCAGCGGCGTGGCGCCGTCGCTCTTGAAAAGCTGGAAGGTCGTGCCCGCCGGGAAGGTGCCGTTCGCCACGGTGATGTCGAAGCTGTCGGCGCCGTTCCCTGTGTTCGTGACGACGTTGTTAAAGGACACGGTCGCCCCCTGCGTCGCGGTCGCGACGGTGGCGCCGGTGATTGTCACCCCGGTGCCTTGCGTGACCGTGAAGCTCGCGGTGTTCGTATTGAACGGGCCGACCGGTGTGCCGGTGCCCGGGTCGTAGGTGAAGTTCGCAGTATTGTTGATCGCGCCGGAGGCCTGGCTGGCGCCGATGTTCACCTGGAAGGTGAGGGTGCGACTTTCCCCAGGAATCACCTGTGCGATCACCGCGGTGACGCGGCCCGCGACGGTCAGCCCGAAGTCGTAGGTGATGGTGTTCGGGGCGGTGCCCTGCGCACCGTCGTTCGCATCGGTGAGGGGGACGCCGGCGCCGGTGACGCTCCAGCGCGCGCTGCCGGCGACGTAGGTCATGCCGGCGGGAAGCGCGTCGGTGAGGGTGAGATTGGTGGCCGTGCTGTTGCCGGTGTTGTTGTAGGTCAGGGTGACCGTGTAAGGCCCGCTGCCGGCCGCGCCGGACGCCGCGCTCATGGATTTCGTCGCGTTGATGACCGCGTTCGAGGTCACTGTCGTGGTGTCGGTGTTGTTCTGCTGCGCCGCGGGCGTGGCCGTGGCGGTGCCGGCCGCGGAGACGGTGATCGCCGCGGTCTGCGCCGCGGTCGCCGCGCTGGGGACGATGCCGATGGCGACGAACTTGAAGGTCGCGCCGGCCGCGAGCGCGCCGGTCGAAGTGATCGCCGTGTTGCTATCGGGCAGACCGTCGCCATTCGTGTCCGCGTAGAGCGTGAGGCTGGTGAGGTCGAAGTTGTCGCCCCCCGCGTTGTTCGCCACGCTGAGCGTGAAGGTGTCGGTGCCGTTGCCGGTATTGGTGAGGGTGTGCGGAAAGACGACCTGCCCGCCGGGCGCGCCGAATTTCGACTGGCCGTCGGTGGTGATCGTGAAGCTCGCGACCTGCTGTACGATCGTCACGACGAGGTTCGAGGTCGCGGTGCGCTGCGTGTTGCTCGCGTCGGTGTAAGTGGCGGTCGCCTGGTTGCCGATGCTCGTGCTCGCGGGCGGTGCAGCGGATTGCGCGAGATGCAGCGCGATGGCGAGCGACGCCGGGATGAGCAGCGCGGCGCGAAAGTAGCGGCGAAGCCAGTGGGAACCGGCAGCGGAAGGGCGTGAGGAGGGTCGGAAGGGATTCATTTGGTTTTGTAAAGGGCGGGCGCGCTTAGCGGGCCGCGGTCTGCGGAGTGTTGGTGAGGAGTTCCACCCGCGCGGTGACCGCGCGGGTTGAATTGGGGGTGAGCGTTCCGAGGTCCCAGCGCAGCGCGCGATATTCCGCGAGCGGTACTGCCACGACCTGCTGCGAACCATCCGGCAGCGCCACGGTGCGTTTCAGCGGGAAGGGTGAAAAACGCACGCCATCGGTGCTCGCCGCGGCGGGCTTCGGCGCGAGGCTGGCGCCGATCAGGCGGCTCCCTGCGGGAATGGGCAGGACGGGCTGGACGTTGCCGAGCGCCTTCACCGACTGGTTGCGGTAGCTCGCGGTGTACTCGATGACCTCGCCGGGTTTCGCTTCAGCCGCGGGGGAGAAGGCCTCCTTGCCTTCCACGACTGCGACCTTCTTCGCGGTAAGATTGGCGGTCAGATCCTCCTTCACCTGTGCGAACGATTGCACGGCTGCGGCGCAGCTGAGCAGGATGAGAAAAGCGATTCTCACGATGCGGCGAAGCTTCCGCGGTGAAGGAACGTTGTGAAGCAACGCGGCTGACGCTGGTGTTAAATCGGAGTGGTTGCAGGGCTTTTTCATGGCGTGCTCCCGGCCAAGCAGCCGAAATGCCACTCCGGCACCGGAATTCATCCTCTCCAAAAAACACGCGGCCCACCGCCAGGGGCCCCGCTCCCGCTGGCGGACCGGAGGTTTAGCGCCGGCCGCTCGCGGGTCGCACTACGAGCGGCATCGCAAACTGCCCGGCGAGGAACTCACCGAGCGCGGACACCAGCGCGCGCGCAAATTTCTCCCGAGCGGCAGCGGTGTCACGGACCCCGACAAGATTCGACTCGATCTGCAAACCCGCGATTTTCGACGGGGCGCGGGTGTGCCGGGCGACGGTATAGCCGCCGATGAAAAACGGCAGCACCGGCGACGGCAGGCTGGGACTCGGCGCGGCCCGGTATCCCTGGGCTTCGATCAATCCACCGAGGCTCTGCGGGCCGCGGAGCAACTGGGCGTAGGGCAGCTTTGAGCTGGCGGCGACCAGGCGCAGACTTCCCGCAGCGGCGACCCCGGGAGCGTTCAGCGCCGCGTCCGGCAGCGCGAGGGTCTCGATCGAATGCAAATATCCAAGTTCGATCCGCTGGTCCTTGTGGCTTTGCCCGTGGAGGTCGAGGAGGAAACCCTTGCCGGATTTCGCGACCGCGGCGGCGCAGGCCTTTTCGATGAACGCATGATATTCACCCCAGGCCCGCTCCGCTGCGGGATGGCCCGCGGCGGCTTCGCCGATCTCGCGATTGCAATCCAGTTTCTTACGCGCAAGACGGCAGATGATGACGTGAGGGTAATGTCCGGTGCGGGACGTGATCTCGGCGGCGACCGCGCGCGCGAGCTCTTGCGTATTCGTATCGATCTGGATCACGCCCCTGGTGCGATCGGGAAACTCCTCGGGCACTTCGCGACCGCCATGCGGCGCGCAGATGATCAAGGGCAAATCGCCCGCGATGTATTCGATGTAGTTGCCTTCACCGAACGTGCTTTTCCCAGGCGGCATCTCCGCCGCGAGGCTGACGCCCGCCGTCGCGAAGAGTGAGACTCCGCAGACGACGAGGACATGGATGCGACAGAGAAATGAAGCGGGTGTCTTGGACATGGAGGTTGCGCTGAGAATCATGAGCGCCAGCCCGGATGGAAATCCAAAGTACATCTCATTGCTTTCCTCTCCTTCTCCCTTCCTCCCATCAAGAGACTGTCTCCCCCCGCCCCATCCGCTACGCTCCGCGCATGGCAAAAACGACTCCGCCCGTGACCCACCTCGACCTCGCGAAATTTGAAAACGTCCACCAACTCGGCGGCATCCGCACCGGCACCCTCGACGCGCCGGATGCCGGCGGGCGCGTGGCGTTCTTCGCCACCGGCGCAGGCCTGCGCTTCACCGTCGCGCTCGACCGCGGCGGCGACATCGTGGACGCCACATTCAACGATCTCGCCCTCGCCTATCTCACCCCCGTCGGTCTCCTGCCGCCGAGCCACGCGTATCACACCGGCATGGAGTGGCTGCGCGGCTGGGCTGGCGGGCTCGTGACCACCTGCGGCCCGCAATCCATCGGCGGGCCGCGCGAGCAGGACGGCGCGATGACCTCTCTCCACGGCCGCCATTCCGGCCAGCGCGCGACGATCGAGACCCTCCGCAATCCCGACCCGCATCGCGGCGTTCACGAAATGGAACTCGGCCTCATCATCCGCGACGCGCGCATGTTCGGTCCGGTCTTCGAAATGCGCCGCCAGATCCGCTGCACGCTGGGCCAGCCGGAGATCGTGCTGGAAGACGAAGTCACCAACCGCGGCGACACGCGCGTCGCGCATCACTGGCTCTACCACTGCAATCTCGGCTATCCCCTGCTCGACCGCGGCGCGCGCTTCATCTACCGCGGCGCGGCGGAATATTGGACCGTCCCTCCGCCGCCGGGCGAAGACATCCTCCAGCCGCTTTCCGCCGCGGCGATGAATCGCCTCAAACGCGTAACCGACTCCCTGCCCGAGCACGCCGGGAGCGGCGAGCGCGGGCTGCTCGTGGACACCGAGGCCGAGCGCGATGGCTGGTGCCGCGTCGGTTTGATCAATGAAAAGCGGAAGATCGCGGTGGAAGTTTCCTATCCCAAGAAGGCGCTGCCGCGACTCGCGAACTGGCAGCATTACGGGCCGCGCGGCAGCTACGTCGCAGGCCTGGAGCCGTTCTCCGGCTCGCTGCTCGGCCCGGCCCGGGATTCGCATCCCCTCGCGGAGCAGTTCCTCGAGCCCGGCGAGAGCAGGCGCTACCGCTTGAAAATTCGAGTCCTCACTGCCGCGGCAGACCTGCGCACCTTCACGGCCCTCGATGGCCCGGTGCGACCGGTTCCCGGTGTTTGAGCATTTGCCGCGCAGCGTTATCAAAGTCGGGTATCGTCCGTTTCCAATTTATGCGTCCCTGCCGCTGGCTCCTTCTTTTCCTCACCCTTTTCGTCGTCCGCTCCAGTCCGGCGCAGGCTCCGCTCAGCCCGTTTCCGGGCGGCGAGAAAGTGCTCGTCACGCCGAGCCTCATCGCGGATACGACGAAGATCGCCGCGGGCAAGCCATTCACCGTCGGAGTGCGCCTCCAACTCGCGCCGGGCTGGCATACCTACTGGCAGTTTCCCGGCGAATCGGGCGGCGCGCCCAAGGTGGACTGGGAGTTGCCGGCGGGCTTCCGCGCCGGGGAAATCCAGTGGCCGATCCCCCACGCGCGTCTCGATGATGGCGACCTTCTGACTTACACCTATGAAGGCGATCTCGTGCTGCCGGTCGAGATCACGCCGCCCGCCTCGCTCCCGGCGGGCGAGGTCACATTGAAGGCGCAGGTGCGCTGGCTGGCCTGCGAACTGACGTGCATTCCGGGCGAGGGGAAAGTGGAACTCAAACTCCCCGCGGGTGACGGTGGCGAGCCGGCGAACACGGAACTTTTTGCCAGGGTCAGCAAGGAATTGCCGAAGCCGGGGCCACCGCCATTTTCCGTGAAATGGGAGACGAAAGCGGATGCCGTGACGCTCCATCTCGCCGGCCTCGCGCGCGAAACGAAAGCGGAGTTCCTCCCGCTGCCGCCGGCGGGGGTGACGCCCGGGCATCCGAAAGTGAGCGAGATCGCCGCGGATGGCGCGCGCTCGATCACCCTGCCGACCACCGAAGGCGGCTCGCCGACGCTGGCGTGGAAAGGGGTCATCGCGACGACCAACGCCGACGGTGTGCGCGAAGGATGGAGCGTTAGTTCCCCGGCAGGCGGAGCGCAGGCAACGCCCGCGGTCGCGAGCACTCCCGTTGATGGAGGTTCCTTCCTTCTCAAGCTGCTCGCGGCCTTTGTCGGGGGTTTGATCATGAACGTGATGCCGTGCGTGCTGCCGGTGATCGCCCTGAAAATCTTCGGCTTCGTGGGCCAGGGCCGGCAGGATCCCGGCCGGGTTTTCCGGCTCGGACTCGCGTTTAATGCCGGCGTGTTTGCGTTCTTCCTCGGCCTCGCCGCCGCCGTCGCGCGACTGAAGCTGGCGTTCAACTTTGGGTATCAGTTTCAAAATCCCTACCTGCTCGCGGGCATCATCGCGCTGGTCTTCATTTTCGCTCTGAGCCTGCTCGGCGTCTTCGAGATCTCCCTCGGCAGCGGCGCCTCTTCAAAGCTCAGCGAACTCTCGGGACGCGAAGGCTACGGCGGCGCATTCCTGCACGGGCTCTTCACCACGCTGCTCGGCACGTCCTGCACCGCGCCCTTCCTCGCCGGCAGCCTGAGCTACGCGGCCACCCAATCGACGCCGGTGATCTTCATGCTCTTCACCGCGATCGCCGCGGGAATGTGCCTGCCGTATTTCCTGCTTACCGCGCACCCCGCGTGGTTGCGCTATCTGCCGAAACCGGGGATGTGGATGGAGCGGATGAAACAGGTGATGGGCTTCATCATGCTCGCCCTCGCGGTCTGGCTTTTCACCATCCTCGGCCTGCGCGGTGCGGAGGTCGTCGGCGGCATGAGTTGGTTCCTGCTCGCGCTGGGGGTGGCCTGCTGGATTTTTGGCACCTTCCGCGACTCGATGCTGGCCATGATCGTCAGCCTCCTCGTGCCGGTCCTCGGCTATTTCTTTTTCCTCAGCGGAAAACTGGAGGCCCGACCCACGACCACCACCGGCGGCGAGCGGCTGTGGAAAACGGGCTCCATCGAATGGACCGGCTACACCGATGAACGCCTCGCCGAGGCGCGCAAATCCGGCGCGCCGGTCTTCATCGATTTCACCGCGGAGTGGTGCATCAACTGCAAAACCTACGAGCGGCTCGTGCTCGCAACGGCGCTGATCGGCGCGAAGTTTCAGGAGAAGAAAGTCGTCGCCCTCCGCGCCGATTGGACGAACACCGAGGACCCGGTGGTGACCCGCGCGCTAAAGAGTTTTGGCCGCGTCGGCGTTCCCCTCTATGTGCTCTATCGGCCGGGGGAAGATCAGCCCGTGGTCCTCGACGCACTCACGCAAGGCTCGCTGCTCGCGGAACTCGACCAGGTCAAGCCCTGAAGACTTCGCGCAGCAGCCGGCGCAGTTCGCCGACGAGGAAGGGGCGCAGTTTTTCGACCGGCGCGGGCGTGGCCATCGTGTAAATCAGATCGCCCGCCGCCCACGAGGCGAAGCTCCAGCCCTCCATCTCGCGAACCGTCGGCACCGGACCAGCCGGAGCGTCGCGGAAGTCGCTGCGCCGCACGGCGAAAAGATGAATGAGTTCCCGGTCGGTCGCGCCGGGCCGCAGCTCGCGCCAGAAGCACGTGAGCCACGCGGGCTTCCCTTTCACATCCACGACTGTGCATCCGACGCTCTTCAACGACGCGAGCTTGGCGGGAATCTGGAAATCCGAGGGAGCGCCGTGTGCGAGCAACCAGGCGCGCAATTCAACCTGGTCCTGCGACTCTTTGAGTTCCGGCGGAGTGCGGAAGAACTCGATGATCCGCGGCGCCAGCGCGGCGAAAGGAATCTCCTTCGGGCGCCGGATTCCAACTTGGAAGGCAAGCACCGCAAAGAGCAGCAACGCCGCGGCGATCGCCATCCGGCGAAAAATCAGCGCCCGCGGGAACTCCACCACCTTCGCTGCCTCCGCCTCCGGCCGAGCGGCATTCAGGATCGCATCGACCTTCGCATCGGGAAGTTTCAGCGCTTCGTAGAAGTCGCGAATTTGCTGGCGGAGATTGGGCATGAAAAGGCGTGGGTCGGCGTAACGTGGCTACATCAACGAAACGAGCATGAGCATCCACTGATTGCAGCCCGGAGACGGAGCCGCACTCGCCGCCGCCTCGCGCAATCGGATGATCGCCCGATGCATCAGGCTGAGGACCGTGCCGCGCGGCTGTCCGGTGAGCTGACTGATTTCCTCCGCGGTGCGTCCTTCGTAATAGTGGAGGAAAATCGCTTCACGTTCCGCCGGGCGGAGCACGCCGAGCAAGGCCGCGACGTCGCCCTGCAAGCCGGGTTCCTCAGCGGGCGGCGGAGCTGGCAGGACGGGTGGCTCCGGCTGATCGAGCGACTCGAAGTGGACAACCTTGCGCCGCCGGCATTGGTCGATGAAAAGATTCCGCATGCTCGTGAAGAGCAAGGCCCGTGAGGCCACCCCACCATAGCGACGGGTGAGATTCAGCCACGCCTCCTGCACGAGATCCTCGGCGTCCTGCACGCGATGCGAGAGCGCCATCCCGTAGCGAAACCCCGCCTGGAGCATTTCACGATCATCGATCATTCGCGGCGTATCTTTGGCTGCATCCACGCGCGGTTTCCTATCGCAGAACTGTTATCATGCCGCGATGCCTACACACCGGATACAGCGATCGCAATCGTAACTTGCCTCCCGGCATTCAGGAACCTACACCTCGGCTTGTGCACGCTCTCTCCCCCCAAGTGCGATTCGGGATCTCAACCTCTCGCGGAGTTTTTTTGCAATCACTCGCCATGCTGGTTCGTCGCCTGGTCGGACACGAGAACCCAACCGAAATCCGGGCTGCCGCGATTTAGCAAAACGCGCACGCTGCCCAACACTTTTGTTCGTGATCCCACTGAATGACTCGGCGGGCAGGCGGGCAAATATCCAAAAAACAGAAACCAAAAGAACCAATGAAATATACCACTACCAAAACGTTCCTCGCCGGCGCTGCCATCGCCGGAATCGTCTCGGGCGGATTGCTCACCCCAGCCAAAGCCGTGACCAACGGCGGGTTGGTCAAGTTCGACCAATCCCAGAGCGCGGGCGTGCTCGCCGACAAGGAAAAGGGCGAAACCCATGACTGCGCGGGCAAGAACTCCTGCAAGGGCAAGGGTGGCTGCAAGACCGGCGACAAAGGCTGCGCCGGCAAGAACACCTGCAAAGGCAAGGGCGGCTGCGCGGTGAAAGACGGCAAGCCAGTCCACAAGTAAGAATCGGCACCGACGGGGCTCCGGTCTTCAATGGCCGGAGCCCCACTCTTGTAGAAAATTCGAAGCTCGAAATCCGAAATCCGAAACAATGCAGACAAATTCTTTGAAATGGGAAAAGTAGGAAACACCCCGGCTGTCGATCTGCGTTCCCCCTTTTTTCCTGATTTCTCTCGGTTGAGCTTTGTTTCGAATTTCGAATTTCGAGCTTCGCGTTTCCCCACAAATGCCTGCCTCCCGGTTTAACGCCTTCACCGACCACGGCATCGGAATCGGTCTTCGCACTCCGCATTACCGGCACATCCTGGAGGAAAAGCCCGTCGTCGATTGGTTCGAAATCATCTCGGAAAACTACATGGTGGACGCGGGCCGTCCGCTCGCCGTGCTCGACCGGATCCTCGAGCAATACCGCGTGGTCCAGCATGGCGTCTCGATGTACTTCGGCAATGCCGCGCGCCCGAACCGCGATCATCTCAAGAAACTTAAGGCGCTCACGAAACGCACGAAAACTCCGTGGCTGAGCGACCATCTCTGCTGGGGAAGCGTCGATGGCCGCTACACTCACGACTTACTCCCCATGCCATATACCTGGGAGGCTGTGGAGTGGACGGCGCGGAACATCCGGGAAGTGCAGGACGCGGTCGGCCTTCCCGTCGCGGTGGAGAACGTGAGCAGCTACGCGGAATTTCACGCGTCGGAAATGACCGAGTGGGAGTTCCTCGCGGAAGTCGTCGAGCGCGCCGACTGCGGCATCCTGCTCGATGTGAATAACATCTACGTCTCATCGAAGAACCACGGTTTCGACCCATCCCTTTACCTCGACGCCGTCCCTGCGGAACGCGTCGCCCAGATCCACATCGCCGGGCATACCAAGTTCGAGCGTTACCTGCTCGATACCCATGATCACCCCGTTCTCGATCCTGTCTGGAAGATGTATGCCCATGCCATCAAGCGTGTCGGCCGCACGGCCACGCTGCTCGAATGGGACGACCGCATCCCGTCCTTTGGAGAGGTGCATCGTGAGGCATTGAAGGCGGCTCGTTTTCTTCCCGATGGCCGCGCGATCGCCGCTTAAGACCACGCCGTCGCTCCTTGAAATCCAGCGCGCCATCGCCGGCGCGTTGATGCGCCCGCTCGGGCCGGGTGAGCGGATGCGCCGCGATGCCGTGGAGGTCGCGAATCGCATTATTAAACCGAACGACAGGCTAACTTCATTCGAGCGGCTCCAGATCTACAATCAGCAATACTGGTGGCGCCTCATGGCGAGCTTTCAGGAGGATTTCCGAGGGCTGATGGCGGTGCTCGGGGAGCGGAAGTTCGAGCGCCTCGCCGTCAGCTATCTCGAGAATTGCGGCTCCACGTCGTGGAATCTGCGCGACCTCGGCGCAGGCCTCGAAGAATTTGTCCGCGCTCATCCGGAGTCGGTCGCGCCGCACGAGGCGCTCTCGGTTGAAATGATCCGCGTCGAGTTAGGCCGCGTGCAGGCCTTCGATGGACCGGAGAAACCGCCGCTCGATCCGACGAAGCTGGGTTCCGAACCCGAGCGTCTGCGCCTCGACTTGCAGCCTTACATCACGCTGCTCGAACTCCGGCATCCCATCGACGACCTGCTCGGCCGGCTGCGCCGGCGCAATACCGAGACAGCCAGTGTCAGCAACGCCGTCGCCGCCATGCACTCGCCGCGGCGCCCGATTCGCCTGACCTCGCGACCCAGCCTGCAACCCATCTTCCTCGCGGTCCATCGGGTCGATCTCGGCGTCTATTACAAACGTCTCGAACCCGCCGCCTATCGACTCGTCCAGGGACTACGCAACGGAGCGACGCTCGCCGATGCCTGCGAGAGCGCGTTCCAGGGAGAGACTGATGCGCCCGAGTTGGCGGCGGAGAAGGTCCGGACCTGGTTCGCCACCTGGATGCGATTCGGCTGGCTCGTGCGCCGGGGAAAATAATTCGCGATCGGATCGGCGGCTCGCCTACCGTCGCGGCCCCATGCATTTCCTCCTGACCAACGACGATGGCATCCACGCCCCCGGACTCGCCGCGCTGGCGGCGGCCATACGCCTGCGGCCCGATGCTACAGTCACCATCGTCGCACCTGCGACGGAGCAATCGCAGTGCGGACATCGCGTTACCACTCGGGAAACGATCACCGTCACGCAGCTTGCCGAAAGTGACTACAGCGTCGATGGCACCCCCGCGGATTGCACCCGCATTGCCCTCTTCGCGCTGCGGATCACGCCGGACTTTGTCATCTCCGGGGTGAATGCCGGCGGGAACATGGGGCAGGACCTGCACATCAGCGGCACGGTCGCCGGCGCCCGGGAAGCCGCCTTTCACGGACTCCCCTCAGCCGCGTTCTCACATTACCTGATCCGAGGCCTCGCGCTCGACTGGGCGCGCATCACCGCGTGGACCGCCCGGGTTCTCGACGAGTTACTCGCGCGACCGCTGGCGGATGGAGAATTCTGGAACATCAATTACCCGCACCTACCCATAGGTCAGATCGATCTGCCGCCGCGCGTCCTTTGCCATCCATGCCGGGCGCCCCTCAACGTCTCGTATGAAACCACGAGCCTTGATGCTCAGATCAGCACACATCGTTACACCGCCACCTATGCCTCCCGGCCGGTAGGTCCCGATTCCGACGTCGCCGTCTGCTTCGGTGGCGGCATCGCGATAAGTAGGCTGCACGTTTAGGAACATAACTGCAGCTACGCCAGAACCTCCTTGATCACGTGCCCATGCACGTCGCTGAGTTTCCGATTTACGCCGTTGTAATAGTAACTCAGCCGGTCGTAGTCGAAGCCAAGGAGGTGCAGCACGGTGCTGTAAAACTCCCAGACATTTGTCACCTTCTCCACACTCCGACGCCCGAAGTCATCGGTCGCGCCATAACTCCCCGGCTTCACACCGGCACCCATCATCCAGGTGGTGAAGGCATCGGGGTTATGATCGCGGCCGGTCGTTCCCATCTGATGCATCGGCATGCGGCCAAACTCCGTGGTCCAAAGCACCAGCGTGTCTTCGAGCAGGCCGCGCTGCGTGAGGTCGGAGATGAGCGCCGCGGTAGGTTGGTCGAAGATCGGGCAATGCCGCTCGTAGTCGCTCTTCAGCGTCCGGTGCGCGTCCCAGTTGAGCAAGCCATCCACTCCGCTCGCGCGGCTTGCGCAGTAGAGATTCACGTAACGCACGCCACGCTCGAGCAGACGCCGCGCGAGAATGCAGTTCTTCGCGTACGCGGCCATCAGCGGATTGCTGCTGTCGCTCCCGTAGAGCCGATGGGTTTCCGGCGTCTCCGCCTTGAAATCAGAAACTTCCGGCGCAGATAACTGCATGCGCGCCGCGAGTTCGTAGGCCGCGATGCGCGCCGGCAGGGAACTGTCCCCCGGATTTGCCGCCGCATGCTTTTCATTGAACTGGCGCAGCAGTTCGCGCGAGGCCTTCTCCTCCGCCTCGCTCACGTCCCTGGGCCGCGCCAGATTGCGGATGTCGAGGTGCGAAGCCATGACGATCGCCTGATGCCTGGCAGGCAGAAAACCATTGCTCCAGTTCGCTTTTCCATTCGGCGGCTCACCGCGCAGATCGGGCAGCGCGACATAGGTCGGCAGATTGTCGTTCGCGCTCCCGAGCGCATAACTCAGCCAGGCTCCGGCGCTGGGAAATCCCTCCTGGACGTGACCGGTATTCATAAACACGCAGCCCGGCCCGTGCGTGTTTGTCTTCGACTGCATCGAGTGGATGAAGGCGATGTCATCCACGTGCCGCGCCATGTTGGGAAGCAGGGATGAGATCATCTTCCCGCTCTGTCCGCCCGGCACGAAGTCCCACGGCGGCCGCATCAAGTTTCCGTTCTTTCCCTGGAAGGAAGGTGTGTTGTCGCCGCCTGGCAATGGCTCGCCGCTGCGCTTGAAGAGTTCAGGTTTGTAATCCCACAAGTCGAGATGCGAAGCCGCGCCCGGGCAGAAGATTTGCAGCACGCGTTTGGCTTTTGGCGGGAAATGAGTGAGACCGCTGCCGGCCTGCCACTTCGCCGCCGAGGCTTCGAGATCACGGGCCATCAGCGAGGTCAGTCCGACTCCCGCGAGGCCGCGGAAGGAATTCGCGATGAAGCCGCGGCGACTGAGGATGGAGTCAAGTGGGTGGCTGGCGTCCATGGTTCAGTTCAGGTTGATCAATTCGCTGGAGTTCAGGATCACGCGGCAGAATGCCCGCAATCCGTATTCCTCGATGAGCCGGGCGGCGGCGCTTACCTCATCGGCTCGGGCGCTGCGCCCATAGGCGATCGCAAAGGCGCGCTGCACCCGGCTGGCGGTGTTGCTTCTCTCGCGTTCGAGCCGCTCGGCCAGCGCCTTCGCCATGTCGAGCGAGAAGCTGTGATTCATGAGCGTGAGCGCCTGCAGTGGCGTCGTGGTCGAGGATCGGCGCGGCTCCGCAAAGGAGGGATCGGGGCAGTCGAAATCCGTGATCAAATCGACGCGCGCGGCGCGGGCGTTGTGGTAATAGACGGCACGCCGGTAGGTTTCGGGACCATGGATGTCGAGGGGCACGTAGGTGGCGACATTGTCCTGCTGGTATTCGTAAAGCCGAAAGCCCGGGCCGCCCATTTTCAGATCGAGCCGGCCCGCGACGGTGAGCATCGCATCGCGCACTTCCTCGGCGGAGAGACGGCGCGGAGGAAACCGCCAGAGCAGCCGCGCATCGGAATCCTTACTCAGCCCCTGCTGAAACTGCTCCACGCGCGGGGCGGGCGCATTTTCCTCCGGAACGGACGCCTGCCGATAGGCGGCCGAGGTCATGATCAGGCGATGCAGCGGCTTCAGCTTCCAGCCGTTGCGTTGTAACTCCGCGGCGAGCCAGTCGAGTAACTCGGGATGGGTCGGACGGCTGCCCATGTAACCAAAATCACTCGGGGTATCGACGATTCCCTTGCCGAAGTGATAGTGCCACAGGCGGTTCGCGAGCACGCGCGGGGTCAGTGGATTGTCCGGCGCGGTGAGCCAGCGGGCCAGCGCGAGCCGACGGTCGCCTTCCGGCTTTTGCAGTTCGACCGCGTAGCTCGATTTCCCTCCCGCAAACACGCTCAGGCTCGCCGGCATCACGGTGTCGCCCTGCTTCTGCGGACTCCCGCCGGTGAAGACATGAAACGGCCCCGGCGCCGCGCTGTGCGTGCCGACCCACCATTGCGGCAGCGCGGGCACTTTCGCGATCTCGGCGTCGATCGCGGCCACGCGTCGATTCATCTCCGCGAGGCTCTTCCCCTCCTCCGCTTCGGTCACGAGTTTCAGAAGACGCGCTTGCTTGATCGCCGGCGTCGCCGGTTGTCGATCTGCGGAACTGGCGAGCGGAAACCACGTCTGGCCATCGAGCGATGCCTCGAGCCGGTACTCTCCGACAAAGGTGGAAATCCCCGAGTCTTCGGCGAGCGCGCGATTGCGATCGCTCGAAAACAGGACCCGCCCGATGCGCTCCGTTCGGGCGAATGTGATCAGCAACTCGTTGCCCGCGGAGTTCCAGCGTTCGCCGAATTTTCCATCAATGGTCAGGGCCGCCCCGTAGGCGCCGGCGAGTTCCTTCGCTTCCCGGGCTGCACCTTTCGCGGTGCCGCCGTTGCTGGCGAGCGCCACGTTGCGCGGCGTGGCTTCGTCGGTCCACACTTCGAATTCATCGAGCCTTCCCTGCCCCCCCTTTCCTTCCGGTGCGTCGGAGCCGTCCAGGATCAGGCGCACATATCGCGCTTCGATCGGACTGAAGACGTCTTCCGTTCCGTAGCGGCTGTGCTTTGGCCGCGACCATGCTTTCGCCGCCTCGGCTTCCGTGGCTTTCGCCCGCGCGTTGAGTTCCGTCTGCAAGGCATCGCGCTCCCTGGTCTGCCCCGCCTTGCGTTCCTCCAGCGGCTTCAGTTTTTCCGCGCGTTCCGCTCGGGCCGCGGCGGTCGCCACGTCGCGCTCGCCATGCTTCGTCCCGGCGAAGGTCGCATACAGGGCGTAGTAATCTTTCGTCGGCAGTGGATCGAATTTGTGGTCGTGACACCGTGCGCATCCCAGCGTCATTCCGAGGAACGCCTCGCTCGTCGCGCGGATCATTTCATCCATCTGATCGGCGCGGATCTGCGCCGCCGCCATGGGATCCTGATTTCCCACGTCGTCATACGGCCCGGCTACCAGAAAGGCGGAACCCACTTCGATCTCGGGCTGATCCTTGCCGAGCAGATCACCCGCGAGATGCTCCGCGATCAGCCGGTCATAGGGTTTGTCGTCGTTGAACGACTGGATGATGTAGTCCCGGAACGGCCAAAGATTCGTGATGATCTGGTTGCGTTCGTAGCCGCGGCTTTCGCCGAAACGAACCACGTCCAGCCAATGCCGGCCCCAGTGCTCGCCGTAATGAGGCGATGCGAGGAGACGGTCGATGAGGGTTTCGATTGCGGATTGCGGATTGCGGATCGTGGATTGGCAGAAAGCCTCCACTTCCTCCGGCGTCGGCGGCAGGCCGGTGAGGTCGTAGGTGGCGCGGCGAATGAACGTGCGTGGGTCGGCGGGGGGACTTGGCGAGAGGCCTTGCTCCTTCATCTTCGCGAGGAGAAAGCGATCGATGGGATGGTGCTGCCACTCCGCGGGCGCGTCGTGGATCGAGGGGGGCTCGACCCGGACCACTGGTTGGAAGGACCAGAAGCTCCTGTCCGCTTTCGCCTTTTCCTTGAGCACCAGCTTGTCGGGCCAGGGCGCGCCCGCCGCGATCCAGGAGCGAAGCGCTTCCGCTTCTTCCGCGGTCAAGGGTTCACCCTTCTTTGGCATCTCGGGCTTGGCGCCCGCATGCGAGATCGCGAGCGCGTACACCGGACTGTCGTCGGGTTTGCCGGGCGCCAGCGCAGTCCCGTCATCGCCGCCCGCGAGCATGGTGGCGCGAGTCGTCATGTTGAATCCGCCCTTGAGGTTGTCCGGGTTGTGGCAGGCCACGCATTTCGCCTCCAGCGCGGGCTTCACCTTCTGCTCAAAGGACGCGGCGTCTTCCACGGCCTGCGCGGCCAGCGTGAAGATGAGCGTGAAGAGAAGTGCGTGTTTCAAGGGGGGCGTCGCGTTACTCGAGGAGATTCCAATCTGACCGCCACGGGTCAAGCAGGTCTCGCGGAAGCACCTTCCCGCAACTACGAAAACAAGCACGAAGGAAATGCGACAACTGTCCTGCCCCGTAGTATCCGGTAACGCCCTCCATGTTCAGAATCATTCCACGCTTCATTGCAGCGGTCCTCTTCGCGGTCGTCCCCGCGCAGGCCCAGCTTGGCTATGGCGGCGGCGTGCTTTCCCAGGATTTCAACACCCTGCCCGCCGCCGGCGTTTTCACCTTCACCGGCAAAGGGCCGCAGGCGCTAGATCTAACGCCGATCAGCGCAAGCGGGGCGGCGGGCTGGCGTCTGTATCAAAACGCGGGCTCGCCGCTCTCGTTCATCGTTGATGCCGGCGGCAGCAGCACGGCTTCGGCTTATTCTCACGGCCTGCCCGGCAGCGCTGAGCGGGCGCTGGGCCTGCTCGCGAATACGACCCGCGCCTGCCGCACGGGACTACGGCTGATCAACAACACCGGGGTGACGATCACGCAATTCACCCTCGGCTATGCCGGCGAAGTGTGGCGCACCGGGGGCACGGGCAATCTCAACCAACTCGCCTTTCACTACCGAATCAGTCCCACCGCGCTCGACCTCGACAATACGACGAACCTCATCTCCGTCGCGGCGCTCAATTTCACCTCCTCACTCACGGCCAGCAGCCCCTCCGCGTTGAACGGTAACCTTTCCGCTAATCGCGCGCTCGTCTCCGCCACCGTCACCGGCATTTCCTGGCCCGCGGGCCACACGCTGCTGCTGCGTTGGCAGGATGATGATTCCAGCGGGACCGATGACGCCCTCGCGATCGACGACCTCGTTTTCTTCGCACCCACCGGGAGCAACACCGCCCCGCAGATCGCGAGCACTCTTCCCTCCGCTGCGGCGACCGGCGTGGTGACGACCAGTCGGCTCGCCGTGACTTTCGACCAACCGGTGAACGTCGCCGGTTCGTGGGCGCAATTGACCGGTGCCG
>JANOAZ010000046.1:0-3022 GCA_031411395.1 Chthoniobacteraceae bacterium
CAACGGCATCCTCAACAACACGCCGAACTATCACAAACCGGCGGACCAACTGACCGCCGCGGAGAAGAACAACCCGCTCTATCGCAGCAACCGGATTCCCGCGGCGATGCCGACGCTCGTGGAACGATTCAAGGAGGCGGGCTACTATCAGGGCGTCATGCACAAGCTGCACGTCGCGCCGGTGGAGAAGTTTCCCTACGACGAGTTCATTCCGGGCGAGAATGGCCTGGCCGTCGCGGGCTTTCTCGAACGCGCGGCGAAGACCGGAAAGCCGTGGCATTTGTTTTTCAACGTTGGCGTCTCGCACCGTCCGTTCCCCGACAGCGACAAGGTGAAGATTCGCGTGCGGCCGGACGAAGTGAAGCTGCCCGCGTTCGTGCCCGACACGCCGCTGGTGCGGCAGGACTGGTGTGAATATCTCGCCGCGGTGGAAAGGGCCGACGGTCTGGTCGGCGAGGCGCTGGCAGCCTTGCGCGCCGCGGGGCAGGACCAGAACACGATCATCGTGGGTCTCGGCGGCGATCACGCCCCCGCGTATCCGCATGGCAAGAAGACGCTCTTCGATCTAGGGCTGCGCGTCACGCTGAGCATCAATGGTCCCGGAATGCCGCGCGGCGTGACGAGCGATGCGCTGGTCAGCGAACTCGATCTCGCGCCCACGCTGCTCGACCTGGTCGGGCTGGCCCCTTTTCCGAAAACGCACGGGCTGTCGCTGCGTCCCGTGCTCGAAGGGAAACCCGACGCGAAGGCGCACGACTTCATCTTCGCCGAAATCTCCGATCGCGGCACGCTGCCGAACGAGGGAATGCAGGAGCGCAGCGTGTGCGATGGCCGCTGGCATTTGATCTACCGGCAAAAGCTCACGCCCGCCTGGCGACAGGTGCAGGCCGACAGCAAGGACGCGAAGCCGTGGGGCAATCGCACCTACGCCGAGATTGTGCGCGTCAAAGAGCAGTTTCCCGAACCGTTCCGCGTGCTCGCCGAGATGGACCCGCAAGGTCTCGGTGGCAAAGTGCCCGCGCTCGAACTCTACGATCTGCAATCCGACCCGGACGAGATGCAGAACCTCGCCGCCGACCCCGCGCATCGTCCGCAACTCGAGCGCCTCTTTTCCGCGCTGCAAAAATGGAGCGCCGACACTCGGGACATCGGCGCGCCTCCTGTCATGCCATGAAACGAACGCCTGTCCTCGGCGCATTGATCGCGCTGCTGCTGGCTCCGCTGGCGTGGCTTCACGCGGCCGGAGGCACCGCCTCGCGGCCCAACCTCATCGTCATCCTCGCCGACGACATGGGCTATAGCGATCCGGGATGCTTCGGTGGTGAAATCCTGACGCCCAACATCGACCGGTTGGCGAATGAAGGCGTGCGGCTCACTCGCTTCCACAATGGCGCGATGTGTGTCGTCTCCAGGGCCATGATGTTAACCGGGAAATGGTGGCCGCGGGCGCTGCCGGCCTTCACGCGGACGCCGCTTTTATCGGAGAAGCTTCACGCCGCGGGTTATCGCACGGCACTCATCGGCAAGTGGCACCTCGACGGTCATCCGATGGATCGAGGGTTCGATCACTTCTTCGGATTTCTCGCGGGGTTTGCCGATCACTTCGCCGGCGCGCCGAGTTACCGGCTCGATCGTGAGCCCTTCAAAAATTTTGGCCCCGGCTATTACAGCAGCGATGCTTTCACCGATCGCGCTCTTGACTTGATCCGCACTGAGTCACCCCAGCCCTTCTTCCTCTACCTGAGCTACCAGGCTCCGCACAATCCGTTGCAGGCTCCGCGTGAAGACATTCTGAAATATCGCGGCAAATACCTGCGCGGCTGGCAGTCCGTGCGCGAGGCGCGGTTCAAGCGGCAGAAGGAAATGGGCGTCGTCCCAGCCGATGCCGAACTCCCGACGTATCCGCAAAATCTCCCCGCTTGGGACTCGCTCACCGCCGCACAGCGCGACCTTGAAGACCTGCGCATGGCCACGTTCGCTGCCATGATCGAGCGGATGGATCGCGGCATCGGCCGGGTGATGGAAGGGCTCCAGCAGAGCGGCAAGGCCGATAACACCTTCATCCTATTCATGAGCGACAACGGGGCGGACTCCTTCTCCGTCGCGGATGAGGCGATGCTCAAACAAGGAAAACTCCCCGGCGACCGCGCCTCGAACTGGCAACTCGGCACCGGCTGGGCCTACGCGAGCGTGACGCCGTGGCGGCTCTACAAGATCAGCCAGCACGCCGGCGGCGTGACCACCGGTGCGGTCGCCTGGGGCGCGGGCGTGACGGGGAAACTGGGCCGCATCGAATCCACGCCGCTCCACGTCGTCGATGTCCTGCCGACCTTGCTCGAGGCCGCTGCGCAACCGGGGATCGAGGCCGACGGGGAGTCCTTCCTTTCCGTGCTTCAGGGCCCATCCTGGCAGCGCAAAGGCCCGCTCTTTTTTCAATACATGGACAACCGCGCGATCCGCACCCGCGAGTGGACCATGGCCGAGGTGGATGGCACGGGCTGGGAGCTTTTCCGCGCGGGCGGGGACCCGTTGGAAAACACGAATCTTGCCGCGAAGAACCCGGAGGTCGTCGCCGATCTCAACGTCCGCTGGATGCAGTGGTGGAGGGAGGAAAGTGGGCACGCGGCCTATGCACCGGAATCCACGAAAACGAGCGAGCACTACAAGCCTCAGGGCGACCGCGGATCCGGTAAAACCTATGTGCCCAGCGCGATGCCGGAGAAACTCGCAGACCGCTATCCGCTGCGTTCGATGACAGGTCACCCCGGGGCCACACCACCCCCGACTCCTGCTCCGTGACACCCAAAACATGATCCGCCACTTCCTGCTCCCGCTCGCCCTCGCCGCTGCGACGCTCACCGCCTCCGCCGTCGAGAGAAAGCCCAACATCCTCTTCTTCCTCGCGGATGACTGGGGGCGTTATGCGAGCTGCTATCGCGATTCGGCGCGGGCGAGTGTGAATGATGTCATCGAGACGCCGAACATCGACCGTGTGGCGAAAGAAGGCGTGCTGTTTCGGAAT
>JANOAZ010000047.1:0-5525 GCA_031411395.1 Chthoniobacteraceae bacterium
CCCGCCCCCCGCAAGCATTCCGACCGCCTGCTTTTCCCCAAAAAAAAGAAGCGCCTCACCCCGACTTCAACAGTCGCGGATGAGGCGCCTCAAATGAATTGCCCCGCAGGTGCCGTCTGAACGGTGTTCCCGTTCCCACCAAATGGTAACGGGCGGATAACCTGGGACAGGCTCAGGTCTTCCAGTGAAGGCGTGACCATAAACTGCCCACCCCGGCCTCCTTAGTTGATAGACTTATCGGATCGGGATTACCGCACTTTGCTCGAACACCGCAGGGCAAATTGGTGAAGGAGTTGAGTGATGAGAGTTGAGAGGCGCAACTGGGCTTGCCCTGCGCGCCTCTCAACACTCAACACTCAACTTTCCTGTCAAAGATCTATTCGCGAAGGGCGACGCCAAGGTTGCTCTTGAGCCGCTCTTTCAGCCGCGCGTGCGCGGCGTTTACTTCGTCGGCGGTGAGAGTGCGGTCGGTGGCCCGATACGTCAACGAATATGCCAGCGACTTTTTATCCGCGGGCACCTTCGCGCCGGTGCGATCGGTGAAGACGTCGAAGATCTCCACGCTTTCGAGGAGCGGTTCCTTCGCGTCGCTCAGCGTCACCGCGATCCGCGCATGTGCGAGCGTGAGGGGGACGAGCAGGGCGATGTCGCGAGTGGTGGAAGGGAAACGCGCAATCTCGCGATACTTCTTCGGTCCGCTGGCCGTCTGCGCCTTGTCGAGAGCGGCCAGATCGAGCTCGGCAAAGACAACGGGTGCGGAGGCATCGAGCGCGCGCGCCTCGGCGGGCCACAGTTGTCCGGCGAGGCCGATGTGGGCGCCGTTCATCCTGATACCGATCGAAAGCGCGAGCGCGGGATTCTCGTGTGGCTCGAATGTCACGCCGCCGCCAAGCGCCGCCGCGACGATCCCTTTCACATCGAAAAGATCGGCCTCGCGTCCTGCGCCCGCGCGCCAGTTCCGCTCGTTCACCGGCCCGCTCAGCACGCAGGCGGCGTGCGAAAATTCCTCGGGTGGGATCGTCGAGAAAGTGCGCCCGATTTCAAAGAGGCGGACGCTTTTCGCCCCGGCGCGGAGGTTGTTCGCGACCGCCGTGAGCAAGCCGTGCATCAGGTTCGGGCGGAGCACGACTTGATCGTCGATCATCGGATTCTTCACGCGCCGGAACGTGTCGGGCGCGGCCTGCGTGCAGGCGGCCCCGCGCGGCTCGGCGGGCACGAGGGTGATGCTGCGCGCCTCGTGCAATCCCGCGCCGACGAAGGCGCGGCGCAGGGTCATCGCACGGTCGTATTCCCGATCGGTCGCACTCGCAGGGGCGAATCGCGCCTGCATCCGAGCCGGCACCGCGTCCATGCCGATGACGCGCGAAATTTCCTCGATGAGATCCACCTCCCGGGTGAGATCCTGACGATAGGAAGGCACCTCCCATCCGCCTTCCGCATGCCGCAGACCGAAGCCGGTGAGGATCTCCGCGATCCTGTCCTCCGCGACCTCCACGCCGAGCAGCGCCGCGACCCGCGCATTCCGCAGCGGCGCGGTGTGCGTGAAGACCGTGTCGTTGTCTTCGCTGAGCATCGCCGACGGATCGAAGCCCTGCTGTGAATCCTCGCCGAGCCCGACCCGCAGTTCGCCCGGAGTGCCACCCGCGATCTCCGCGATGAGCTGCGCCGCCCGTTGCGCCGCGCGCAAGACGCCGGCCCGATCGACTCCGCGCTCGAAGCGATAGCTCGAGTCGCTCCCCAGCCCGAGCGTCCGCGCGGTCCGGCGGATATTCGCCGGTTCGAACCACGCCCCTTCGAGAAACACATTCGTCGTCGTCGCGGTCACGCCGGTCTCTTCCCCGCCCATCACGCCGCCGATCGCGACCGCGCGGCTCGCATCGGCGATCACGAGATTTTGCGGCGTCAGCGGATAGGTCTTCCCGTCCAGCGCGAGGAAAGTCTCGCCCTCCCGCGCCATCCGCACGCGCAGATCGCCGTCGAGCTTGTCCGCATCGAAGGCATGCAACGGCTGGCCACTTTCGAGCATTACGAGATTGGAGATATCGACCACGTTATTGATCGGCCGCAGCCCCACCGCGGTGAGTTTCTTTTGCAGCCACTCCGGGCTCGGACCGACATGCACATTCCCGATCGACTGCGCGGAGTAGAAGGCGCACTCCTTCGGCTCCACGTCGATCACTTCGCCGACGAAGCCGAGCAACTGACCCGGGCGCGGCGGCAGCTCCAGCGGACGCTGCGTGAGCACCGCGATCTCGCGCGCGATCCCGGTATGGCTGAGCAGGTCGGGGCGGTTCGGCGTGATCTCCAGGTCCAGCACCGTGTCGCCGGGGAAAAGCTCGCTGATCGCCGCGCCCACCTCTGCTCCGGCCGGAAGAATGAGCAGCCCATCCGCGCCCTTCGGCAGCCCGAGTTCCTCCGCGCTGCAGAGCATCCCCTGGCTCTCCACACCGCGCAGCTTGCCCACCTTGATATTAAAGTCCGGCCCGAGCACCGCGCCCGGCAGCGCCAGCGGCACCTTGTTGCCCACCGCGTAATTCTTCGCGCCGCACACGATCTGCCGCGCCGTGCCCGTGCCATCATCGACCTGGCACACGCTCAACCGATCCGCGTTCGGGTGCTGCACGGATTCCTTGATCTGCGCCACCACCACATTCGGGATGGACACGCCGAGTTGGATCACCTCCTCCACTTCCACCCCCGCGAGCGTGAGCAGATCGACGAGTTCGGAGACCGGCGACGGGAGTTCGACGTATTCGCGCAGCCAGTTGAGGGAGACTTTCATGGGGAAAAATGGGCCGCTACTAAGGACGCCTCCGCCCCTCGCGGCAAGTCTTTGCTCGCGTTGGCGCAAGGCGAGAGCCCGGAAGCTGGCGAAGTGTTCCGCGTCGGCGGCATGGCCTTCGATAAAGACGTGCTCCACGTGACGACGCTAAATCCCGACCGCCCAAACCAATGTGAAAATGGCCGCCGCCTTTTCGCGCTTCGTCATTTTGGTGCTCGAATGGTATGCCACGCATCCTGCCAAACCGGATCCTACCTACGTCGCCGCCTCCAACGATGCCCCCAGGAATCCGGGAAAGAAAACGCCGGAATCGGAGAAGATTAAACTTAATGAAACACACCCTCGCACTCATCACCGCCGCGCTATGCGTGGCACCATTGGCCGTGCTTAAGGCCGCGCCGCCTGCTCGGCCGAACATCCTCCACATCCACGCCGACGACCATCGCGCCGACGGTTTGCGCGCGCTCGGCAATCCGCTGCTCCAGACGCCGAATCTCGATTCGCTCGTCGAGCGCGGCATGACCTTCACGCATTGCTACACGATGGGCTCCATGATCGGTGGAGTCTGCACGCCGAGTCGCACGATGATGCTCACGGGCCGCTCCTGGCAGCGCATTCCCGGCGCTCCAGCCGCAACGCCCAATGCGAACGATCCAACGACGTTTTTGCCGCGAGTCATTCAGGCCGCAGGCTATCAGACCTGGCACACGGGGAAGCAGGGCAATGGCTTCCCGGCAGGTCTGAAGGAGTTTGAGACGAGCATCATTGACGCCGGCAGCGGCAAGACGCCCGAGACGGACCGCGCCCATTGCAGCCAGCGCCTCGCTGATCGCACCATCGCCTTCCTCAAATCGCGCACGGCCTCGCACGATACGAAGCCTTTCTACATCTACATCGCGCCTCCGGTTCCGCACGACCCGCGTTCCGCAGAGCCACAGTTTCACAAGCTCTACGATCCCGCGAAAATCCCGCTCTCGCCCGCCTTCCTGCCGCAGCATCCATTCGACAATGGCGAGATGGCCGTGCGCGACGAAACACTCGCGCCGTGGCCTCGGACCGAGGCGGACACGAAGCAGCAGACCGCCGATTATTACGCCTGCGTGACCGGGCTCGACCACCACATCGGCCGCATCTTCGCCGAGTTGAAAGGCAGCGGCCAGTGGGACAACACCATCATCATCTTCAGTGCCGACAACGGACTCTCGCTCGGCGAGCACGGCTTGTTCGGAAAACAAAACCTCTACGAGTTCGGCGGCATGCACGTGCCGCTCGTCATCGCAGGCCCCGGCATCGCCAAGGGCAAGAGCGAGGCGCTTGTTTACCTCATGGACTTGTTCCCGACCTTAGCTGAGTTCGCAGGCGCAAAGCTGCCCGAAGGTATCGATGGCAAAAGCATCGCCCTGATCCTCAAGGGCAAGCAGCCGAAAGTCCGCGACGTGCTCTACACCGCCTATCGCGACTGCCAGCGCGCCATTCGCGACGACCGCTGGAAACTCATCCGCTACCCGCTCGTGGAATGCACCCAGCTTTTCGACCTCAGCGCCGACCCGCGTGAACTGAACAACCTCGCCGATAAACCGGAGCACAAAGCGAAGATCGCCGAATTGACGGCACTGCTGACCAAAGAAATGGCCAGCCATTCCGACACCTTCCCGCTGACGGTCCCCAATCCAAAACCCGCCGAATGGACGCCGCCCGCACCCGGCAGTACACCGGCCAAGAAGAAGCCTGCAGCCGCAGCCGCAGCGGCAGCAGCCGGACAGCCAACTGGGAGGATCAGAGTCGATAGCAACCGCCACTTCACGCGATGGGACAGTAATAGGGACGACTTCGTGACGCTTGAAGAGTTCCAGCTAGGCCAGAAGAACCGCGAGGGACTCGAAGCGACTTTCAAAAGGTTCGACAAGAACAGCGACGGCAAATTGGGCCGCGGGGAGTATGTCGATCCTCGGGCGAAATGATTTTCAACTACCCGAAGCGGGCCGACAAAGTTCCGAGTCACGTCGCACCTCGTGCTGCTGGCCTGTTTTCAACAAATGGGCGGTCGCTGCGGGCACCGGCACGCTGGAAAAATCCCGACCGGCCGCCGGCCGGATGGATCGCTGCTCCATGCGCATGCTCTCGGCACGAAAAGGCCGCCGAGGTGCGGG
This sequence comes from Chthoniobacteraceae bacterium, assembly GCA_031411395.1. Taxonomy (GTDB): domain Bacteria; phylum Verrucomicrobiota; class Verrucomicrobiia; order Chthoniobacterales; family Chthoniobacteraceae; genus Chthoniobacter. The sequence goes on from JANOAZ010000047.1 coordinate 4,933, forward strand.
ATGGGGACGTGCGGTAGGGCGGTCTAAGTTTCCCTCCCATTCTGCGATTGATTGAAGACCGGTGAAGCACCACAACTCACCTTCATTGCCCCTATGAACAATCCCCTGGATCCCGCGTTTTCCCGTCGCTCCTTTCTCGAGAAATCCGCGGCCGCCGTTGCCACCACCGCCCTGGTCGGTGGCTTCCCGCAAATCCTCCGCGGCGCGGCGGATGACAAGCCGATCAAAGTCGCGCTCGTGGGCTGCGGCGGACGCGGCTCGGGCGCGGCGAGCCAGGCGCTCAAGGCCGACAGCGACACCCAGCTCGTGGCGATGGCGGACGTATTCCAAGATCGCCTCGACACGAGCCTGAACAATCTGAGCGCGTCGTTCAAAGATGAGCCGAAGAAGGTGAAGGTGACCCCGGACAGGTGCTTCGTGGGGCTCGATGCGATCGATAAAGTGCTCGCGCTCGACGTGGACGTGGTGCTGCTCACCACGCCGCCGGGATTCCGCGCGGAGCACTATGAGAAAGTGGTGAAGGCCGGGAAGCACGCCTTTGTCGAGAAGCCGATCGCGGTGGATGCACCGGGGTATCGCCGGTTCCTCGATGC
>JANOAZ010000048.1:0-4447 GCA_031411395.1 Chthoniobacteraceae bacterium
GGCGAAGACGGCCTCCGCGTCCTCGAAGTCATCGCCGCCGCCCGGCGCTTCGAAAAAACCAACGCCGTCGTGCTGGACGAGCGCAGCCTGGCGCGCAGCGCCTCCAAACCTCGTCATCCTGAGCTTGCGAAAGACCTCTGATCTCAGCGGGCGGAGGCGGCGCGGAGCACCCACCGGCGTCCGCTCCGCACCACCGCTGCCCGCGGAAGTCAGTGGTCCTTCGCAAGCTCAGGATGACCGGCAATTTGGTTCGCGCTTCGCGCGACAAAACTTCCAGTCCACTGTCCTACGTTCCTGAACGCCCGTGCCTAAAGTCTTCGCCTTCATCTTCGCCCGCGGCGGCTCGAAAGGAATCCCGCGCAAGAACCTGCACCTCCTCGCCGGCAAACCGCTCCTCGTCCACGCCATCGACACCGCCCGCGCCAGCCGCCACATCTCCCGCATTTTCGTCTCCACCGACGACTCCGAAATCGCCGCCGTCGCCCGCGCCCACGGCGCCGAAGTCCCCGCCCTCCGCCCCGCCGAACTCGCCACCGACACCGCTCCCGAATGGCTCGCCTGGCGCCACGCCATCCGCGAACTCGCCCCCGAACCGTTCGACGTCTTCGTTACTCTCCCGCCCACCGCCCCTCTCCGCGCCGTCGCCGACGTGGACGCCTGCATCGACCTCCTCCTCGCCGGTGATTGCGACCTCGTCATCACCGCCGCCGAGGCTCATCGCAATCCCTACTACAACATGGTCACCCGCGCCGCCGATGGCACCGCGCAGCTCGTCATTCCGCCCACGGGCGAAATCGCGCGGCGACAGGACGCGCCCGTCGTCTACGACATGACCACCGTCGCCTACGCCGCGCGTCCAGATTTCATCCTCGATCATTATGGCCTCTTCGCCGGACGCACCAAGGCTGTGATCGTCCCCACCGAACGCTCGCTCGACATCGACACCCCGCTCGACTTCGGCCTCGCCGAATTCCTCCTCTCCCGCCGATGAAATCGATCGCGCAAATGCTCAGCCTGCGCGGCCGCGTCGCCCTCGTCACCGGCGGCGCCGGGCACATCGGCAGCGCCATCTGCGACACCCTCGCCGAGCTGGGCGCCAGCATCGCCACGCTCGATCACCACGCCGGCAAATGCACCGCGACCGCGCATCGCATCGCCGATTCTTTCGGGGTGAAAACCCTCGCGCTCCCCGTCGATCTCGCCGATGAACCCGGCGTCCGCGCTGTGCCCGCTCAGGTCGTCGCGCAGCTCGGTTCGCTCGACATTCTCGTCCACTGCGCCGCCCTCGTCGGCACCTCCAGCCTGCAAGGGTGGGCCGTCCCCTTCGCGCAACAAAGCGCCGACACCTGGCGGCAGGCACTCGAGATCAATCTCACTTCCGCCTTCGTCCTCACCCAGGCCGCCGCGCCGGCGCTCACCGCGAGCGGCCATGGAAGCGTGATCCATATCGGCTCCATCTACGGCGTCGTCGGCCCCGACCTTTCGCTCTACGACGGCACCACAATCGGCAACCCCGCGGCCTACGGCGCGAGCAAAGGCGGACTGCTCCAATTCACCCGCTACCTGGCCACCAGTCTCGCGCCGCACGTGCGCGTGAACATGATCACGCCCGGCGGCGTCGAGCGCGGCCAGGATGGCGCGTTCCGCGAGCGTTATCTCCGCCGCACGCCGCTCGGTCGCATGGCGGCCGAGGAGGATTTCAAAGGCGCCGCCGCTTACCTCGCGAGCGATCTTTCCGCCTACGTCACCGGCCAAAATCTCATTGTGGACGGCGGCTGGACCACCTGGTGAAAACGCTCGGCAAATCCGAACTTGCCGCTTACCTCGCGCGGCAGCTTGGCCACTTTTTCCCGGACGAAACGGTCGTGCCCGACGCGCTCGCACCGGCGGTCGGCGATGCCGTGGAGCGCATGGCCTACTGCCTCGCGCGGCTGCGCGGAAAGTATTTCACGGAAGGCCGCTTCGATCATCTCCACACCGACCAGTATGCGATGTTCCTCTACTTCGTCGGCAACTCGCTCTTCCGCCGCAAAGACGACCTCGCGCTCGCCGCCAAAGTGTACGGCCTGAACAAAGCGCTGCATTCCATCGACGCCTTTTACGAGGTCGAACTGCCCGACATCTTCCTCTTTTCCCACCCGCTCGGCACCATCCTCGGCCGCGCCCGTTACGCGAATTACTTCCTCGTCTATCAGCACTGCACCATCGGCTCGAATCTCGACGGCACATACCCGACTTTCGGCGAAGGCGTCGCCATGTTCGGCGGCAGCGCGGTCATCGGCGCTTGCACGATTGGCGCGAACTGCTGGCTCTCCTACGGTTCCGTGGTGATGGACGAAAATGTCGCCGCCAACTCCGTCGTCTTCGGCCGCTCCCCCGCGCTCGTGACCAAGCCCGCGCGCCGCGAGGTCGCCAGCGACCGTTTCCAGCCATGATCGCCCCGCTGCACATCGGATCCCGCGCCATCGGCGACGGAGCGCCCTGTTTTGTTATCGCCGAGGCGGGCGTGAATCACAACGGTGACCTCGAACTCGCCCATCAACTCATCGACGCCGCCGCCGAAGTCGGCGCGGACGCGGTGAAGTTCCAGACCTTCCGCGCCGATCGGCTCGTGACCACGATCGCGCCGAAAGCCGCTTATCAGCAGGCCGCGACGGACGCGCAGGAGTCCCAGCACGCCATGCTCCGCCGCCTCGAACTCGGCGAAGCCGCCCACACCGAACTCCAGCGCCACGCCACCGAGCGCGGCGTGATCTTTCTTTCCACGCCCTTCGACGAAGCGAGCGCCGACCTGCTCGCCGCAATGCAGGTTCCCGCCTTCAAGATTCCCTCCGGCGAGCTGACCAACTCGCCCTTCCTCGAACACCTCGCGCGGCACAACCTGCCGATGATCCTCTCCACCGGCATGGCCACGCTCGACGAAGTGCGCACCGCCGTGGACATCATCCGCGCCACCGGCAACGAACGCCTCGCCCTGCTCCAGTGCGTGAGCAACTACCCCGCGTCCCCCGCCGACACCAATCTCCGCGCGATGCAAACCATGTGCGCCGCGTTCGACCTCGCGGTCGGCTATTCCGATCACACCCTCGGCAACGAAATCTCCCTTGCCGCCGTCGCGCTCGGCGCGTGCGTGATCGAAAAGCACCTCACCCTCGATCGCACCCTGCCCGGCCCCGATCACTCCGCGTCCTCCGAGCCCGCCGAATTCCTCGCCCTCGTCCGCGGCATCCGCGCCGTCGAGTCCGCGCTCGGCGATGGCGTGAAGCATCCCGCCGCCAGCGAAGCGCACGTCGCCGCGGTCGTCCGCCGCAGCCTCGTCGCCGCCCGCGACATCGCGCCCGGCGAAATCCTCGGCGCCGCCGAGATCAAGGCCCTGCGCCCCTCCGGCGGCCTCCCCCCCGGCGCACAAGCGAAGCTTCTCGGGCGCCGCACCCGCGCCGCGATCCCTGCCGGCACCATCTTCACCCTGGAGATGGTCGAATGAGCATGCGCAGCGCATCCCCGGCCCGCCGGGTGGAGCACGCGACCCGCGTGCTCTTTGCGGCGACCCGCCGCAAAGAACGAAAACACATCGGCCCCGGAACAAGCAAATCCGAGTCCGACGCGCCTACGGTGTCCCCGGCGGGTCGCCGGCAACGGCACGCGAGTCGCGTGCTCCACCCAGCGAGCCATCTCCGCTACCGTTGCTCGTGAGAAAGATCGCCGCCGCCACGGTGGGTCGCTCCGACTACGGACTCTCGCGCCCGATCCTGCGCCGCCTCGCCGCCGACCCCGCGATCACGCTGCAGCTCCTCGTTTCCGGCGCGCATTTTGATCCCGCTTCCGGCAACACCTTCACCGAGATCGAAGCCGATGGTTTCACCATCACCGAACGCCTCCCGCTCGCGAGTCCCGATGCCCGACCGCAATCCGTCGCGGCCTCGATGGGCGCCGCCGTCACCGCTTTCGCGGAAGCTTACGCCACTCATCGTCCCGACCTCCTGCTCGTGCTCGGCGACCGTTTCGAAATGCACGCCGCGGCGCTCGCCGCGCTCCCGATGCGCCTCCCCGTCGCCCACGTCCACGGCGGCGAACTCACCTTCGGCGCGATCGACGACGCCCTGCGCCACTCGATGACCAAACTCTCGCACCTGCACTTCGCCGCGACCGAGGACTACGCCGCGCGCATCCGGCAGATGGGCGAGGAACCGTGGCGCGTCACCGTCTCCGGCGCTCCCGGTCTCGACAATCTCGCCGACATCGAACTCGCGCCGCTCGCCGACTTCGCCACGCGCCACGATCTCCCGCTCACGCAGCCACCCCTGCTCGTCACTTTCCATCCCGTCACGCTCGAACACGACCGCACCGAGTGGCACATCGCCGAACTGCTCGCCGCGCTCACCGCGTTCGATGTCCCGATCCTCTTCACCCTGCCGAATGTGGACACCGGCCATCAGTCGATCATCCG
>JANOAZ010000049.1:0-16337 GCA_031411395.1 Chthoniobacteraceae bacterium
CCCCCCCCGCGCCCCCCGGGCCTCCCCCGTGGGCGGCCCGCGCCCCCCCGCGTCCGTGGACCCAAGCCCCCTCGCATCCAGGCACCCCCATCTGGCAATCCTGCCGACTCCCCGCGACACAGCGTTGATTTTCTGCCGTAACCGGGCAACGTCTACCTCCCGTGAAATCCGCGACTCTCTTCAGCATTCTTTTCCTCATCTTCGCCTCGGCGGACGGGGCCGGGAAAAAGCTGCTCCTATTTGGCATGCTCATGAAGGACTCGCCCGTCGAACTCGAAGACGGCGCGACGTGGATGATGGATAAAGGCGACGCCTTCCCTGTGATCATGTTCAAGGAGCAGCAGACCAAGATAGTCCTGCAACTGGCCGGCACGAGTTTCCTCATCCCTGCGGCCAACGTCCGCGTCCTGGAGGAAAAGGAAGTGACCGAGGAAGTGCTCGCCGCCTACCGCCGGAATGTCGCCAGCTACCTCGATGGCAAATCGAAAAAGTGGCGTGCGACCGTGACAGGAGTCGCCGAGTAATAGCACCCATCGCGCTGCGGGTGCGGCGCATTTCACATCCATGGAGCCCGCCCTCCTCAAACTTTACGTCAAGACCTGGTGCCCGTGGTGCGTCGTCGCGCAGGAGTGGCTCGACGCGCGCGGCTATCGCTACGAACTCATCGACGTGGAGAGCGATGCCGCCGCTTACGCGGAAATGATCCGCCTCTCCGGGCAGCGGCGCACGCCCACTCTCGTCACCGGCGCCGGCGAAGTCCTGCCAGACTTCGGGCCGGATGAGCTTGAACTCTTCATCCGAAAACACAGCCTCGCACCTTGATCCTCTCGAACCTGCTCCTGATTCTCGGTGTCGCGGCGCTGAGCCTCAGCCTTCGGAGCTGCCACCATCCCTTGCTGCGCAAGCTCGGCGCGCTCGGCATCGTGGCCACTTCGTTTCTGGTGGGCTGGCTGATGAGCGGTTACTGGCAGGTGGGAGCGTTCTGCGCGTCGAGCTGGCTCCTGCTCCCGTGGCTCGAGATCCTCACCCGCATCCGCAAGCTCACCCTGCCGCCGGAAAAAGATCTCCGTCACAGGTCCCCGCCGAACGCCGAGATCTTCCCCGCCCTCGCCGAACTGACCGACGAACTCGAAGGCGAGAGCTTCGAGCACGTCGAAGACGCCGGCTGGGACTGGGATGACTACCAGCAATTCTTCCGGCTCTTTTACAAACCGGTGGACCGCACGCAGGCGGCGATCTGCCTCATCGATCAAAGCGACGTGGCTTTCTACTACCTGAGCATCTCCTCACGGGCAAAGGACGGGCGCATCTGGACGACTTGGAACTATCCGTTTTCCTACAGCCTCCAGCTCGCCCCGCAGTGGCGCGTCAACCGTCTGCGCGGCGACCAGACATTCCTGGAAATCTACGAGAGCCACAAAAACTTCCTCAACCGCAATCGAGTGCGCCTCGATGATCTCGAACCGCTCGACCCGGAAAAAATCCAGGAGGAAATCCAGGAGGATCTCCGCGCGCAAGTAGCGCACAACATCGCCAGCGGAGTGCTCAAGCGCGATCCCGCGGGCGCCATCCGCTACTCCTGGCGCGGCCTCTTCTACATCTGGTTTCAGTTTCTCCGCGACATCGTGCGGTTGTCGTAGCGGGCCTCCCGAACGCCGAGCGGGCGAACGGATAAGAACGTCTTGGCGCGAAGCGCCGCATCGAAAGACCAGTCATCCTGAGCTTGCGAAGGACCACGGATCTCCGTGGGCGGAGGCGGTGCGGAGCATCATGGCAACCGCATCAGGGGCCGAACAGCCCGCTCACCGGCTCCACGCCGAGCCCAGGCGCATCCGGTGGCGTGAGCACTCCGCGCTCGAACTTCCAACCCGTGAACGGATCATCGGCGATCAGCCACGCGCCATCCAGATCCGCGTAGTCCGTCCGCTGCGCGATGACCGCGCCGGCGGCAATCAGCGCACTGCTCTCGAGCATGCAGCCCACCATCACCTTGCGGCCGAGCGCGCGCCCTCGCTCCGCCATACGCCGCGCTGGCGTGAGGCCGCCGCATTTCACCAGCTTGATGTTGAAGCCGTCGAAGCGATCCGCGATGCGCTCGACATCCGCCTCGGTCACGCAACTTTCATCCGCGAGGATCGGCAGCGCGCACTCGACCGGCAGCAGCGCGTCCTCGCCGGGCGCCAGGGGTTGCTCGATGAACTCCACCCCGATCCGCGCGAGTGAAGCCGCAAGCGCCGGAATCCCCTCCGCGCTCCACGCGCAATTTGCATCCACCGCGATCATTGCCCCGCTGCGTTCCCGGACACGCTCCACGGCTTCCATGCTCGCCGCAGCGTCGGACTTGATCTTGATCCGAGGGAAGCCGTCGAGTTCCGAGATCTTCTCCGCGAGTTCCTCCGCGGTCGAAAGTCCGATCGTGCAAAAACTCACCACCGCGCGGGCCTTCTCGTTCCACACCAATTCCGCCACCGAACCTCCTTCACGTCGAGCCAGCCAGTCCCACAGCGCGAGATCCACCGCGCACTGGGCGGCGCGCGATGGGGCCACGTACTTCCACGCTTCCACCCACGCGCTCTCGATATCCTCGACGGATTGAATCTCCAGCGTCCCCAACCAGACTCGCGCCGCTTCCAGCTTCGCCGCCACGCCTTCCCACGTCTCGCCGTAGAATGAATTCGGCGACGCCTCGCCAAATCCCGCGACGCCATCGCATTCGAGCCGCACGACCACATTCCGCACCTCACTTTTTTGCGCGCGACTGATCCGAAATGCGCGGCGCGGATGCAAGGCCCGGCTCACCCAGGTCAGCTTCATTGGTGAAAAGTGGAATGTGATTTCACGGCCCGCGCATTTCTGAAAGCTTAGCCGCCAGCCACGCATGTCAGGGAGCCAAAACTACACCCGAGTCCTCGGCCGATCGATCGAAGGGCGTGATGTCACGATGCAGGCAAACTTCGATCCCGCTGCGCCGCCGCCCGCGAATCTCACGCTGCTCATCGGCGGCCAGCATGGCGATGAACCGGCCACCGTGCGGCTGCTCGAAAGCTTCCTCGCCGCCGGACTCGACTCCCCGCCGACCGCGATCGTCGCCCCCGCCAATCCCGACGGCCTCGCCGCCTACACCCGCTACAACGCGCGCGGCATCGACCTCAACCGCAACTGCGGCTTCAACTGGCACCGCGACAGCGAAGAGCCGCCCGGCCCGAGCCCGTGGTCCGAACCTGAGACCTGCCTGCTGCGCGACTTCATCCTCCGCTGGCGCCCCGCCAAAGTCGTCAGCCTCCACTGGGCGCTCGCCGAGCTCGATGCCGATGGCTCGCAATCCACCGCGCTCGCCCACGCCATGTGGGCCGCGCTCACCGAAGACCAGCGCGCCCCCTATCGCTTGCGCGTCACCGAGATCGGTCGCGGACAGCGCCACCTGCAGGAACTCTACGCCACCTGCCCCGGCTCCCTCGGCCAGTGGTGCGGCTACGGCCTCCAGTATCCCGACGGCACCCAGCCCGCGATGATCACCCTCGAACTTCCCTACGACCCCACCGCCACCAGCCGTCCCGACGAACTCGCGGCCGACCATCTCCCCTTCGTCCACGCCGCCTGGCGACGCGACGCGGCCGGCTACCTCCGCGCCGTCGAACCCGGCGTCCACGCGATGCTCCGCGCCGCGTGCCGCGTGTAGCCATACGATTGTGCGCTGGACGGCGCTGGAGATTTCGGGAAATGACGGGGGCAATGAGCGTTCACATTTCCACCACCTACCTCGGCGATCTCCGCTGCGAAGCCACGCACGGACCCTCCAGCATGAATCTCCTCACCGACGCGCCGGTCGATAATATGGGCAAGGGCGAGTCCTTTTCGCCGACCGATCTCGTCGCCACCGCGCTCGGCACCTGCATGGCCACGACCATGGGCATCTACGCAAAGCGGCAAGACATCGACCTCGGCCGCATCGCTGTTTCGGTGGAGAAAGAAATGACGAAGGAAAGCCCGCGCCGCATCGCGCAGCTCACCGTGGAACTGCGTGTGCCCCTGCCTGAGTCGCACGCCCATCGCGAAGCACTCGAGCGTGCGGCGCTGACGTGTCCGGTGGCAAAAAGCCTGCATGCGGACGTGGCGATGCCGGTGCGCTTTGTCTGGAATGGGTGAGCCTTCCCCAGGATGAAAACTGCCCTCTTCGTTCTCATTTGCGCCGCGCTCAATTCCTTCGCCGCGGAAATCAAAACTGTCCGCGACTTCGGCGCCGTGGGCGATGGCCGGGCGGATGACACGGCCGCCATCCAGCAAGCCGTGGACAGCGGAGTGGGAAGTATCGTGCTCCGGGGCGGCAGCTACCGGCTCACCACGTCCATCACGATCGACCTCGACAAGGTCGGCTTCACCTCGCTGACCGGCGACGGCACCGCTCGCGTAATCATGGCTGGGAAGGGCCCGGCGTTTCACTTCGTCGGCACGCACGGAGGCAGCGCGGACCCGGGGCAGTTCAAGCCGAACGTCTGGGAAAAGCAGCGCATGCCGATCGTCCGCGGTCTGGAAATTGTCGGAGCGCACGAGGAGGCGGACGGACTTGAATTCACCGGCGTGATGGAACTCACGGTGACGGAAACGAACATCCGAGAATGCCGCCACGCGATTCACTTCACCACGCGGAATCGCAATCTGATCGTCGCCAACTGCCACCTCTATCACAACCGCGGCATCGGCATTTTCTACGACCAGGTGAACATCCACCAGAGCAACATCACGGGCTGCCACATCAGCTACAACGCGGGCGGCGGCGTGGTCACACGCGGCGGCAACGTGCGCAATCTCCACATCGTCACGTGCGACATCGAGAGCAACATGTCGCCCAATGGTCCACCTACCGCGAACGTGCTCATCGACTGCACCGGCGGCTCCACGGGCGAGGTCGCGATCACGGGTTGCACGATCCAGCACAACAGCAAATCACCCGGCAGCGCGAACATCCGCGTGCTCGGCAAAGGCAAGCTGAACGACAACAAGGACGAGCAAACCCAGGAAGGACACATCGCGATCACCGGCAATGTTTTCAGCGATGTGATGGTGAACATTCACCTCGATCACGTGCGCGGCGTGAACATCACCGGGAACACTTTTTGGGAAGGGTTCGAGCACGACTTGCTCGTCGAGAACAGCCAGGCCGTGGTCGTCGGGCCGAATGATTTCGACCGCAACCCGCGCTATTCGGTGAACGGGAATTGGGCCAGGGATTTGAACGGACTCGTCTTTCGCAACTGCGCAGACAGCAAGCTCAGCGGCGTGCTCGTGAAAGGGGTCTGGGGCAAGCCGGCCGCCGTGCTGCTCGATCGCTGCGACCGATTCACCGTCACGGATTGCAGCATCCTCGACAGCGACGGGATCGGGCTGTGGATGAAGGATTGCACCCGCACCAAGGTCAGCGATTGCGTGATCCGCGACGATCGCGACGCAAAGAAGGCCACGCTCTCGCTGAAGGTGGAAGGCGGGAAGGAGAACTGGATCAAAGGCAGCGTCCTGGCCAACGCGGTGGAGGCCGCCGCGGAGTCTGCGGTGCTGGAGGGGAACCGGCAGTAGGCGGTTCCGGGGCGGTGCGGAGCATTTCAAAAACACGCGTCATTCCGACCGGAGCGGAGCGCAGTGGAGGAATCTCTCGCATCCGCGGGCAGCGGTGGTGCGGAGCCAGCACACCCACGACGCGCTCCGCACCGCCTCCGCCGATGGATGCGAGAGATTCCTCCACTGCGCTCCGCTCCGGTCGGAATGACGGGTTGGTTTGGAGGCGGCTCACGCCGCTTGCGCCGCCCTACACGCGCACGGGATCCAGCTTCCAGATCTCGCGGGCGTACTCTGAGATCGTGCGGTCGCTGGAGAATTTTCCCATCCGCGCGGTGTTGAGAATCGCCATCTTTGCCCAGCGCGGGCGATCGAGGAAGGCGGCCTCCACTTCCTTATGGCACTCGCTGTAGGCTTCGAAATCAGCCAGGACGAGGAACGGGTCGTGGTGCAGCAGGCTATCCCGGAGCAGGTTCAGGCAACCGGGTTCATCGGGCGTGAAATAGTTCGAACCGACCCAGTCCACGACCGCGCGCAGCTCTTCATTGGCCTCATAGAACTCCTGCGGCTTGTAGCCCTCGTTCACGAGTTTGCGGACCTCATCGACGACCATGCCGAAGATGAAGATGTTATCGTCTCCGACTTCTTCACCGATCTCCACGTTGGCGCCATCGAGCGTGCCGATGGTGAGCGCGCCGTTGAGCGAAAGCTTCATGTTGCCCGTGCCGGAGGCTTCCTTCCCGGCAGTGGAAATCTGCTCAGAAAGATCGGCCGCGGGAACAATGCGCTGGGCGAGCGAGACGCGGTAGTTGGGCAGGAAAACGACCTTCAATTTCCCGTTGATCCGCGTATCCGCGTTGATCTTCGCGCCGACCGCGTTGATCGCCTTGATGATGCACTTCGCCATGTCGTACCCCGGCGCGGCCTTCGCGGCGAAAATGAAAACTCGGGGCACCATCTCGATCTCCGGATTTTGGAGCAGGCGCCGATAGAGCGCGAGAATGTGGAGCAGGTTGAGGTGCTGCCGCTTGTATTCGTGGAGACGTTTGATCTGCACGTCGAAGAGCGCGGCCGGATTCACCTCCACGCCGCACTGCTGCTTGATGATCCGCGCGAGGTCGATCTTGTTCGCGTGCTTCACCGCCATGAACTCGCTCTGGAATTGCGGGTCATCGGCGAAGGCTTCCAGCGCGCGGAGCTTGTCGAGGTCGCGTTCCCATCCGTGGCCGATCTTTGAAGTGATGAGCGTGCTCAGCCGCGGATTGCAGGCCAGCAGCCAGCGTCGCGGAGTGATGCCATTGGTCTTGTTGTTGAACTTCCGCGGATACAGCGCATCGAACTCCGGGAAGAGGTCGGACTTGATCAACTGGGTGTGCAGCGCGGCCACGCCATTGACCGAATGACTTCCGACCACGGACAGATTCGCCATGCGGACCATCTGTTGATGACCTTCCTCGATGATCGAAAGCACGCGCTTCTTCGCCGCATCGCCCGGCCACCTGGCTTCGACTTCTTCGAGAAAGCGTTTGTTGATCTCGAAGATGATCTGCAAGTGACGCGGCAGGACTTTCTGAAAAAGACCGACGCTCCACTTCTCGAGCGCCTCGGGAAGGAGCGTGTGATTTGTGTAGGCAAAGGTGCGCGTGACGAGCGACCAGGATTTTTCCCAAGTCATTCCGTACTCGTCGTGAAAGATCCGCATCAGTTCGACGATCGCGACCGCAGGGTGCGTGTCGTTGAGTTGGATCGTGACCTTTTCGGGAAAATCCTGGAAGTCTTCGTTGTCCTTGCGGAAGCGGCGGAAGATGTCGCGCAGTGAGCACGCGACGAAGAAGTATTGTTGGACGAGACGCAGTTCCTTGCCGCTCTCGGTCTTGTCGTTGGGATAGAGAACTTTGGAGACCGTCTCTCCTGCGTTCTTTTCCAACACCGCTTCCGCGTAACCGCCACGATTGAAGGCCTCGAAGTCGAACTCCTCGGATGCCTTCGATTCCCAGAGGCGGAGGAAATTCACCGTGTTCGTGCCATACCCGGGAATGGGAATGTCGTAGGGCACGCCGACGAGTTTCTTGGCATTCGCCCACCGCGGCACGTAGTTGCCGAGATCGTCAAAGACGTTCTCCACCTGGCCATAGATCTGGATTTCCATGGTGTGCTCGGGGCGGACGATCTCCCATGGCGTGCCAAACTTTTGCCACGCATCCGGCAGTTCCACCTGGTGTCCATTGCGGAACTCCTGCTTGAAGAGCCCGTACTGATAATGGATGCCGTATCCGATCGCGGGCAGATCGAGCGTGGCCAGCGAATCAAGGAAACAGGCGGCCAGCCGGCCGAGGCCGCCATTGCCGAGTCCCATGTCGTATTCCTCGAGACGGAGCGCGTCGGTCTCCAGACCGAGGGCCTGGAGCGCGTGCTCCATTTCGTCGAAGACGCCGGCGTTGTAGAGACTGTTGGAGAAAAGCCGCCCCATCAGGAACTCGAGCGAGAAGTAATAGACGCGCTTGACGTTCTGCTGATGGTGGACGGCCTGCGTGGCGATCATGCGCTCGATGATGATGCTCTGCACTGCCTTGGAGGTGGCGAGCCACCAGTCGCGTTTGCTCGCGGTCGTGGCATCCCGCGCGAGGCTGAATTTGAGGTGCGTTTGGATCAGTGCTTTGAGTCCCGTGACCGATTTGTCCAAGGTGGATGTGAACGATTCAGACATGCGGGTGGTTGTTTCCGGGGAAAGGGATGGAGCACAAGGAGAATCCCGGGGGCGGCCGAAATCCGTGCGACCAAAGCGGAGAGGCACACTCGCCAAGGAACGCGCACGATGGCAGATTCGCCAACGCTCATGGCCGCCGAAGATCCCTCCATTTTCCAAATCATCACCCGCGCTCCCGGCCCCGCTGGCGCGCTCCCGCTCACCGATGACCTCCTGCGCGGGAGTCCGAGCGGCGACATCTTCGGCCTCACGCAAAATGTCGGCATGGGCTGGGAAGCGGCTGGGGCAAATGATCGCGCGTTCCTCATCCTCAGCACCGCGGGCGGCTTGCGCGCTCCCGATGGCCGCCCGATCGCGCTCGGGTTTCACACCGGGCATTGGGAAATCTCGCTGCAAGTCGAAGCCGCCGCGCGGGAGTTGCGCGCGCTCGGCGCGGTGCCGTTTGCCGCCGCGTGTTCCGATCCGTGCGACGGGCGGACGCAGGGCACCACCGGGATGTTCGACTCCCTGCCCTACCGCAACGACGCCGCGATCGTCTTCCGCCGGCTCATCCGCTCGCTGCCGCGCCGGGCGGGCGTGATCGGCGTGGCCACCTGCGACAAGGGTCTGCCCGCGATGATGATGGCCCTCGCCGGCATGCGCGACCTGCCCGGCATCATCGTGCCCGGCGGCGTCACGCTGCCGCCCACGAATGGCGAGGACGCGGGCGCGGTGCAGACGATCGGCGCGCGCTATTCACGCGGCATGCTCACGCTCAAGGAAGCCGCCGAACTGGGCTGCCGTGCATGCGCTTCGCCCGGCGGCGGTTGCCAGTTCCTCGGCACCGCGGCCACTTCGCAAGTCGTCGCCGAAGCCCTCGGCATGGCGCTGCCGCACAGCGCGCTCGCGCCATCGGGACAGCCCGTGTGGAAGGACATCGCGACCCGCGCGGCGCGCGCGATTCGCCTGCTCGACGAGCGCGGGTTGAAGATGCGCGACATCCTCACCGACGCTGCAATTCGCAACGCGATCACCGTCCACGCCGCATTCGGGGGTTCGACAAATCTCCTGCTGCACATCCCCGCGATCGCTCACGCCGCGGGCCTCGCGCGCCCGACCGTTCAACATTGGATCGAGATCAACAAGCGCACGCCGCGGCTCGTCGATGTGTTGCCGAACGGACCGAAGTATCACCCCACCGTCCGCGTTTTCCTCGCCGGCGGCGTGCCCGAAGTCATGCTCCATCTCCGCGCGCTCGGGCTGCTGGACACGAGCGTGCTCACCGCGACCGGCGCCACGCTCGGCGAGAATCTCGACGCGTGGGAGAAGTCGGAACGCCGCGCGCGATTCCGCGAGCTGCTCCGCGAGCGCGATGGCGTCGATCCCGATGAAGTGATCATGTCGCCCGAGCGCGCCCGCGAGCGCGGACTCACCGGGACGCTCATCTTCCCGCTCGGCAATCTCGCGCCGCAAGGCTCGGTGATCAAAGCCACCTCCATCGACCCGAGCGTGGTCGGCGCGGATGGCGTCCTGCGCATCGAAGGGCCGGCGCGCGTTTTCACGAGCGAGGCTGCGGCCATCGCGGCGCTCCGCGAGGGGCGCATCGTCGCGGGCGATGTCATGGTCCTGTGCGGTATCGGACCGATGGGCACGGGGATGGAGGAAACCTACCAGGTCACCAGCACGCTGAAGGCGCTGCCCTTTGGCAAACACGTCGCGCTGCTCACCGATGCCCGATTCTCCGGCGTCTCCACCGGCGCGTGTCTCGGCCACATCGGCCCCGAGGCGCTGGCCGGCGGGCCCATCGGGAAGGTGCGAGATGGCGACACGATCCGCGTGGTGATCGACCGGGTCGGCATGACCGGGAGCGTCGATTTTATCGGGGAGAATGGGCGCACATTTTCACCCGAGGAAGGCGTGCAAGTGCTGGCCGCACGCTCCTCGCGCGAGGATCTCGCCCCGCATCCGGCGCTGCCCGATGACACGCGCATCTGGGCCGCGCTGCAAAACGCCAGCGGCGGCACGTGGGGCGGCTGCGTGTACGACACGTCGGCGATCCTCGCGCGGCTGGTGTGAGATCTCCGGGTGGAGCACGCGACCCGCGTGCAGTCTTCGGCGACCCGCCGCAGACATCGAAAGCGGGTGAGACTCGCGGAGGGCATCGTGAAACAGACGCGCTTACGATCTTCGCGGCGAGTCGCCGCGAAGGGCGCGCGGGTCGCGTGCTCCACCCTGAGCGCGATCAGCGCGGCGTCTCGTTGAAGTAGATCTTCACGTTCTTCGTCGCGCGGCCGGCGGCGACGATGTCGAGTTGGCCGTCGCCATTCAGGTCGGCGAGGACGAGGTCCTCGCAGGCCATGCCGTCGGGGTCGATGACCGTCTGCTCCCACTCGGTCCCGTGGTCGTCTTCGGGCGCCCAAAGCGCGACGCCGATGGTGCTGGTCGCGTCGCCCGGCTTGCCACGCCAGCCGACGACGATCTGATCGCTGCCGGTCCCGAGGAGATCGCCGCAGGCGAGCGCATGCCCCTCGGTCAGCTTCGTGGTGAGGGAAATGCGCACGGTCTGGCCGGCGCGCTCGTGACTGACGGGAGCGGTGCGGTAGATGGCGAGCTCATTGCCATGCATGGGCTCCACGGCGGCGACGAACCAGTGACCCTCGGGCACCTTGCCCTCCCTCACTTCCCCCGCTCCGCGAAAACCCGCGACCGGTCGCAGCGGCGCACCCTGCCACTCGGTGCCGAGCTCGGGGCTGGCCACGCGCCAGCCCACGGTGCGTCCGCCGCCGGTGACGCGGGCGGAGAGGATGCCTTCGCGTCCGGCGATGAGCACCTGCCAGGGCTGGCCTTCGCCGGGGCTGCGGCGCACCTCGAAGTTGTGCGTGGCGTGCAGTTCCTCGCTGAGCGGCTCGGCTCTCCATTCGCCGGCGGGGTCGCTGGGCGGGGTGTAAAGGAGCACCTTCACCGGGGTGCCGAGGCCGTTCTTGTTGCCGCGACCGTGGAGCGGGACAACGACGAGGCCCCACGTGCCGTTGCTGCGCTGGAGCCACTTCATCCGATGCGTGGTGGGTTCGACGCTGGGAAATTTGACGGCTGCCCAACGCTGAGTGCGATCGGCCCCGGGGATGAGATGGAAGACCGCTCCGCTATAGACGGTGTCGCCGGGATTCCACTCGGCGCCGACCGCGAGTTCGCATTTGCCGTCGCCGTCGATGTCCTGCGCGGCGAGGCAGACGTTGTCGTTCTTGGTCAGGTTTTCGGCGATGACGAACTTCGACCACGCCGAGGGATCGGTCGCCTTGTCGGTGGCGGGATTGCGGTACCAGACGATCTGGCGTTTGTCGGCGAGCAGCACGTCGGGGCGCCCGTCGCCATCGACATCCGCGACCGCGACGCCGTAGCCGATCTGGATCTTGTCGTCGATCGTCACGCCGCGGAATTTCGGCTCGGGCGGCGCCGCGGTGACGGAGGCGGCGAGAGCGAAGGTGAGGAGTAAATGGAGAGAGCGCATGGGGAGGCTGTGATTGGGATGAGTGAATAGCGATGCGACGCCGAACGCCAATCACGATTCACCCATCACCGATCACTCCGCCTCACCCGCGGGCCAGCTCATCCACCACGGCGACGAGCTTTTCCCGCACGCCGGGGACGAAGCAGCGCGCGCGATGGATGGCGCAGAGGCAGACCGATGGGCGCTCGAAAAAGCTGATCGAATACTGCTGGCCGTAGAGGGTGAAATTCTTCAACTCACCGATGGTGAGCCGGTCGGCCGCGGCGCCGACCTGCGGAGCGAGGCCGCGCAGGGTGCTCACGTCGAAGCCTTCCGGAAGATCGCCGCTGGTGAAGGTCTTGCCTCGAGTGGTGATGACGCAGGCTTGAAGGCCGGGGAGCGCGGCCGCGAGGCGGCTGACCTTGGGGAGGTCGAGGATTTCCTCGGTCATGAAAAGGCTTTGCAGCGAATGCTGGTCGAACCGGCTGATCGGCAGCGCCGGTGGCGCGTGTTCCGGGGCTGCCGGCGCCTCGGGCGCCTGCGGGAGCGGAGGGAGATGGAGCTGAAAAGCCGAGGCCTCCGGCGATTTCCGCGGCAACTCCGGCTGCGGTGCCGGGCTTGTTTCGGCCACCGCCGACGGCGGAGCGCTGGCGGCGATTTCCGGCTCGGGATTTGCCGTCGGCAGATGAAAGATCTGCCGGACGAATTTCTTGCGCTTCGGAGCAGGGTCGTCGCGAGGTGCGGGAGGCTCCGCCGTTTTCGCCGGAGGAGGAGCGACCGCCTCGACCGGTGCGGGCACGACCGGCGGGGCGGGTGCGCTGGCCGGTGGTTGGGGCGCCGGGGTATTTGTCTCCACGGCGGGCGCGAGGGAGATCATGTCGGCCCCGATCGCTGCGGAGCCCGCGAGGGTCGGGGCCAGATTCACGGGCGCGCTGGCGATGAAGCCGGAGATGGGCGGCGCGAAAACCGTGGGGCGGAAGATTTTCGGCGGCTGCACGCTCACGGTTGCAGCGGCGAAAACGGCAGCCTCCTGCGGGCCGGGGACTGTGGCACGCAGGATCGCGACCGCCGCGGCAGGCTCCTCGATTTTCAGCGGCGGCGGCTGGTCCGGGTTGAACGCCTCGATGGGTTCGGGCGTGGGCGGGGGAATGGGTGCCGGCTCCGGCGCGGGCGGCGGCGCAGACGGGAGTGCTTCCGACTGCGGAGCTTCGGGCGAGGGAGAATGATCGGCGGCAACGACGGGGATGTCGTCGGTCGGGACGAGAATCTTCGACGGCTCGGTCGCGGGCGGGGGCGCGGCAGGCGCCTCGCCGAGGATCACGCTCTCTCCGCTCGGCACGGTGGGCTCGGCTTCCTGCTCCACCGCGGGCGACGGTGGGCTGAAGGCGCGGAAGGGTTGAAGGTGAACAAAGAACGTTCCGCTTTCGCCGGGCGCGGCGCTCGCGGCTGACACCGGCGCCGTTTCTGCGGGTACCGTCGCGGCGAGCGCGGGTGCGTCATTCGGCGGCACAGGAGCCGGGATCGCGGGCGGCTCTTCGACGGCCACCTTCGCGACCGGCTCCGGCACGGGCGCCGGGATCGGAGCGACGGGCGCCAACGGAAGCTCCATGTCGAGGTCCGGCGTCGCCTCGGGGACCGCGAGGGGCGCGAGCACGATGGGAGTTTCCAAGACTGGAGGCTGTGGCTCGGAAGCGACCATCGATTCGATGCGACGGACTTCATCCGTTCCGCCCACGGGCAGATTCTGGAAGATCTCCTCGAGCGGGATCGATACAGGGATGTCATCCCGATGAACGAAGTGGTGCTTGAGCAGCGGCGGAATTGCCGACCAAAAAACCTTTCCCGTAATCTGAACCACACCAGTCCCAAGCTGCCGCTCAATCATGGGGAAAGGCAGGCTGATCCGGTAGCTCTCGGCAATGTGCGGTAGCGGACCGGCGAGAATTTCCCGCGGCACCCCCGCCGCAATGGCCGCAAAACTGAGTTCGATCGTGCTTTCGCCGGGGGGTTCCGCGGAGCGGGAAGGAGTGGGCGCTGGAAGCGGCGGGGCGGATGGTTCCTCGGGAATGATCGCCGCGATCTCGACCGCCGACTCCGGCTTCACCACCGGCTCCGGCTTCACCGCCGGCTCCGGCTCCACCATCGGCGGGGGCTCCAGAGGCTTCGGCACAATCATCTCGGGAACCGGCGCGGGCGGGATCGGCGCGGGCGCAACCGGTGGTGGTTCCACCGGCGTCGGAGGAACGGGCGGGACGGCCTTCTCAGCGACCGGGGTCGGAAGAGGCGCGGGCACCACAGGTTCCACGGTTACCTTCTCCACCGGCGCGGCAATCGGGGGGCGCGCCGCCGGAGGCGCCGCCGGCAGCGGAGCCGCTGGCGCGCGGCGGCCCACCTGCTCGACGAGCTTTTGCAACGGCAGCCGGATCGCCATGTCTTCATCGTCGCCGATCGGCGAGTGGAAAAGTTCGGGACATTGCTCCGCGATGCAGGAGAGGGCGATCATCGGGCGTCCGCGAGTGATGTCCGACGAGAGGTCGGCGATTTGGAAACGCAACTCGCGTTTCAGGTCATGAGGCCCCGGGCGCAGAAACGAAATCGGGATGCGCTGGAGGACATCGCCGACGGTGAGCACCACCTCGCCCGCGGGACTCGGTGGACCCTCCGCCGGGACGACTTTGCGCTCGTGCGGTGGCGCGCGCTTGGCCGCCGGGAGCACGGGGACGAATCCCTGGTTCTGCCCACCGAGGGCCGGATTGCTCGCGCCGGGAGCGTATCCCTTGGGTTGAAGAAAAGCGGCCGCCGGATCGGGTGGAGCTTCCCCTTCGCCCTCCGCAATTCTGACGAGACTCGAGGCCTTCAGGGGCGCATCGACGACTCTTTCCACACTGTCGTCAGGACGTGATTTGAAGAGGTGGTCGAATAGTCCCATGCAGACACTAGTGGTCTTCCGCGGTGACCCGCAGGATTTCCTCCAGTGTCGTAATACCCTCGCGGGCTTTGTCAATCCCGACCATCCGCAGCGTCTTCATTCCCTCGCTGATCGCCTGGTTTTTGATCACCGCAGCGCTCGCGCGCTTGATGATCAGGCGACGCACGGTTTCGCTCACGGGCAGCACTTCGATGATCGCCGCCCGACCGACGTAGCCGCGGCGTTTGCAGCGTTCGCACCCGGCTCCGTGATAAAAGACGGTGTTGCCGTCGTCGGTCAGATCGAGTTTCGCGAGCAACTCGGGTTCGGGCAGAAATTCCTCGCGGCAGTTCGGGCAGACGCGACGGACGAGACGTTGTGCGCAGGTGAGCAGGATCGACGAGGAGATCAGGAAAGGCTCGATGCCCATGTCGTCCATACGCGTGATGGCGCCGGCGGCATCATTGGTATGCAGGGTGGAAAGCACCTGATGGCCGGTGAGCGCGGCCTTCACCGCGATGTCGGCGGTTTCGTTGTCGCGAATTTCACCGATCATCACGATGTCCGGATCCTGACGGAGAATGGAACGGAGCGCGTCGGCGAAGCTGAGGCCGATGTCGGCTTTGACCGCGACCTGATTGATGCCCTGAAGCTGGTATTCGATCGGGTCCTCGACGGTGACGATGTTGTATTCCGGATTGTTGAGCTCGCTGAGCACGGAATACAGCGTGGTCGTCTTACCCGAACCGGTCGGGCCGGTGACGAGGAGCATGCCATGCGGCGCATCGACCGCTTTTTTGAAAACGCCGAGCGTGTACTCGTCCATGCCGAGCTGGTCGATCGAGCCGGAGAGAGCGCCCTTGTCGAGCAGTCGGATGACGATTTTTTCGCCGTACACGGTGGGCAGTACGGAGATACGAAGATCGACTTCCTTTCCCGAAACGCGGATGCGGAAGCGGCCGTCCTGCGGGACCCGGCGTTCGGCGATGTCGAGGCCGGCGAGGATCTTTATGCGCGAGGCGATCGGGAGCTGGAGCGCCTTGGGCGGCGAGCTGGCTTCGATGAGCGAACCGTCCACGCGGTAGCGCAGCTTGAACTGCTTCTCGAAGGGCTCGAGGTGGATGTCCGACGCCTTTTCCTTCAGCGCCTGGACGAGGATCAGATTGACGATCTTGACCACCGGAGCGTCCTCGCTTTCCACCGCGAGCCGGTCGAGGTCGATCTCCTGGCGGTTCACCTTCACCTCCTCGACGTCGCCCGCTGCGGCGGCGTCCTTCAGCACCTGGTCCATCTGCGAGCTGGAATTTCCCACCCCGCTGAGCGCCTCGGTCACCGCGCGCTCGGTGGTGATCATGGGGATGATCTCGAGCTTGGTGCGCTGGCGCAGATCGTCGAGCGCGAGCACGTTCAGCGGATCGGCCATCGCCACGAAGAGCTTGTTCCCGAGCTTGCACACGGGCGCGAGCTTGTACTGGCGGGCCATCTCCTTGGGCACCAGGTCGGCGACGTCCTCGGGCACGCGGACTTTGGTGAGATTGATCGGCGGCGTATCGAGGCAGCGGCCCATCGAGATCACCATGTCCTGCTCGGTGACAAAGTTGCTATCCGTCAGAATTTTCAGGAGCCGTCCACCCTGTTTCTTCTGCAGCGCCATTGCTTCTTCAAGCTGGGTCGCGAGCAGGAGACCGTCCTCGATCAGGACATCT
>JANOAZ010000050.1:0-6112 GCA_031411395.1 Chthoniobacteraceae bacterium
TCCGACCGGAGCGTAGCGCAGTGGAGGAATCTCACGCATCCGAGGGCGGAGGTGGCGCGGAGCCGGTCAAACGATTCTCCGCACCGTCTCCGCCCGCGGATGCGAGAGATTCCACCGCTCGCTACTCTCGGTCGGAATGACGCTTTCATTTCGCAACGCTTCGCGCCGCCCGCGAAAGCGCCACCGGCATACCGCGCAGCAGCGCGCGGTACACCGTCGAACGCGGCACCTTGATCCGCTCCGCATTTTCGAGCGGCGGCCGCGCCTCGATGAGGCGCAGCGTCTCGCGACCGAGATACCACGGGAGGAAACATCCCAGGCGAAGCCGCGCGGGACGCAGCGCCTCGATGTACCGATATCCGTCGTCGAGAAACGCGCGCGCCTGCGCGGTCCAGTGCGCGAAGACCGGCCGCGCTGCGCCGGGATCGGAGGGCAGCCGGTGCGGCGCGATGCCGGCGTCGCGGAGTTCATCCTCCGGGAGATAACAGCGACCGTCGCGCAGATCCGCGGGCGCGTCGCGGAGGATGTTCACGAGTTGCAGGCCCTTGCCAAAATTCACCCCGAGCCGCTCCAGTTCCGCGGCGTCGAGCGTCGCGTATCGAGGCAGGCGCCGGAGGCAGATCCGCGTCCAGAATTCCCCGACACAGCCGGCCACGAGATACGTGTATTCATCCAGCTCCGCGGCGGATTGCAGCGCCACGATTCCATCCCGCGCGGCGAACCGTTCGAGATCGAGCGACTGGCCGCGAATGATCTTTTCCATCACCGCCACGATCTCCGCGCGGTCGGCGCTTTCCATCGCCGCGAGCCACGCGAGGCACCGGTCGAGCTTTTCGATCAGCTCGCGCTCGCCTTCCGCCGCCGGCCGGATTTCGCGCTGCAAATCCACGAGCCCCGCGGTGGTTCCGGTGCGGATCATTTCCGCCAGCGCCGCGAGATGTTTCCGCCGCACGGCCGCATCCGCGTCCGCGGTATCCGCGATCGTGTCGCTGGCTCGCGCGAGCAGGTAAGCCAGACCGATCGGAGCCCGGAGCGCCGCCGGCAGGATGCGGATCGTGAGATAAAAGGAGCGCGAGACCGACGCGAGGAGCGGTCCGGCGAGGTCGGCGGTCTTCATCGTACCGGCTCGACCTCGCGGAGCACGATGCTGCTTTCCGCCGCGTGGCCGAGGCCCATCTCCGCCGCGTCATTGAGCCACGCGCCGCGTTTCGCGATGGGCGGGAGCTTGGCCTGCACGCGCCACGCATCGATCTTGCGCAGAGCCACGGCATCGAGCGCCACAGGATCCTTGCTCGCGTAGATGGTTTGATGAGCCAGGGAGTAGTTCGGATTGAAGGCCGGCCCGCCCGCGTACTGGGCGAGGAGCCCATCCATGACGTGGAGCACGCACTTCGGGCCGAGGCGTTCATCGGCATACAACTCGGCCGGTGAGGAGCTGATCGCGCCATCGGTCCGGGTGAAGCGGCGCCAGTTATCCACGTTCGGAATCGTCGCGTTGTAGATGGCGCCCGCCACGCCGCAGCTGCGCTCATCGGAGAGGACGGGCACGTTGATGATCTTGGTAATGTCCCGGCTGACGATTCGGGCGAGATGGCTGATCGCGCTGAGTTGATCGCTCTCGTTCCTGTCTTTTCCGAAAGGCACCCGCTGCTTTTCCGCGAAGAGCAGGTCCCCCCACATCAACTTGCCGAGCATCGCCGCCGTGATCTGGGCCTCGCGATCGAACCCGCGCGGGGGATCGATCGCGCGCACGTCGTAGCGATCCTGACGCGGCAAGTACCCGGCCGCGCGCAGATCCTCGCTGTTGCGATCCCACACGATGATGCGCTCGCGGGGAACGCCGGCCGCTTCCAGGCCCGAGACGATTGCCGAAACGATCCCGCGATGGGTGGAAAAGGAGCGCCCGCCCGCGGTCGCCACCTTGATGCCCACGCGATCCGCGGGCGTCACGAGAGTCCGCCAGGCTTTCGCGAGATCGGTCTGACCGGTGGCCGCGAGGACCAGCGCATCGACCATCGCGCGGCTGCGCTCCGCGTTCTCCGTGAAGCGATCGATGACTTGATCGTCCTGCGCGAAGAAGACGGTGGAGGTCTCATCCGCAGGTGGCACTGCGCCCGCGCGAAGTGGAGCAACGCAGGAGAGGCCAGCCGCAACTGCGATCAAGAGCCGGAACACAGGCGCCGACTATCCGGGCCGCCCCCGAGCCTGTCAATTTGGGGCCGCGGCAATCTTGGAGTGTGTGGCGCGAGTCCCCCGCGCGCAGCGCGAACGAAACCCCGTCATCCTTCGCAAGCTCAAGATGACATTTGTCGATGCAACGCTTCCGCGCCCGTGCGCTTCGCCGCACACGTCAAACGTCTTTTTAGAGGCCGCCTTACCCGATCCCGAGGGAACGCAGGAGCGAGCGGTCGATGCGGCCGGTCGCCGAGAGGCCGCGGTCATACTGATAAGCGCGAATCGCCGAACGCGTGCCGGGCCCGACATCGCCGTCGATCGACCCGCGATAGTACCCGCGGCGCCGAAGCTCGCGCTGCACGTCCACGGCAAGGCCGTCGGAGTAGCTGGGTTCCACATATCGCGGCGCGTAAGAGCGGCTCACGCTCAGGCTGACGGACGGACCGTAACCGTAGCCGTAGCCGTAATGCGGGTAGGAATGGCGGTAGTGGGAAGATCCGTAGTAAGGCGTCCCGTGGGAGTAACGGTGGTGGGGGATCTCGACTTTCTTCTTGTTGTAGTGTCCGTCGCCATCGCGATCGACGTAAACGCTGGCCTTTTTGTGTTTGGTCCACCCTGTGGAGGGGGTGGCGAGCAGAGCGCAGACGCTGAGCAGCGGGACGATGGGGAAAAGTTGCGTGAGTTTCATGGTATCAATGGATTCGGATTCGGAGACGCGGAAGCGCGCCTCGGCATTCAAAATCTCGACTCAAAAATCGCGCGATTCAAGGAATCGCGGCACCCAGATTGGCGAGCCGCGCTCGGGAGAGCGGATCGCGAACGTCGCGCTCGGCCGCCTGCCCGTAGGCGGCGACGGCGGCAGTGGGCTGCGCAAGTTTTTCGAGGTAGCGGCCGAGGAGCAGCCACGATTCGGAACGGAACGGTTCGCGGCCGAGCAAGTCGCGCAGTTCGCGCGCGGCTTCGGCGGTCTGCCCGCGTTCGTCGAGATGTTCGATCCAGCGTTTGCGGATGGTCCAATTCTTCGGAGCGACCGTCACCGCTTCCCGCAGCAGGCCGGCGGTGTCGCGTCCGGTTTCGAGGTGATCGAGGATGGCGCGCGCCTGGATGACTTCGGCCTGGAGCAGCGGAGAAACCTGAGCTTTTTCCAGCGCGGCGTGCGCGGTGGAAAAGTCGCGCGCGCGGATCGCCGCATTGGCCAGCCCGAACCACGCCATCGCCTGCTCGGGCGCGCGCTCGATCGCGGCGCGGAAGTGCGCCAGCGCGGCGGCATGATCGCCGGCGGCGGAATCGAGGTTGCCAAGGTTGATGTGCATCCGCGCGGTGTCTCCGCCCCGCGCGATCGTGGTTTCGAGGAAGGTGCGCTGATCGTGCCAGGCCGATTGCTGAAGCGCGGTGCGCGTGGCGAGGAAAATAATCCAAAGCGGGAGGGCAATCAGCGCGAGTCGCCGAGTCCGCGGGGCCGCGTGAAGCGTGAGCAGGGCGGCGAGGAAAAGAAACGCGCCGGGAATGTAGAGCCAGTGTTCGGCGACGGTCGCATTCAGCGAGAAAAGATTACTCACCGGCAGGTAGGCGGCCACGGCGGCGCTCAGGCAGAGCGCCGCGGCCGAGCGGGCGCGCCACTCCCGGCGCAGCCACGCGGCAAAGCCGAGAGTGAGCAGGACGCCGAGCAGGGTCTGGTATTCGCGGAGCCGCGCATTGCGCTGCGTGGCCCCGGGGCTGCGCTGCGGGGTGGTGGTGACATCGCGCTCCATGCGGAGATTCGCCGGCGCGATGATCAAGCCGGCATATTCCGCGACAGCGCGGGCGGCGATGATCGGACGAATGGCGAGCGGCGTCGGCGGGCGGACCGGCGGGCGGACACGCTCCGCGGTGGCACGCAGCCCGAGATTAATTCCGACGACGAGCGCCGCGATGGCGATCCATTTTCCAAAGACCCGGAGCGGCGCACGCCGCCATGCGAGGATGAGAAACCAGATCAGCAGCGCGACGACGCCGCTCTCCTTGGAAAGCAGCGCCGCGAGGAAGCAGATCGCGGCGCCGGCCGTCGCGGCGCGCGAGCGATCGAGGCTCCGCAGCGCGAGGGTCAAGCCGGTGAAGCCAAAGAGCGCCGCGAGCGGATCGGCGCGGCCGGCGACGTAGGTGACTGCGGATGTCTGAAGCGGATGAATCGCCCAGATGAGCGCCGCTCCGCAGGCGAGCCACACATTTCCGCCGCTCAATTTCTTCCCCAGAAAAAAGAGCGCGACCGCCGCAGCCGCGTGGATGCAGATGCTCGTGAGATGCCAGCCCCACGGCGCGTCGAGACCGAAGAGCGCGTAGTCCGCCGTGAAGCTCAGCCGCTGGAGCGGCCGGTAGAAGTCGGAGGCCGTGGCATCGAGAAACAGGAAGTGGCGAAAGCCCTCGGGGATCAGCCGCCAACTGCGGATCAACGGGTCGCGCAGGACGAGCGCGGTATCGTCCCAGACAAATCCGTTGCGCAGTGCGGGCCAGTAAACGAGAAACGTGGCCGCGATGACCAAAAATACGGCTCCCGAACGCGTGAGATTCTTCAAGCACCCGATGATGGGAAGCGGCTGGCGCGCCCGCAAGCGCGTCGTGGGATTACTGCTCCTCGCGGTGTTCGTGGCGGATCGGTTGTTTGCCGGTGAAGTCAGCGCCGACGTGAAGCAACTCATCGTCAGCATCGCGCCGGATTGGAGTTCGAACACCGGGCGCCTGCAATGTTTTGAACGCACCGGCGATGGCTGGAAGGCGGCGACCGCGGCGTGGCCCGTCCTGTATGGAAAGAACGGACTCGTGTGGGGACGCGGCGTGCTCGGCACCGAAGAGGCCGGCGCGCACAAGCGGGAGCGCGATGGCCGCGCGCCGTGCGGCGTCTTCCGGATCGGGAAGATTTATACCTACGACTCCTCGCTTCCACGCGGAGCGCAGTATCCGTTTCACACCGTCGGCGCGGGGGATGCGTGGATCGATGACGTCAATCATCCCGATTACAACCGCCACGTGACCGTCGATCCGAAGAATCCGCCGGCGTGGTTTGAGAAACAGAAGATGCGGCACGGCGACGACGCGTATCGCTGGCTGGTCGAGATCCGGCACAACTCCGATCCGCCCGTGCCGGGAGACGGGAGCGCGATCTTCTTTCACATCCGCCGCGGCGTCACGCGCCCGAGCGCGGGCTGCACTACGATGGCCGAGGGGAATCTTGTGAATCTGATTCGCTTTCTGCGCGCGGAAAAAAAGCCGCATTACGCGCTGCTCCCGCGCGCGGAGTACGAGAAGAAGTGGAAGACATGGGGCCTGCCCAGCCCGCAGGCTGCCGCAGCGCTGCTGCAGTAAGGCAGGGCGCGCAGCGCCATCGAAAAGAAACGCCGTCATCCTGAGCGGAGCACCGCGTGGGCGAAGGAGGGGCGGCGCGAAGTCGAAGGATCTCTCGCTATTTCTGCGAATGGACGAGGCATAGGGGAAAATGTAAGAGATTCTTCGACTTCGCTCCGCCCGCTGGCCCGCCTGCGCTGCGCTCAGAATGACAGTCCTTTTTTCGATGCGGCGCTGCGCGCCATGGCCTTCCTCGCCGCGCGTCACTCGACTCCCATTTCTCAGTGCAGCATCGGCAGGGGATTCGGCTCGCGAATCAGCTCCGCATCGAGATCGAGGAAGTAGTCGAGCCGCCGCTCCGTCTCCGCGAGGTCGATGTGCCGCGCCATGATCAGGTAGGTCGCGTAGTGATTGCCCTCACTTTCGACGAGACTCGCGTAGAAATCGGCCAGCCCGGGATCGAGGTCGCGCACCCCTCCCGCGAGGATCTGAAACTTCTCGCAACTCCGCCCCTCGATCAGCGCGCAGACCACGAGGTGATCGATCGCCTGCTGCTTCCGGCCCTTGCGCACCTGCGCCATCATCCCGGAGATCCACGGGCTGCGATGCGGTCCGCCAA
>JANOAZ010000051.1:0-4406 GCA_031411395.1 Chthoniobacteraceae bacterium
CCATTCAAACAACGCCCGTAATCCTGCGGGGCGCGGTGGGAGCCTACGCGACTGGAGCGCAGTCGACGTATCTCTAACTATTTCCCCGCAAACGACCGCTACGGCAGAAATAGTGAGAGATCCTTCGACTGCGCTCCGCCAGCTGGCCCGCCTCCGCTCCGCTCAGGATGACAGCGTTCTTTTGGATGCACCCGCAGACCGAAGCGCGCACGCGGCCCTTCCGCTTTCTCCGGTTCACCTCATCCCCTCGGATGGTTTGGAAACTGGAGTTTGGAGTTTGGAATTCCTTTCCCAATGAGACTGCCGCTCTACGGAAAAATCCTCGCGTGGTTTTTCCTCAATCTCCTCGTCGTCGCCGCGGTCTTCGCGTTCCTCTTCGACGCGCAGTTTCACTTCAATCTCGACTGGCTCTTTGCCGCCGGCGCGCGCGATCGACTGGAGGCGGTGCGCGACCTCATCATCGGTGAGCTCGAAGTAACCCCGCCGGACGACTGGCAGCAGGTCATGGAGCGCTACAGCGAAGCCCACCGGGTCCGCTTCGCGCTTTTCGATGACGAGGCAAATCCGCTCGTCGGTGAACCTCGCGAGCTGCCCGCCGATGTGCGTGCGCGCATCCTCGCACGGCCCACTTTCAACCGCTCTCCCCGCCCGGCGGAACGCGCGACACCGCCACCCGCGACTCCGCGCGAGGGTGAATCGGCGCGCCGTTGGTGGCCGCGAATCCCGATCCGCGTGCTCATGCGCACCACGGGGCCCACGGCCTACTGGCTGCTCGCGAGCGCCCGGCTCGACAATCCGCTGGCTGGCGCCCCGATGCGCGTGGTGCTCGTCGCGCGCAGCGATTCGATCAGCGCGGGCGGGCTGATCTTCAATCCCAAGCCGTGGCTGCTCGTCGGCGCGGGCGTGTTCGTCTTCTCGCTCCTTTTCTGGCTGCCGCTGGTCCGCGGCATCACTCGCACGCTCGCGCGGATGATGATGGCCACGCGCCGGATCGCCGATGGGCGCTTCGACGTGCGGGTCGGGTTGAATCGCCACGATGAACTCGGCTCGCTCGCCGAATCGATCGACCAGATGGCGGCGCGGCTCGATGGGCTGGTCAAGGGGCAAAAACGTTTCCTCGGCGACATCGCCCACGAGCTTTGTTCGCCGCTCGCGCGGTTGCAGATGGCGCTTGGGATTCTCGAGCAGCGCACCACCGGCGAAGAGGCCACCTTCGTCCGTGCCGCGACCGAGAAGGCGGAGCAAATCGCCGCGCTGGTCGGCGAACTTCTTTCCTTTTCGAAGGCCGCCTTCGGCGCTTCCGCCGTGCGCCTCGAACCCGTCAGTGTCGCCGCGGTCGTGGCCGAGGCGGTGCGCCGGGAGGAAACTGAACGCAGCGAAATCCGCGTAAATGTGCCCGGGGATTTGGAGGTCTCGGCCGACTCCGATCTTCTGACCCGCGCAGTCGCGAATCTGCTCCGCAACTCGCTCCAGCACGCGTCCCACGCCGGGCCGGTCACGATCCATGCGGAGCGCGCCGGCGAGGAGATCCACATCACCGTCGCGGACAGTGGTCCGGGTGTTCCCGAGGAGGAACTGCCGCGCATCTTCGACGCCTTCTATCGCGTGGATGCCTCGCGGACCCGGGACACCGGCGGCACCGGGCTCGGCCTCGCGATCGTGAAAACGTGCGTCGAGTCGTGTCTTGGTTCGGTCACTGCGAGCAACCGCGAACCGCACGGACTCGAAATACGGATCACGCTGCACACCGCGGCGATCGAGCCGGCGGCCGCGGCGGGCGCCTGAGCGGCGAAGACGGCAGGGGATCACGGGGTGGGTCTGCGTCCGGGTGGAGCACTCGACCCGAGTGCTGTTTCCGGCGGCCCGCCGGAAACGGCCCGAGGCGCATCGCTATTCCATGAGCGCGTCCCGGCCTTTGCGCGGGTCGAGATTGTGGCCGGGCGTATTCACGGTGCTTTCGGCGGGTCGCCGAGAGCAGCACTCGGGTCGAGTGCTCCACCCGGAGCAGCGCTACGCCGCGAAGAAGGGATTGTGCACCTTTTGCTCGCCGACCGTGGTGAGCGGGCCGTGGCCGGGGCAGAGGATGGTCTCGTCGGGGAGCGAGAGGATCTCTTTGCGATTCGTTGCGAGCGCGGCTTCGTAGGAAACGCCGCCGCCGCCCATCGAGCCGGCGAAAACGGCGTCGCCGACGATGGCGACCGGCGTGGCGAGACCTGAAATCACGTAAGTGATCGCGCCTTTCGAGTGCCCCCACGTCAGGCGCGTCTCGACGCCCAATCGCCCGATCGAAAACGACGTTCCGGCCTGGAAAGTCGAGGCGCCATCGATCGGTTCGCCGCTGCCCACGACTGCCGGCGCGCCGGTCTTTTCCTTCAGCCGGTCGAGATCGAAGATGTGATCGCCGTGCGTGTGGGTGAGGAAGATGCGCACGAGCCGCAGCTTTTTTTCCGCGAGGAAATCGAGCATCCCACTGCAATCCGCGCCGGTGTCGAAGGCCGCCGCTTCGCCGCTCGCCGGGTCCCAGACGAGATAGGAGTTCACCGTCATGTCCTCGTACGGCGTGTTGAATTGGGCGAGGCCATCCAGCGCGATCGGCGTGGGCGCCCACGACTTTTCGCCCGCGCCCACCAGCGCATCGGCGCCGAGGCCGAGCACGGGTGCGATCTTGCGCGCGATCACGGGATCCCATTTCCCTTCGCGCAGCGCCTCGACGGCGCCCGCCTCGACTCCCGCGCTGTCGGCGACATGCGCGTCGGTGAGTTTCAGCCCGCGCATGGCTTTGCTGATGATGTCGTTAAAATAATCTTCGAGTGGGATCATGGGTTTTTACATTTCGGGGACAGCTTCCGGCGGCACCGTCTCGGGCGCGACCGACACGCTCAGGACGAGCCCCATGGTGATGAAAAGAATCGCGGCGCTCGCGAAAAAGGATGTGCGGCCATATTGCGCGACTGGATCGTGCGCGATCAGCCCGAAACCGATCATCGGCCCGAGAAAACGGCCGAGGCTGCCCGCGCTCTGCATTAGCCCGAGCAAGCGCCCCTGGCAGTGCGCATCGGTGCTGCGCGACGCGAGGCCATTGAGCGTGGGGGTGACGAAGCTATTTCCCAGCGAGATGCCGAAGCACACGACCATGAGCACGCCGAGCGTGTGGACGAAAGGCAGTGCCGCCATGCTCAACGCGAGGACGGCCGCGCCGATCACGGCGAGCTGTTTTTCGATCGGGCGCTTGAGTAGGCGGCGCAGCAGGCCGCCCTGGAAAATCACGCCGAGCAGGCCGACGTAGGCGAGCAGATAGCCGACGTGCGCGGCGTCGTAGCCGAAGCGCTCCTTGCAATAGAGCGCGAAGAG
The DNA here is from genome assembly GCA_031411395.1 of Chthoniobacteraceae bacterium. Classification (GTDB taxonomy): domain Bacteria; phylum Verrucomicrobiota; class Verrucomicrobiia; order Chthoniobacterales; family Chthoniobacteraceae; genus Chthoniobacter. Next base: position 3,352 of record JANOAZ010000051.1, read on the forward strand.
CGAGGTCATGATCGAGAAGCCGATGACCGACGTGAGCTGGCTCGCGAGGATCGCGGTAATCATGCCGGCGCGTCCACCGTGGAAGACTTCGCCGATCGTGGCGCGCTCCTTCGCCCGTGCGCGCGACTCTGCGGTGAGCGTCTCCGGGAGGCGCAGCCAGACGAGGAAGGCATTGAGCAGCGCGAGGCCGGCGGCGAAATAAAACGGCGTGGCGAGGCCGAAGTGTTTGCTCAGGATGCCGCCGAGCGCGGGGCCGATCATGAAGCCGAGCCCGAACGCGGCGCCGACGAGGCCCATGTTGCGCGAGCGGTTTTCCTTCGTCGTCACGTCGGCGATGCAGGCCATGGCGGTGGAGATATTGCCGCCGCTCGCACCGTCGATGATGCGGCCGAGCATCAGCATCCAGACGGTATGGGCCGCGCCGAGGATCACAAAGCCGATCGCCGTGCCGATGATGCTGACCACGAGCACGGGCTTGCGTCCGATGCGGTCGCTCCATTTCCCGAAGAGCGGCGCGCAGACGAGCTGGAGGAGGGAATAGATTCCGACGATCCAGGAGAGCTGCGTCGGTGTGGCGTGGATCGTTCCCTCGGCGTAAAGCGGCAGCACCGGGATGACGATGCCGAAGCCCACCATGTCGATGAACAGGGTGAGGAAAATGAGGCCGAGCGGCGACTTGGACTGGGACATCGGGGAGGGCGTGCGGGCAGGAAGAATCTCCGAAGCGAAATGCGGCGCAAGGCCGGAATGGCACGATCGGAATCACACTTCGAAGAGGCGGTATCCGAAATGCGGAATGGCTGCTGGCGCGCAGCGCCGCATGGAAAAAAACGCCGTCATCCTGAGCGCAGCGCAGGGAGCCTAAGCGACCAAAGCGGAGTCGAAGGATCTCCAACAATTTCCGCCGTCGCGCGCCTCATCGGACATCCCGACAGCTGCCCGGCGCTGGTGCTCAACGCCGATTACACCCCGTTGTCTTACTATCCGCTGAGCCTGTGGCCGTGGCAGACCGCGATCAAGGCGATGTTCCTCGAGCGGGTCGATGTCGTCGCGCA
>JANOAZ010000052.1:0-8956 GCA_031411395.1 Chthoniobacteraceae bacterium
GCTGTAGCAATACTTCGTGACCTTCTTGTTGCGGACGCGGAAGAGCGGCGTCTGCAGAATGAAGAGGTGGTTGTTGCGGATGACGTCGGGGAAGAATTGCAGGAAGAACGAGAGCAGCAGCAGGCGGATGTGCATGCCGTCGACGTCGGCGTCGGTGGCGATGACGATCCGGTTGTAGCGGAGGCCGTCGAGGCCGTCCTCGATGTTGAGGGCGGCCTGGAGGAGGTGGAACTCCTCGTTCTCGTAGATGACCTTCTTGGTGAGGCCGTAGGTGTTGAGCGGCTTGCCCTTCAGCGCGAAGACGGCCTGCGTCTGCACGTCGCGCGTGGCGGTGAGTGAGCCAGCGGCGGAGTCGCCCTCGACGATGAAGAGCGTGCTCTCCTCGGCGCGCGGGTTTTTGTCTCCGAGGTGCAGGCGGCAGTCGCGGAGCTTCTTGTTGTGCAGCGAGGCTTTCTTCGCGCGCTCCTTCGCGATGTTGCGGATGCCCGCGAGTTCCTTCCGCTCGTGCTCGTTCTCCTCGATCTTCTTTTTGATGACCTCAGCGACCGCGCGGTTCTTGTGCAGGTAGGTGTCCAGTGACTGTTGCAGAAACTTGCCGACGAATTCCTTGATCGTCGGCCCCTTCGGACCGACCTCCGCCGAGCCGAGCTTGGTCTTGGTCTGCGACTCGAAGACGGGCTCCTGCACGCGCACGACGATGGCGGCATCGATGGACTGGCGCACATCGGCGGCGTCGAAGTCTTTCTTGAAATGATTGCGCACCGTCGCGACGAGCGCCTCGCGGAAGGCGGCGAGATGCGTGCCGCCCATGGTGGTGTGCTGGCCGTTGACGAAGGACCAGTATTCCTCGCCGTAGTGATTGCCGTGGGTGAGCGCGATCTCGATGTCCTCGCCCTCGAGGTGGATGATCGGATAGAGCGGCTCGCCGCTGAGTTCCTTGGTGAGGAGATCCTTCAGCCCGTGCTCGGACTTAAAGCGCTGGCCATTGAGCGTGAGGGTGAGGCCGCGGTTGAGGAAGGCGTATTTCCACAGCATGTCCTCGATGAACTCGGTGCGGAACTTGAAGTCCTTGCCGAAGAGCGCCTCGTCGGGCGTGAACTCCACGAGCGTGCCGTTGCGCTCGCTCGTCTTGAGGACACGCGACTGGGTCTTCAGCTTGCCCTGCTCGAATTCCACCACCTTCGTCTCGCCCTCTCGGATCGCCTGCGCGCGGTAACTCACCGAGAGCGCATTCACGGCCTTCTGCCCGACGCCGTTCAGACCGACGGCCTTCTGGAACGTCTCGCTGTCGTACTTCGCCCCGGTGTTGATGATCGAAACGCAGTCCACGAGCTTGCCGAGCGGGATGCCACGCCCATAGTCGCGGACCTTCACGCTGCGGTCGGTGATCTCGACCTCGATCTTCCTCCCCTGCCCCATCATGAATTCGTCGATGGAATTATCGATCGTCTCCTTGATGAGGACGTAGATGCCATCCTCTGCGTGAGTGCCGTTGCCGAGACGGCCGATGTACATTCCCGGGCGGAGACGGATGTGCTCCAGCGAGCTGAGGGTCTTGATGCTGGCTTCGGTGTAGTTGGACGCCATGGGTGTGTCCGTCGAAAACAGAGTCAGACCGGGCCACGCTGACAAGCGCAATCCCCCCCCGAAGGCAGCGGGTCGGGCGAGCCATGCAAAAGCGCGCGTGGGAGAATCCCCATTACTTCACCGTATCGGCAGTGTGCCTGGCGGCGCGACCGCCGCGCTGAGCTTCGGATGGCGATTGCATGCGAGCGTCACAATCTGTGACAAGATTCGCCGCAGCCATACGTCAGCACCCACCCACATCCCGGCAAGATCCCGCCCATGAAGTCCCCCGCCCCGCGCCCGCGCGCGTTTTATCTCATCGCCCTCCTCCTCCTCGGCCTGACCGCGCTCGGCGATGCGCCGGTGCCGGGGAATGTGCTCGATCCGAAGACGCCCGCGGAGGCCTGGAATGTCATCCGTCTCTCGACGACCAATGTCGCGCAGCTCGTGCAGGAGAAACGCTGGGCGGAGATTCCGGTGCAGATCTCCTTTTGCAGCCCGGCCTTGCGCACGCTCGCCCGCACCTCCGCGGCGATCGAAACGAAGGCGGTCACCGACCGCATCGGCGGATGGGTGGCGGCGGTGGCCAATGCCAGCATTGAAAAGAACGAGGAGCGCACCATCGAGACACTCGCGACCTTGCAGGCGCAACTGCGCGAGTTCGCCGCGCAGTTCGATCCGAAGACGGTCGGCGCCGACATCTTCCTCTGCCCGATGCACCCCACCTTCGTCTCGGACGATGTGAACACCCCTTGCGACAAGTGCGGCATGGCGCTGATGCCGCGGCGAATTCCTTACAGCTTCATCTACATGACGCCGGGGAAGCCCTCGGTCCAGATCACCGCCAGCGCCGATCGCCCGATCGAGGCGGGCCGGAAGGTCGCCGTGAAAGTGCAGCTCAAGCGCGGCGACGGTTCGCCCGTCCGGCCGGCGGACCTCACGGTGATGCACACCCAGCCGATCCATCTGCTGATCGAAGATCCGAGCCTCGGCGACTATCATCACGAACATCCCGTGGCGACGGAGACCCCCGGCGAATACGCCTTCACTTTCACTCCCAAAAAGACCGCGCCCTACCGCATCTGGGCGGACATCGTGCCCGTGGCGACGGGCTTGCAGGAGTTGCCATTCGTGGATCTGCCCTCGGCCGGCCAGGGTGGGGCGATCGAGGGAAAGGACGACCGCTACGCGTGTTCGAGCGGCGGTTTGAATTTCGAGTTGTCGCTCTACGGCAGCGCCTCGGCGACCCCGCGCGCGGGTCAGACTTGCGGGTTGAAAATCATGATCACCGGGGCGGATGGAAAGCCGGTGAAGAAGCTGGAGCCGCTGATGAATGCCTTCGCGCATCTCGTCGGCTTTTACGACGACTACCAGACCGTGGTGCATCTGCATCCCGGCGGAGGCGAGATCTTGCAGGCTGAAGCGCGCGGCGGGCCGATGCTGACCTTCACGTTCTTCCCGCCGAAGCCGGGGTTCATCCGGCTGTATTGTCAGGTGATGGTCGATGGGGAGAATATCTTCGCGCCTTTCAACGTGAACGTCGCGCCGTAGGAACGCGAACGCACTGGAGGGACACGCTCCGTCGTGTCCGAGTCCACCGTGGAACCCCCCGCCTCCGCCCCGGCAGTTGGGGACGCGACGGAGCGCGGTCCCTCCATGGTTGGATTGCCCTTTTCCTTGTGAGCGCGCGGCACGTCGGTATCTTCCGCGCACCCCCCTGCCCGGCCCGCGCCGCGCTGCCTCCCGCACCCGCCCATGATCTCGAAACGCTCCTTCCTTCACGCCTTTGGCGCGGCGCTCCTCGCCGCCTCGCCGCAGGCCCGGGCGGTCTTCCCGCAGGTCGCGCTGAAGCCCGTGGTGCTGAAGCAAATCCACTCGCCGACCACGATCACGCATGCGCCGGATGGCAGCGGCCGCGTGTTTGTCTGCGATCAGCCGGGGAAGATTTACATCATCCAAAACGGAATGATGCTGCCCACGCCATTCCTCGATATCGCCAGCCCCAGCAACGCCGCGCCCAACAACGGCCCCGGCCCCGCGATCTCGGTGGGACAGGGGTATAACGAACGGGGCCTGCTCTGCCTCACCTTCCATCCCGGATACTCGAATCCGGCTTCAACCGGCTACCGGAAGTTTTACCTCAACTACAACAAGCCGTTCGTCCCCGGCGGCGATGACGCTCCGCTGGGACCGCTACAGGGCACCAACCTGCCCCTACAACCGCCACTGACCGGGAACTGCGTGTCGGTCATCGCGGAGTTTCAAGTTTCGCCAAGCGATCCCAACGTGGCCGTTCCGAGTTCCGAGCGCCGGCTGCTGCTCTTCACTCAACCGCAGAGCAATCACAACGGCGGCCAGCTCGAGTTCGGGCCGGAGATCGGCCCCGGTGGCGAGCGGTACCTCTACATCGGCGTCGGCGACGGGGGCAGCCAGGAGGACAACAATCTCGGCCACACCGGGGGCGACAATACCACGCCCCGGCCCACCGCCGCGCTCGGGAATGCTCAGGACAAGACGAGGCTGTTCGGCAAAATCCTGCGCATCGATCCGCTCGGCACCAATGGCCCCGGCGGACAATACGGCATTCCGCCGAGCAATCCTTTCGTCGGCGTCGGCGGTGGTGTGCGGGAGGAAATCTACTGTTACGGGATGCGCAATCCCTGGCGCTTCTCGTTCGACAAGCGCGCCGGCGGCACGAATCGGCTCTTCTGCGGCGACGTCGGCGGAGGGCGCACGGAAGAGGTGAACATCATTGTCTCCGGCGGAAACTACGGCTGGCGCTACAAGGAAGGCGTGGAACTGCCCCTCTTCTCCTCCGGCGCGCAGTCTCCGAGCACCCCGATGACCCTTCCGCCAGCCGAAGTCGCCGCGATGATCGATCCCATCGCCCGGTATGCACACCAAGGGCAGATCGTCGAAAGCCCCGCGCTGCCCCAACTCGGTCTCTCGGTTACCGGCGGGTTCGTCTATCGCGGGCCCGCGATTCCCGCGCTCCAAGGGAAGTATGTCTTCAGCGACTACGGCAACACCAGCACCCTCCAGTCGTGGAACAGCCCGCTCATGGGATTGGAAGAGACCGCGCCCAACAGCGGCGTCTTCACCCTGACGCAAGCGATTTCACTCCTCGGCACCGCGAATCCCATCGTCGGTCAGCGCATCCTTTGCCTCGGTGAAGACGAGAGCGGCGAGATTTACGTGGGCATGAAAACGAACGCGGGTGTCCTGCAACCCGGCGGCGACAACCTGCCCGCGGGAGGCATCTACAAGATCATCCCGCTCCAGAGCTTCACGACCACACTGCAAGCCGTGAAAGACAACACGATCTTCTCGGATAACCCACCCCGCGCTCCAATCATCGGCTATCCGAGCGACGCGCTTGGCTACTTATACGCGGGCCGCACGGGAACAAATCACGGACCGTACGTTCGCCGGGCTCTGGTGGCCTTCGACCTCGCTGCCGAAGTCCCGCCGCCCGCGATCATCCAGACTGCCCAGCTCAAACTCAACCTGACCAAGATCGGACCCGAAGCGAACGGGACCATCTTCTCCGTGCATCGGCTCACGGAAACGTGGGGCGAGGGCACTTCGATGAATAACGCCGGCGCAGGCTTTGGAGCGAATGCGACCGTGGGCGATGCGACGTGGGTGCGCCGCTTTTTCAATACCTCTTCATGGACCACCGTGGGCGGCAGCTTCACCGCGACAGCCTCTGCCACCACGACGGCGGCATTCGCCTCCTTCCTGACGTGGGCTTCGACGGCCGCACTCAAGGCCGACGTGCAAAACTGGGTCGATACGGCGGCGAGCAACGCGGGCTGGATCATCCGCGGCGACGAATTCACGAATGAATCGGCGTGTCAGTTTGCCAGCAAGCAAACGGGTGGAGTTCCACCCGAACTGCAGATCACCTACGAAGCCATCCCGGCGCTCACCCGCCGCGAGGTGTGGCTGCAGACGTATTTCCCGGTCGGTATGTTTGTGGATGGCTCGGCGGACCTCGATGGCGACGGGATCACGAACAAGTTCGAATACGCGTTCACCTTCTCCCCGCTCGCCGCCAATCCTCCCAACTCAGCCGCGCAAGTCACGGCCGTGGAATCCGGCGAAAACATCGTTTTCACGATCAATTTCCGCCGCGATCCGCGCGCCACGGATCTGACCTACATTCTCGAAACGACGAGCGATTTCGTGACCTGGACTCCGCTCGTGACAAGCGCTGGCGGTGCCGACCCGTCGGGCAGCGGTTACGTCACGGAAAGCGATGTGATTGGCGAAGAGCCCGTCCGGCTGGTCACCGGCCGGGAGACGGTCCCGAAGACGCAAAGCCGTTTCGCCCGCGTCCGCGTCCTGCCGTAGAAAGGTTCCTACTCCGGGGCTGAAATGGTGGACCGCGGATGACGCGGATGACGCGGATTAACCGAAAGGAGAATCCGCGTAATCTGCGCAAATCCGCGTAATCCGCGGTCAGTTTTGCCTCACGCCAGGGCGGTCGCCGGCTCGACGAAGGGTGCGCCGAAGGCTTCGGCGACGCCGCGGCAGGTGATGTGGCCGCCCATCGTATTCAGGCCGGCGAGCAGGTGGCCGTCGCGTTGCAGGGCCCCCATCACGCCGTGGTCGGCTAGGGCTTCGATGTAGCGGTAGGTGACGTTGGTCAGCGCCTGCGTGGCGGTGCGGGCGTAGGCCGCGGGCATATTGGCGACGCAGTAGTGGGTGATGCCTTCCTCCACGAAAATCGGCTCCTGGTGGGTCGTGGGGCGCGAGGTCTCGATGCAGCCGCCCTGGTCGATGGCAATATCCACGAGCACGCTGCCGGGCTTCATCATGCGGAGCATGTCACGGGTGATGAGCTTCGGCGCGCGCGCGCCGGGGACGAGGACGGCGCCGATGAGCAGATCGACGGTGGGCATCATGTCCAGCAGATGCGCGGGGCTGGAGTAGAGCGTGTGCGCGGTGTGCATGGTGATGTCGAGGAAGCGCATCCTTTCCACATCGACCTCGAGGATGGTGACATCCGCGCCGAGGCCGCCGGCCATGCGAGCCGCATTGACCCCGGCGGAGCCGCCGCCGATGACCACCACTTTTCCCGGGAGCACGCCAGGCACGCCGCCGAGGAGCACGCCGGTGCCGCCGGTGTGCTTGGCGAGAAAGTAGCCGCCGACGATGATCGACATGCGCCCGGCGATCTCGCTCATGGGCTCGAGGAGCGGGAGCCGGCGATTCACCTCCACCGTTTCGTAGGCGATGCCGAAGCAGCCCGATTTCAGCAGGGCGTCGGTGAGCGCGCGGTTCGCCGCGAGGTGCAGATAGGTGAAAAGAATCTGGCCCGGGCGGAGGAGCGCGTATTCCTCGGGGAGCGGCTCCTTCACTTTCACGATCATCTCCGCGCGCTCGAAAATATCCTCGTGCGACGCGACGATCTCGGCTCCGGCGGAGATGTATTCCGCATCGGGATAGCCGGAGCCTACGCCGGCTCCGGCGCCGACGAGCACGCGATGGCCGCGCTTGGTGAGCTGGTAGGCGCCGGATGGCAGGAGGCCGACTCGATGCTCCTGAGCTTTCACTTCCTTGGGGACTCCAATGATCATGGGGAGGGAACCGCCTAGTTCCGCGAAAGATCCTCCGGCGCTTCCGCCGCGAGGCGAAACCACGGGCCGAACGTGCTCGTGAGATCGCGCCAGAGCACGGGGCAGCGTTCGAGTTCCAGCACCGTCGGGTCGGGTTTTTGAATCAGCCAGGCACGCTGCGCGAGTTCCCCTTCAAGCTGGCCTTTGCTCCAGCCGGCATAACCCACAAAGGCGCGCACGATCAGGTTGTCGTCGTGGATTGCCGCCTTCGCCTCATCGATCACGAGATGATGATGGCACTCGAGCTGTTGGGATTCGGGATGCCATTTGAACGAAGCGAAGATCAACTGATCGGTCGCGACCGGCCCGCCGATGAAGACCGGAATCTGCGCGAGGTTGCCGAGGGTCGGGTCCGGGAGGAGGTCGCCGACGCTGCTCCCCGCGGGGCGATTCAGGATGAGCGCAAACGCCCCCTCCTGGGCATCGCTGGCCGAGAGCAGGAGCACGCTCTTCCGGAAATTCGGATCGAGCAGCGTCGGGTGGGCGATGAGCAACGAGCCAGCGAGGCTGAGCGAGGAGGAGCCAAATTCACGCACGCGGTGAAGGTACTTCGCGCAGTCCGGGGTGCAAGGCAGGAGTCGGGAGGAAAGTCGCGCGGAGCGCCCTGGACTGCGGGAGCTTGCTCCCGCTTTTGCGGTTCGGCGGAGCTTGCTCCGCGGCGGCAGGCTCTCCCGGTCCCGGACCGCTCCGCCGCCTCGGACAGCAAGCTGTCGCCTCCGCAAAGCTCCAGCAAGCTGGAGCACTCCAAGGCGCTTCGCGCGATGCCGGCCACACCCCTGACTTCTGACTTCTGACTTCTCTGCTACTTTCTGCGCCCCATGTCCGATCCCGAGCCCCTCGTCATTGCCGGCCGCACCTTCCGCTCGCGGCTGCTCCTCGGCACGGGCAAGTTTTCTTCGAACGAAGCGATGGCTGCGGCCCTCGAAGCGAGCGGCTGCGAGATCGTGACCGTGGCCCTCCGGCGAGCCGATCTCTCGGGAAAACACGATCCCTTCGCCAACATCCTCGATTTCATCGACCCGAAAAAATATCTGCTCCTGCCGAATACCAGCGGCGCGATGAACGCCGAGGAAGCCGTGCGCCTCGCCCGCCTCGCCGCCGCCGCGGGGCTGCCGATGTGGGTGAAGCTCGAAATCCACCCCGACCCGCGCTTTCTCCTCCCCGATCCGATCGAGACGCTCGCCGCCGCCGAGCTACTGGTGAAGGAAGGATTCGTCGTGCTGCCTTACATCAACGCCGACCCGGTCCTCGCCAAACGGCTCCAGGATGTCGGCACCGCGACGGTGATGCCGCTCGGCTCGCCCATCGGCAGCAATCGCGGCATCGAGACCCGCGCGCAGATCGAGATCATCATCGAGCAGGCCATTGTGCCCGTAGTCGTGGATGCCGGGATCGGTGCGCCGAGCCAGGCTGCGGAGGCGCTGGAGATGGGCGCGTCGGCGGTCCTCGTGAATACGGCGATCGCCATCGCCGCCGATCCGGCCCGCATGGCGGCAGCGTTTCGGAAAGGCGTCGAAGCCGGTCGCGAAGCGTTCGAAATCGGTCTCGGCGAGCGGCACTCGATCGCCTCGCCCACGAGTCCCTTGACCGGGTTTCTCAAGTCAACGGCGCCCTGACCGTCGCAGCCACTCCACATCGCGACAACGATGCGGTGGCCGCCGGCCGAGCGCGAACACGGAAAGATGCAGTCGCGCGCTTGCGCTACCCGATCTTTAATTGCCTCGTTCGGGCTCAGCGCGCGTCTTCAATCAGTTTCCCAAACTGCC
>JANOAZ010000053.1:0-18917 GCA_031411395.1 Chthoniobacteraceae bacterium
CTGATCTCCGCGGGCAGCGGTGGTGCGGAGCGGACGCCGATGGGTGCTCCGCACCGCCTCCGCCCGCTGAGATCAGTGGTCCTTCGCAAGCTCAGGATGACGGGGGTTGGAGGCGCTGCGCGCGAGGCTGCGCTTCGCTCAGGATGACGGCGTTCTTTTTTTCGAAGCGCCGGGCGGCGGCGATGACTTCGAGGACGCGGAGGCCATCGTCGCCGGTGATCTCGGGCTCGGTGCGGGTGCGGGCGCAGTGGAGGAAGTGACGCAGGATGGCGAGGTAGGTGGCTCCGATCGCGGCGGGGTCGCTGAGGAGGTCGAGGGAGAGCGTGCCTTCGGTGCCGATGAGGCGGCAGGTGCGGTGAGGCACGCGGTCGAGGAGATCGAGGTGGATGGTGCCGAGCGCGCCGCTGCGGAAGCGGAGCTGGAGGTCGGCGCAATCTTCGACGTCGCACTCGAGGTCGCCGAGCGTGGCGATCTGCGCGGTCACGGATTCGACTTCGCCGGCGAGCCAGAAGGCGTAGTCGATCTCGTGGCTGATCTCGAGGAGGACGCCGCCGCCGAGGTCGCGCTGCGCGGTAACGCTGTGGCGGTAATCGGTGGCGGGACGCCAGTCGGGGAGATACTGGCCGACTTCGGCGCGGAGATGGAGGAGGCGGCCGATGCGACCGGCGTGGAGGGCGGCGCGGAGTTCGCGCAGGTCGGGTGAGAAGCGGAGGTTGTAGCCGACCAGGAGCGGGGCGCGCTTTTCGCGGGCGAGGGCGATGAGTTCGGCGACGCCGTCGAGATTGTGGGAGAGCGGCTTTTCGATGAAGAGCGGGACGCCGCGCGCGGCGAGGGCGGTGGCGACGGCGACGTGCTGCGAGGCGGGCGAGCAGATGAGTGCGGCATCGGGGGCGAAGGCGAGGGCGGCGTCGAGGGTGGTGAGCTGTTTTTCATCGAGCGCGGGATCGACGGCACGGCGGAGGATGGCGACGTCGGCATCGGGTTCGAGCTGGCGGAGATTTGCAAGGTGGCGGCGGCCGATGGCGCCGAGGGAGACGAGGAGGACTTTCATTTGCCGGCGAGCACGCCGGAGGTGCCGCCGGTGCGGACGAAGGCCTGCACGTAATCGCGGACCGCGGCTTCACGCTCGGGGGTGATGCCCTGCATGAAGATCTCGAACAAGTCGGCGGACGTGCCTTTCGCGTCGAGATCGCTGAGCGAGACGCGGTCGATGTCGATGAGATGCTGCGCGCAGCCCTGCGTCTCGTGGAAGAAGAAGTAGTTCATGTAAAAGAACTCTTCGACGTCGGCTTTCTCGATCTTCACCTCGAGCGCATCGGCGCGGCGGATGAGCGTGTCGTATTCCTCGATGGTGCGCGCGTGCAGGTTGAAGTCGTAGGCGATGTGCGGATTGTCGCCGGCATTCACCACGGGCACGCCCATGTAGGCGAACTCGTGCGCGGCGGTGCCGTGGATGGTGAACATGGCGCTGACGCCCTCGGAGACGAGCTGCTTGTTGGAGACTTTGGCGTCGAGGAAAGTCATCTGCGGGAAGCGCGCGCGGAAGTCGGCGAGGGCGCGCCGGTTGGTTTCGTTCATGGCCTCGCGCGAAGGGAGGCTGATGTTCGGGTGCGGCTTCACGTACCAGTCGAAGGGGGTCTCGCTGGCGCGGGAAAGAAGATGGTTCAGCCACTCGTAGCAGTCGTCGAAAAGCATGTCGCGATAGCCGTGGACGCCGTCGCAAAAGTCGTGGAGGAGGACGAGCACGCGCGGGCGCGCGGAGGGGCGCATCAGCGGTGTGGCGCTGGTCTGATTGTAGGCGGAAACCTGGACGAGGATGGCGTGATCGACCTTGCCGGCGAGGCGCTCGGTGAGGGCGGTGCGGGCGCGGGTGCGGGCGCGTTCCTGCTGCTCGGGGGTGAGGGTGGCGAAGAATTCGCGGAAGCGCGGATACGGCCAGCGGAGGCAGACCGGCGACTCGCCGGGGCGCATCGGGTGGTCGATCTGGTTGAGCAGGAAGCGCGGGTTGTAGGGGACGAAGATGACGGGAATTTTTGCCCGCAAGGCGAGGCGGATGAGCACGCCGCACTGGCTGTAAACGGTGTGATCGGGGATGACCGCGAGGATTTTGTGGGTGGCGAGATATTCGCGGCACGCGTGATAGATGAGCAGCGTCTCGAAGATGGTCGCGCGCAGGCCGGGGTCGGCGAGATCGACGGTCGCGGCGGGGAGGTAGCGGAGGTAGGTGTCGTAGATGAGGTCGCCGAGCGGGACGCCATCGACGGCGATGCGGACCACGTCGGTCTTGCTGCGCAGGGCGCGGAAAATTTCGTCGGCCTGACGGGCGGCGAGGGCGCGGTGCGGCTTGGACTGCGCGAAGCTGAGGCCGAGTGCGGCGCCGAAGGAGGCGAAGAGCGGACGGACCGCGGTTTTTTCCAGACCCTCGTGGAAGCTGAAGGCGCGGACGGCGCCGCCATGCGGTGCGGCGAGGAAGTTTGCGGCGTAGCCGTAGCAGAAGATGGAGGGATTCCACGCGGAGTAGCCGACGAGGACGACGCCCTTGGATTCATCCGCGGGGCGCTGGCTCCACTTCGCGCGGTTCCAGTCGATGAAGGCGCGGATGCGCGGATCGAGCGTGGGCGGCCGCTGGAGGCCGACGGAGCGGCGCCAGCGGTCGAGCTTCTTGAGGGCTTGCACGATCACGAGGCCGAGACGGCGGGCTCGGGGGCCGCCGGCGCGGGGAGGTTGGCGGGGGCGAAGTCGTCGAGGCGCCACTCGGCATCGACGAGGGCGACGCCGGCATTCGCCGAAGGCAGGACGCCGGTGCCGTAGTAGTCGCCGCCGACGACGTTGAAGTCCGCGGCGTTGTGCAGCGCGTCGAGCAGCTCGGTGTCGTGGCGCGCGGGGGTGAGCACGTAGGAGAGCCGGTAGAACGACGGCGGGAGTGGGAGGCGCGGGAGGCGGCAGACGAAGACGCCGCGCTCGGGCAGATCGCCGAAGACGTGGCGATTGAGCTGGTTGTAGTGGGTGAAGACGGGGGCGTCGAATTCGGTGCGGAGACGGATCACGCAGTTGAGCTGCGAGAAGGGGCGGCGCGAAGGATTTTCGAAGTGCAGGCAGACGTCCACGTCCTGGCCGGCAGCGGCGTTCTGGATCGGCCGGCCCGCGGTGTCGCGCAGCTCGATGGCGACGATGCGGATGTCGCCGTTGCCGGTGCGATCGCGGCGGTCGCGGAGGCAGCCGGCGGTCGTTTGCTCGCCGCTGTTCGCGTAGAAATGGAGCGCATCGGTCTGGGTGCCGTCGAAGACCACGCGGCCCTCGTCGAGGACGACGCCACGGGTGCAGAGATTTTCCACGGCGGCGGCGTGATGGCTGACGAAAAGCACGGTGCGCCCGGCGCGGGCGACTTCGCCGATCTTGCCGAGGCACTTTTGCTGAAAGGCCTGGTCGCCGACGGCGAGGACTTCATCGATGACGAGGATCTCCGGATCGAGATGCGCGGCGACGGCAAAGGCGAGCCGCACGCGCATGCCGCTCGAATACCGCTTCACCGGCGTCTCGATGAATTTTTCAATGCCGGAAAACTCGACGATGGAGTCGAACAAACCCGCCACCTGCTTGTGGCTCATGCCGAGGATGACGCCGTTGAGGAAGACGTTGTCGCGGCCGGTGAGCTCGGGGTGAAATCCGGTGCCGACTTCGAGCAGGCTGGCGACTTTTCCTTTCACCAAAATGCGGCCCTCGGTCGGCGCGGTGATCTGCGAGAGGATCTTGAGCAGGGTGGATTTGCCCGAGCCATTGCGGCCGATGATGCCGAGGACTTCGCCGTCCTTGATGTCGAAGCTGACATCCTTCAGCGCCCAGAGGTCGCCGCTCGTCGGGCGCTTGCGCTCGTTGATGCGGGCGTTCGGGTCGTCGTGGCCGCGCCAGCGCGCCCAGCGGCTCTGGATCTCCTGATAGAGCATCTTCCGATTGATGACGCCGAGGCGGTAGCGCTTCGAGACGCTTTGGATGCGGATGACGTTGGACATCGGGAACGAAGAAAGGGCGGTGAGATTTTACAGATCCTTGGGTTGCAGGCCGGTGCATTTCGCGATTCGCGCGAGCATTCTGGGGCCGACTTCCTCGCCGTCGTGAAAAGAGAAAACGAAATCAGGCCAGCCATCGCGGGCCAGCACGCGATGTGAGCCGCCGGACTCGCGTTTGATGCGCCAACCGATGCCGAGCAGGGCCGCCAGGACACGCCGGGCTTTGGCCGCACCCCACTGACTCATGCCGCTGACTTCATACCGCCACGGAGAAAATCTCTTCGAGTTCGCGGGGCATTTCGCCGTGTTCGAGGCGGTCGGCGAGGACGCGCAAGGCCAGCGCCTCGACTCTGGCGATGGCTTCCTGACGATTGGTGCCGTAGGCCATGACACCGGGAATTTGCGGGATCTCAGCGAGCCAGCGCCCGTCGGTCTCTTGTTCGGTTTCAACGGCCAGATTCATGCGAGTGACTCTGCTTGCTCACGACGGAAATACAAGGGGCTCAGATCGTGTCGAGGAAGGTCTTCTCGACGTGGCGGAACATGAGCACTCCGACGACGAAGATGACGCCGGTGATGCCGGCGCTGAGGGCGAGGTGCCAGAACTCGATCACGCCGTAGCCGATGAAGGCGTAACGGAAGCCTTCGATAATCGGCACCATCGGATTGAGGATGAACCAGATGCGGGTGTCGGGGCCGATCGCCTCCAGCGGGAAGACCACGCAGCTCGCATACATCGCGAGCTGCACGCCGAACTGGACGACGAAGGAGAGATCGCGGAAGCGCGTGGTGAGCGCGGCGACGATGCAGCCGACGCCGAGCGCGAGGGCGGCCATTTGCAGGAAGAGGAAGGGGAGCACGATGACGCGCCAGTTCGGATGCACCGGCACGCCGAACCACCACGCGACGCCGAACATGCCGAGGAAAAGCAGGAACTGGATGAGGAAGGTGAGGCCATTCGTCATCACCACGGAGAGCGGCACCGTAAGCCGGGGAAAGTACACCTTTCCGAAGATACCGGCATTCGCCGAAAGGGTGTAGGCGGTGCGGATGAGGCACTGGGAAAAAAACTGCCAGAGGATGATCCCCGACATGAAGAAGAGAAACTGCGGCACGCCCTTGGTGACGATCTTCCCAATGCGCCCGAAGACGACCCAGAAGACGACCGAGGTGAGGATCGGCTGGGCGAAGAACCAGAAGGGGCCGAGGATTGTCTGCTTGTAGCTGGTGACGAAGTCGCGCTTGAAGAAGAGGACAATGAGGTCGCGGTAGGACCAGAGCTCGCGGAGGCGGAGGTCGAACCACGGACGCTCGGGGGTGAGGACGAGATCCCAGTCGCGGAGGTCTTCGGTGGGTGGGGCGGGATCAGCCATGCGCGGGAAATTCAGGCAAGCTGCCGCCCTTGGCCGGTTGTCGAAGTTTCAACAAAGCCATCGGTGGATGAATAGGTGTGTGGTCGAGCCCCGCCGGAGTGCGAGGCTCGGGAAAGTGGGTCGCAGCGGGCCGATCAGACGGCCAGAGGATGCGACATGGGCGGCAGCACTGCCGCCGCATCGACCTCGGCCTCTTTCAGGCCACCGAGGAAATCGAGGAGAATTCGGACGCGTTGCCGCGCGGGAAGGAGCGCGATGACGGTGGCTTCGATGCCGTGGAAAAGTCCGCCGGTGACGATGACCGGCGCGCCGACCTCGATGGGCTGTGGAGGCTGGAGGGCGTCGGAATGGCTCCAGACATCCTGGAGCTGCGCGATTTCCTCCTGCCCGATCTCGGCCCAGCGGTCGCCGAAGCGGAGGATGTCGTGGACGCCGAAGGCGTACCGGGCGCGGCGAAAGAAGGTGAGCAGGTCGAAGCGGGCGAAGAGGTAGTTTGGGAACAGCGGGGTGGTGCTCCACGCGGGTCCGCGGCGCGTCGGGCGCTTGAAGCGGAGCTGCGGATTGAAGACCTCGATCCCGAGGGAGCGAAGATGGCTGGCGGCGACATGCTGGCGCCTCGGCTTGGACCGAAGGCAGTACCAGCGCGGCGACTCAGAGACAGGAGTGTCCATTGGCCCGCCATGACTACCAGAGTGAGCCAGCGGGGCAACGCAATTCTCCCCCGCGGACAAGGCGGGTAGCGGGGTGGGAGGGGGTTGAGGTTGTGCCGGTTAGAATGCGGCGTGGAACCACCCGCGGCGACATTTTAACCACAGAGACACAGAGAACACAGAGGTCTGGCGCAATCCCCGTTCCTCCTTCTCCGTGCTCTCTGTATCTCTGTGGTTAATAAACGCGCGGCTACCGATCCAGCAGCAGCCGATGGTCGCCGGCCAGCGGGGCGGCGGTCTTGATCACGGTGTGGTGGAAGACCGGGTCGAGGAAGCTGGCGGAGTAGATGCAGCGGGTGTGGCCGTCGGCGATGCGGCTGCCCATGTGGTAGACGCTGGTGGAATCGACCAGGAACGCGGTGAGCCGCTTGCCCATCACGGAGCGCACTTCAGCCTTGAGCGGCGAGTTGTCGATCTCCTCGTCCATGATTCGGCGCGGGAAGAAGCTGTTGCTCACGCGCTTCGAGGCGGGCACGGGCAGGTAGGTGTAGGGCCCGTCTTCCATCGACTCCACGTCGGTGAGATAGACCCAGAGCCAGACGGCGCGGGAGTCGGCGTAGTCGAGGTGCCAGAGCTGGGAGGCTTCCCATTTCGTCTGGGAAACGCCGCGCGACTCGAGGACTTTCACGGCCTGGAAGAAGGGCGCGGTCTTCAAATAGGCGGAGGCCGCGGCGAGCACGGAATCCTGGCAGGCGAAGCGGACGAGGATGTTGTCCGCGGTCCAGTCCTCCGGGGTGGTGAGCTGGAAGAAAAACTTGTGGGTCTTCGCGGCCTCGGCGGTGGCGGCGCGGGGGAGGAGGACGTTTTTGTAATAAGCATCCATCTCCGCGAGCAGCTTCGGATCGAGGTGCGCGTCGAAGCGGGCCATGCCGTTCGCGCGGAGTTCCTCGACGGTCGCGGCCATCTCGGGCGAGAGCTTGGCCATGAAGCGCTTCCCGGCCTCGGCGCGCTCGCGCACTTTGAGCGGATGCAGGGCGCGATGCGCGGCGCGCTTCAGGTGGCGGACGGGGCTGCCGGGAGCTTTGAGTTGCGAGCGAAAGCGGCGGACGGCGCGCTGGGCGTCGTTGATGGAGGTGATCATGGGAATAGGTTTCAGGCCATCGCCGCGCCGGCGCCATTGCCGTGGCCGGGCAGCAGGAGCAACTCCTGCAGGGGCGTCAGCTTCTTGCCCGCGGTGCGGATGTCGTTCCAGAACGGATACAGGCTGGCGTGGGTGTTGAAGGTGGCGAGGTAGGCGATGCGCTTTTCGCCGAGCGCCACGCGGCTGCCCATGTGGTAGCAGCGCGCGGTGTCGATCGAGAAGCAGGTGAGGCGCTTGCCGGTCACGGCCTGCGCGTGCTTGCCGAGGCCGCAGTTGTTCATCGCTTCATCGGAGACGCGGCCGGGGAAAAATCCGTTCGGCACCTCGCGCGACGGTGCCAGCGGCAGGTAGGTAAAGGGGCCGTGCTTTGGTTCGGTCACGTCGCTGAGATAGATCCAGAAGCGGAGCGTCTTGGTGTCGTGATAATCGCGGTGCCAGAGCTGCGATTCCTCCCACTTTGTGTTGTCCGTGCCGAAACTGACCAGCGCCTGAATGCTCGAAAGATACGGCACCATGCCCATGTACGCCGTAGCGATCTGCACGAGGTGCGGCTGCATCGCGAAGCGCACGAATATGCTGTCCGGATGCAGGTCCTCGGCGGAACTCAGCCGGCTCCAAAATTTCCGCACCGTCGCATTGTCCCCACCGACCGGCTGCGTCGCGATGCGCCGGTCGATCTCCGCCGAAAGTTCGTCGATCAGCGCCCCGTCCACTCCGGTCGGATGCCAGCAAAAACCTTCCCGATTCATCTGCGCGAGCTGTTCCTGCGCCGCCGGCGACATGTCGCGCAGCACCTCATTGCGCATCTGGAGCCGCTGCACGGATTCGACCGGGTTTTTGGCGTAAAGGAACGCCTTCCGCAGGATGCGAAACGGGCTGCCGGACTGCACGACACGGCGGCGGTAGCGTTTGAGGGTCTTGGTGATCTCCATGTGGCTGAATGAGTTGGCCGCTACGTTTGCGGCGACGGCGGCTGGCCGCGCGAGCGTATAATACGCGCCGGCACCCCGACGCAAACGGCATTTTCCGGCACGTCCTTCGTCACCACACAGCCCGCGCCGAGCACCGCGCCGGCGCCCACTTTCACCCCATCGAGCACGCAGGCATGCGCGCCGACCCACACATTGTCGCCGATCACGATGCCCTCGCTGCTCGCGCCCTGCTCGCGGATCGGGCGGGTGAGATCGTCGAAGACGTGATTGCCCGGCGAGAAAACCGCGTGCGTCGCGATGCGGCAGCCGTCGCCGATCACCAGCCCGCCCGCAAAGCCGTAAAGCACGTCGAAGGAATGGATCGAGCAATGCGCGCCGATGCGGATCGGGCCGTTCACCGCGACGATCTTCGCCCACGGCATGATCGTGGTGCCCGTGCCGATCTCGATCGTCGCTTCCGGATTCACACAGGAAAGCCACGCGCCCTCCCGCACCGCCGCGCCTTTCGCGATGCGGATATTCTTTGCATGCCCCTCGATCTTCGCCCGCCACGACACGCGCCCGCCGCGCGCGATGATCGGCCGCCACGGCAGCGCGTCGCTGAGCCGCGCCTCGGCTTCCGCCCAGAGTCGGCGCAGGGCGCGTTGAGTTTCGTAAAGCATGGGCGGCGGCGACTTCACCCGCCATCGGCGGTGTCCTGCAATGAAAAACACCGGGGCTTTACACCCCCTTCCGGCAGCCCCTAGCCTCCGCGGCACATGCTCTCCGTCACGGTCCCCATCTGCAATGAAGCCGGAAATCTCGGCCCATTGTACGACAAAGTCCGCAAGGCCATGGACCGCATCGGCAAGCCCTGGGAGCTGATCCTCGTCGATGATGGCTCGACCGATGGTTCCGACGAATTGCTCGACGAACTCGCCTCGAAGGATGCGCGGGTGAAAGTCATCCACTTCCGCAGGAATTTCGGCCAGACCGCCGCGATGATGGCCGGCTTCGACTTCGCCCGCGGCGAGATCATCATCCCACTCGACGGCGACCTGCAAAACGATCCGGCCGACATCCCGCTTCTGCTCGAAAAGCTCGACGAGGGATTCGACGTGGTCAGCGGCTGGCGCAAAGACCGGCAGGATAACGCGATCAAACGCAATGCGCCCTCGATCATGGCCAACCGGCTGATCTCGTTTGTCAGCGGCGTGCGGCTGCACGACTTCGGCTGTTCGCTGAAGGCGTACCGGCGCGAAGTCGTCGAAGGCGTGCGCCTCTACGGCGAGATGCACCGCTTTCTCCCGATCTACGCGAGCTGGCACGGCGCGGCCATCACCGAGGTGGTGGTGCGCCACTACGCCCGCACCTCCGGCAGCTCGAAGTATGGCCTGGAGCGCGTGCTCAAAGTTGTCGCCGATCTGCTCACCGTGAAGTTCCTCGATCGCTTCCAGCAAAAGCCGATGTACATCTTCGGCGCGGCGGGGCTCTTCTTCCTCCTGATCAGCGGCCTCACCTTCGCCATCGCGGTCTTCTACAAGTTCTTTGCGGCGCACCCGAAGTCCTTCGTCGAAACGCCGCTCCCGCTCATCACCGCCGTCGCCGGCAGCGCGGGCATCATGTGCATCCTCATGGGTCTGCTCGCCGAGATGATCGTGCGCACCTTTTTCGAGAGTCAGAACAAGAGCGTGTACCTCGTCCGCTCGACGCGAAACCTGGAGCAATGATTGCGGATTGCGGATTGCGGATTGCGGATTGTCGCGGGACCGGTCGCTCTCCTGAATTTAAGACGCGCCGCAAACGCGAGCGACAAGCAGGCGCCCGGGACGCCTCCGACAATCCGCAATCCGCAATCCGCAATCCGCAATTCCGATGTGCGGCATAGCGGGGTTCGTCGGCCAGGGCGACCGCGCCATCCTCGGGCGCATGACCGACGCGATCCGCCATCGCGGCCCCGATGCCGAGGGTCATTGGGTCGATGAAAGTGCGGCCGTCTTCCTCGGCCATCGCCGGCTTTCCATCGTGGATCTCGGTGGCGGCGCGCAGCCGATGTGGACGCGCGACGGCCGGATCGGCGTCACCTTCAACGGCGAGATCTACAACCACGCCGAACTTCGCGAGGAGCTGAAGCAGCGCGGCTGCGAATTCCTCACCGACCACAGCGACACCGAGGTGCTGCTCCATGGCTACGCGGAGTGGGGCGACGCCTTCGTCGAGCGGCTCAATGGCATGTGGGCCTTCGTGATCTACGACCGCTCGCGCCGCCGGCTCTTCGGCAGCCGCGACCGCTTCGGCAAGAAGCCACTCTATTACTTCCACGAAGGCGCGACCCTCGGCTTCGCCAGCGAACTCCCCGCCCTCCTCGAACACCCGCGCTGCCCGCGCGAGATCTCGCCGTTGTCGCTCAAGAAATACTTCGCCTACTGCTACGTCCCCGCGCCGCGCAGCATCTACGAGCGCGTGTGGAAGCTGCCCGGCGGCCATTCGTTCAGCTACGAACTGGACGCCGTCGCCGCGATGGAAAGCAGCGGCCCGCTCCGCGGAAAGCTGACGGTGTGGAAGTGGTGGGAGTTTGTCCTGGAGCCCGATCACCGCCTCGCGGCGAAGGAAAAAGCACTCTGCGAAGAAATCCGCGCGACTCTCGAACGCGCCGTCCAGCGCCGGCTGATGTCCGATGTGCCGCTCGGGGTTTTCCTAAGCGGCGGACTCGATTCCTCCGCCATCGCCGCGCTCGCGGCGAAGCACGTTCCCGCGGGGCAACTCAACACCTTCAGCATCGGCTTCAACGAAGCCTCCTTCGACGAAAGCAGCTACGCGCGCCTCGTCGCGAAGAAGCTCGGCACCGCGCACCACGAGGAAATTCTCGACCTCGACAAGAGCGTCGCGCTGCTCCCCGAGATCATCGGCAAGCTCGACGAACCCTTCGGCGACGGCTCGCTCCTGCCCACCTGCCTGCTCTCGCGCTTCACACGCCAGCACGTCACCGTGGCGCTCGGCGGCGACGGCGGCGACGAGCTCTTCGCCGGCTACGATCCCTTCCGCGCGCTAAAGAATTCCGAGCGTTACGCGAAGTTCATTTCGCGTCCGATGCACGAAGCCATCCGCCTCATCGCGGGCCGCCTCCCGGTGAGCCATGAGAACATGAGCTTCGACTTCAAGGTGAAGCGCGCCCTGATGGGCCTGAGCTACAGGCCCGAGCTTTGGAACGCCGTCTGGATGAGCGCGCTGGAGCCGCGCGACCTCGCCGAGCTTTTCCGCGAACCCGCCGACGAGGAGGAAATCCTCAGCGAAGCGATCGACGCGTGGGAAAGCTGCGCGCAGCCAAACGTCGTCGATCGCGCGCTGCAATTCTGGACCAACGTCTATCTCCAGGACGGCATCCTCGCGAAGATCGACCGCGCCTCGATGATGTGCTCGCTCGAAGCGCGTTCTCCCTTCCTGGACATCGAATTCGTCAATCTCGCCCGGCGCATCCCGTGGCAGCTCAAGCTCCGCGGCAGCGAGACAAAGTGGATCTTGAAAAAGGCGCTCGCCCCGCTCCTTCCGCGCGAAATCCTCAAGCGCCCGAAGAAGGGTTTCGGCATGCCGATCGGCCGCTGGCTGCGCGAAGGCAGATTCGAGTTCGATCACACCCGCACCTTCCCGCACCTCGGCGGCATCACCTTTGCAAAGAAAAAAATCGCCGCGCATCTCGGCGGCAAAAGCGACGAGCGGCTGTTTCTATGGAGCTACTGGGTCCTGAGCGAATGGCTGAAGAAATGAAATGCGGATTGCGGATTGCGGAATGCGGAATGCGGAATGGCGGCGGTCCGCGTTCTTTCATTCCGCACTCCGCATTCCGCATTCCACATTCCATGAGAATCCTCGTCCTCTGCTACGAATATCCGCCCATCGGCGGCGGCGGCGGGAACGTGGCCAAAGCCGTGGCCGAGCAGCTCGTCGCGCGCGGCCATGAGGTGCGCGTGCAGACCGCAGCGCTCGGCTGGCGCTCGACGCGCGAGACGATCGCCGGCGTGGAAGTCTTCCGCACCGCCAGCCTGCGCCGCGTGCCGGATACCTGCACCGTGCCGGAGATGGGCCTCTACGTGCTCACCAGCTTTCGCGCGACGCTGCGCCACATCCGGGAGTGGAAGCCCGACGTCATCCACGCGCACTTCGCCGTTCCCACCGGGCTGCTCGCCTGGGCCGTCCATCGGCTCACCGGCGTGCCGTATGTCCTCACCGCGCACCTCGGCGACGTGCCCGGCGGCGTGCCCGATCAGACGGACAAAATGTTTCGCCGCATCGCCCCGATCGCCCGCCTCATCTGGCGCGACGCCGCGGCGGCGACGGCAGTCAGCTCCTTCGTACAGGAACTCGCAGTGAGCGCCTACGGGCGCCCGGTCACGCGCATCCTCAACGGGATCGACCTGAGGGACGCCCCGCCGGAACCTGCCGTTCCGAATCAGCCGCGCCGGCTCGTGTTCATCGGCCGGTTGAACCCGCAGAAAAACCCCGTCTTCCTCATCGACGCGCTCGCGCAGTTCCGCGATCTCACATGGATTCTCACCTTCATCGGCGATGGTCCGCTCATGGGCGAAGTGAAAGCCGCCATCGCCCGCCATGGTCTGCAAAATCGTGTCGCGCTCACCGGCTGGCTCGCACCCGCGCAGGTTCACGCCATTCTCGCCGACGGCGACATCCTTTGCATGCCCTCGGTCAGCGAAGGCCTGCCGATCGTCGGCGTCGAGGCGCTGAAATTTGGCCTCGCCATCGTGGCCAGCGACATTGCCGGCCTGCGCGACGTGATCAATGACGGCGTGAACGGCTGCCTCGTGCCGGTCGG
Organism: Chthoniobacteraceae bacterium; assembly: GCA_031411395.1. Lineage (GTDB taxonomy): Bacteria > Verrucomicrobiota > Verrucomicrobiia > Chthoniobacterales > Chthoniobacteraceae > Chthoniobacter. The sequence goes on from JANOAZ010000053.1 coordinate 12,911, forward strand.
CAATCTCGAAGCCTTCGCCAAAGCGCTCCGCCACGTCATCGAGAATGAAACGATGCTCGCCGCGATGAAGCGCGCGAGCTGGGAGAAGGCGCGCCGCTTCGACCTGTCCTGTGTCGCGCATGAATACGCGCACGTGCTCGGAGAAGCGGCCCGGAGGAAATCCTAAGCGGCTCGACAAAACGCCCACCGCCCGACTTTCCTCCCCACCGCCGCCACATGACCCCATACCAAATTCTCCAGCAGGAACTCCAGGCCGAGCCGCGCACGTGGCTGATCACCGGAGTCGCCGGATTCATCGGCTCTCATCTGCTCGAGACCTTGCTCCGCCTGGGACAGACGGTGGTGGGGCTCGACAATCTCTCCACCGGCACGCCGCGCAATCTCGATGACGTGCTCCGGCGGGTGGGCGACGAAGCATGGACGCGGTTCCTTTTCCGCAAGGGCAGCGTGACCGACATCGGCACGTGCCGCGAGGCGAGCAATCACGTGGACTACGTGCTGCATCACGCCGGCTTTGTCTCCGTGCCGCTCTCGATCGAAGATCCGATCGGATGCCACGACATCAACGTCTCCGGCTCGCTGAATCTCCTCGTCGCCGCGCGCGACAATCGCGTCCGCCGCGTGGTCTATGCCAGCTCCAGCGCGGTCTATGGCGATGACCCCGGCCAGCCGAACGTCGAGCACCAAATCGGCCGCCCGCTCTCGCCCTACGGCGCGTCGAAGCTCGTCGGCGAAATCTACGCGCGCCAGTTTCTTCAGCACTACGGACTCGAATCCATCGGCCTGCGTTACTTCAACATCTTCGGTCCGCGCCAGAATCCGACCGGCGGTTACGCCGCGGTCATCCCCCACTGGATCACCGCGCTGCTCCGCGGTGAAACCTGCCGGATCAACGGCGACGGCGCGATCACGCGCGACTTCTGCCCGGTCGGCGATGTCGTGCAGGCCAATCTCCTCGCCGCCACCTCGCGGCACGGCGACGCCATCGGCGAAGTCTTCAACGTCGCGCACGGTGCGCCGACGACGCTCGACGAGCTCTATGCTCTGATCGCCGCGAAAGTCGCCGAGGTCACCGGCCGGCCATCGCCCGCGGTGGAATACGGCGCCGCCCGCCCCGGCGACATCCGGCATTCCGGCGCGGACATCGCGAAGATCGTCCGCGAACTCGGCTTCGCTCCCGACGCCGGCATCGAAGCGGGGCTCGATGAAACGGTGCGCTGGTATTTCGCGCACCACGCCCGCTAAGTTCCCGCCCATGTCCGACCAATGGCATGCCCTGAAACCCGCCGCGCGCGATCAACTCACGCAGCGCGACTATTCTCAATCCTCTCCGGCACAGCGGCTCGCCACGAGCGGGCTGGAAGCCGGCGAAGCCATCGCCAAACGCGCGGAGCTGGCTGAAGCATGGATCCCGGGCGTGGAACTCTTTGGGCGTCGGATATTCCCCCAGCGGCATCGCGGATTCTTCGGTGAATTCGCACGGCAGGGCGATGGTCCGCTCGCCGCGATCGGCCTTTGGCCGCAGCAATGGGCGACCGCGCGGATGTTCGGCACCACGGCGAAGGGCTTCCACATTCACCCGCCCCACATCCCCGAGGGCACCACGGCCGAGGCTTGGTTTCGCCGCCTCTTCATCGATGAGCCGGCGAACTACGCGCTGCGTCCGTACGATCGCGAGCAATGGGACGCCATGTTTTTTGTGCAGGGAAATGTCGAGATGATCCTGGTCGATGAACGCGCCGGGCTGCCGCGGCGCGTGATGCGCTTCATCATCGAAGGCGACGACCAGCGCGGGTCGAACAACGCCGGCGTAGTCATCCCCGCTGGCGTGGCACACGCGCTCCGCGCCGAGGGCGCGCGGGACACGATCATGGTCTATGGCACGAGCACGCAGTTCGAGCCGGCCTTCGAGGGCCGCATCGCGGATGCGATCGAGCGCGCGCCGCTTCCCGAGGACTGGCAGAACTACATCGACGCCAGCGCTTCCGCGTAACCGCCCTCCTCCTCTTTCTCTTGCTCTTGCTCTTGCTCTTTCGGCGTTCAGGAGCAAGAGCAGGAGAAAGAGGAAGAGGATGGAATTGAATCCGCTATACTCCCCGCATGCCCACCTACGTTTACGAGCCCTGCGAGGGTGACTGCAAAATCTGCGGCGGCAGCTTTGAGATCAATCGCCCGATGGACCGCGAACCGCTGACGAGCTGTCCGCTGTGCAAAAAGGAAGTGCGCAAGGTGCTCGCGCCATTCAGCACGCCGAACAAGAGCAAGCCAGTCTCGGTGGTGGATGCGAAGAAGGCCGGGTTCACGATCTTCAAGAAGATCGGCAAGGGCGAATACGAGCGGCAGTAGAAGGTGGTGTCGGTGCGCGTCCGGCGCCGCGCGGGGCGTTTCCAAAAAAGCCGTCATTCCGACCGGAGCGTAGCGGAGTGGAGGAATCTCTCGCATCCGCGGGCGGAGGCGGTGCGGAGCATTTGCGCGGGCAGCTCCGCACCGCCGCTGCCCTCGGATGCGAGAGATTCCTCGGCTTCGCTCGGAATGACGGCGTTTTTAGAATGCGCTGTCGCGCCGCGGGGGCCGCTCACCGCCACTCGTGCCGCGGATATTTCCGTTGCAGCTCCTGCTTGATCTTCGGGTAGCTGTCCTTCCAGAAGGTCGCGAGGTTTTGCGTGATCTGAATCGGGCGATGATTCGGCGCGAGGATCTGGATGACGACCGGGAGGCGGTTGCCATCGATGCGCAGCTCGCCGCTCACGCCGTAGAGATCCTGGATGCGCGTGGCGATCGTCGGCGGAGACTTCCCGTCGTAGGTGATCTTCGCGCGGCGGCCATTGGGCAGGTCGATGCGTTCCGGCGCAAATTGATCGATGAGTTCCTGCTGCCCGGCGGAGAGCCATGATTTCACGGTCGGCCAGACCTGCCGTTCCTTGATGTCCTTGTAGCTCGTGGCGCCGAGGCAGAGCTGCTCAATCAACATCAGCCGGTCGTCGTCGCCCAGCACGGGCAGCTCGAATTCGGGGTGCCACGCGGCGACTTGATTGAGCCGGACGATCCATTGATCGACGGCGTTGTCCCAGTTCTTCAGCGGACACGTTCCCTCCACCACTTCCCGCGCGAGCAGCGCGGCGGCTTGTTCGTGCGGGACCTTGTCGGTCTGGTCGGCGTGAAGGACGAGGTCGTGAAACCGCGTCTGCCGCTTCGCCATCACGCGGCGCAGCGAGGAGTCGAAAAACACCTCGGTCGTCTCCGCAAAGCCGTCGGGGAACAGCTCGCGCAGCCACTCCTCGCGGATCGCCGTGGCCAGCGTGAGCAGCGTCTCCACGTCGCCCCGCATCTGCACTTCGCGCACTTCGCTCGCCACGAGCAGCGGCGTGGTGACCACGCTCTCGCGGGCGAGCACACCCTTGCGCCCATGGACCAGCGCGCAGCGCAGCGTGCCGCGATCGAGCCGCATCGCCACCATGTCGGGAAACCCGGCGAGCACGCAGCGCTGGAGCGCTTCGCCGGAGTCGTCGCGCTCGATGAGATCGAGCTTTTCGTCGCGGGCGATCTTGAGGAATTGATCGGCCAGCGCCGCGGCCTCGCGCGCGGCGAGGGCGTTGATCCCGAGCGGGCGGCAGGCGTTCGGGTTGAAGTTGCACTGCGCGGCGAAACGATGCGCGCGCATCAGGGTGAAGAAGTCGCTCTCGCCGGTTTCGCCGAGGTGCTTTTCGCGGTCCTCCTCCATCTGCTTTCCCTCCGCGCGGCGGAGAAGATTGCGACCTTGCGTGAGCGCAGCGACGAGCGCGCAGGCAGGCACGCAGCCGAGTTCGTGCGCCGCGAGGAGCATGCGGGCGTAACGCGGGTGGGCGGGGAAGGCGAGCATGCGACGACCCAGGGGAGTGATTGCGGATTGCGGATTGCGGATTGCGGATTGGGGAGAGAGCGCGCCGAGATCCACCAACAGCGTCTCGGCGCGATCGAGGGCGCGCGGGTCCGGCGCTTCGAGCCAGCGGAATTTCGCCACGTCCTCGACACCGCTCGCTTTCAAGGTCAGCACGACTTCCGCGAGGTCGAGCCGCTTCACTTCGGGCAGCTCCTGCGGCGCGCGGTCGAGGTGTTCGCGCTCGGTCCAGAGGCGAATGCAGCGGCCCGGCGCGGTGCGGCCGGCGCGGCCGGCGCGCTGGTCGGCGGAGGCGCGTGAGATGCGTTCGATGAGCAAGGTATTGATCCCGCGATAGGGATCGAAACGGGCCATGCGCGCGAGGCCGCCGTCGATCACGAGGCGCACGCCGTCGATGGTCAGCGAGGTCTCGGCGACGTTGGTGGAGACGATCACTTTCCGCTGCTCGTACCGCGCGACCGCCGCATCCTGCGCACCGGCGGGCAGCTCGCCATGAAGCGGCAGGACGATGCAATCCTTGCCCGCGCGGGTATGGCGGATCGCCTCGATGGTGCGCTGGATTTCGTACGCACCAGGCATGAAGACGAGCGCATCGCCTTCGCTCTCTCTCGCGAGCCGGTCGAACTCCTCCGCGGCCGCCTCCCAGACGGCACCGTCGCCGAGCGATTTCGGCAGGTATTCGATATCGACCGGAAAGGTCCGCCCGCCCGAGGTCAGCCGGTCGCAGGGCTCGAGATATTTCTGCAACGCGCCGGCATCGAGCGTGGCGGACATCACGACCAGCTTAAGATCGGGCCGGCCCTGCTCCTGGAGATCGAGCGCGCGGGCGAGGGTGATGTCGCCGTAGAGATGACGTTCGTGGAATTCATCGAAGACGATCACACTCACCCCGCGCAGTCCCGGGTCGGCGAGCATCTGGCGGAGGAGAATGCCCTCAGTCACAAAACGAATCCGCGTCTTCGCGGAGCACACGCGGTCGAGCCGGATCTGGTAGCCGACTTCATCGCCGAGCCGTCCCTTCCTCTCGAACGCCACCCGCGCGGCGAGCATCCGCGTGGCGAGCCTGCGCGGCTGGAGGACGACGATCTCGCCGTCGCTCGCGAGGCCATGATCGAGGATGATCTGCGGCACCTGCGTGGATTTGCCCGAGCCGGTGGGCGCCTGCAGGACAAGCCTCGAATGCTCGCGCAGCGAGGCGACCAGCGAAGTCTCGAGTTCGAAGATGGGAAGCGTAGCGAGTTGAGAGTTGAGGGTTGAGAGTTGAGAGGCCGCCACTTCTCCGCGAAAAGGTGCGCTCCGCGCAACCGCATCGCCAAGACCTGCGCGGAGCGCAACGCTTCTGGCGGCGACGCGGCGGACTCTCAACTCTCAACCCTCAACTCTCAACCCTTTCTGCTCCTCGCCTTCCACAAGCCCTACGGCATCGTCTCGCAGTTCACGCCGGACGGCTCGCGCCACGGCACGCTCGCGGAGTTTGGATTCCCGAAAGGCGTGTATCCGATTGGGCGGCTGGATGCGGAGAGCGAAGGGCTGCTGCTGCTCAGCGACGAGGCGGCACTCAACGCGCGCTTGCTCCATCCGAGCCGCGGGCACACGCGGACATATTGGGCGCAGGTCGAGCGCGTGCCTTCCGATGAAGCACTCGCGCAGCTCGAACGCGGCGTGGTGATCGGCGGGCGCGCGACGCTGCCGTGCCGCGCATGGCGGCTCGAGCCGCAGCCGGTGGTGCCGCCGCGCGAACCGCCGATTCGCTTTCGTAAAAACGTGCCGGACACGTGGATCGCGCTGGAACTCGTGGAGGGAAAAAATCATCAGGTACGCAAGATGACCGCGGCCGTGGGACATCCGACGCTGAGGTTGATGCGGGTGCGAATCGGCGGCTTCGAGCTCGCGGTGTTGGAGGTGGGGAAATGGCGGGAGCTGGCGGCTGGCGAACGGGCAGCGGTGTTTGGCCATGGGAATGGCTGACCAATCCAAGCAATCGGTCATTCCGATCGGAGCGGAGCGGAGTGGAGGAATCTCTCGCATCCGCGGGCAGCGGCGGTGCGGAGCACAAGCGCGTCCCGGGCTCCGCGCCGCCTCCGCCCGCGGATGCGAGAGATTCCTCGGCTTCGCTCGGAATGACCGGGT
>JANOAZ010000054.1:0-92478 GCA_031411395.1 Chthoniobacteraceae bacterium
CAGCGAATCGAAGGTGCAGCGCGATCATCCGCATCATCGCGGCATCCTCTTCGGCCACGAGAGCAGCGGCACGAGTGCGTGGAGTTTTCCGGAGAAATGGGACGGCATCACCGGCGAGGAGAAGGTGACCGGCGGCGGCGACACCTGGCACGAGCGGCGGACTTTCGAGGAATACATGGAGACTCCGAAGAACGCGCTGCGCGGCAAACAGCGGCTGCCGATGCTCGGGCGGATCTCGCACAAGGAATTCACCGAGGTGAAAGCCGAGGGCGACCGGGCGGTGATCGCGGAGGTGTGCGAATACCTGGACCCGGCGGGGAAACGTTATCTCACCGAACATCGCCGGCTCACCTTCCGCGCCAGCGGAGAGACGCGGAGCATCGATTTCGATCAGGACTTTGTCGCCACCGACGGACCGGCGAAGCTGGAGGATCGCAAGGACGCCGGGCTCTCGATCCGCGTGCCGGCGAGCATGGCGGTGGACAGCAAACAAGGAGGGAAGATCGTGAACAGCGAAGGCGCGACCGACGGCGACGCGTGGAGCAAGGCCGCCAAATGGTGCGACTACCACGGCCCGGTCGAGGGCGAGCAACTCGGCATCGCGTTTCTCAATCACCCCTCCAGCTACCGCCACCCGACGCGCTGGCATGTCCGCTCCTACGGGCTGTTCACCGCGAATCCCTTTGCTGTCCACGACTTCGACAAGACGCAGCCAAACACCCCGACGGAATTGAAAGCGGGCGAACGCCTGTCGCTGCGGCATCGCTTCATCTTCCATCGCGGCGACGCGCAGGCGGCAAAGATCGAGGAGGCGTGGGTGGCCTACGCGGGTGAAAAGATCGCGCCCGTTTTCGCCGCCGCGCCTACCGGCCCGACGCCGACGCTGGCCAATGTCCCCTACGGCACGCACGAGCGGCAGGTGCTCGACTTCTACAAGGCGGAGTCCACCAAGCCGACTCCCCTGCTCTTCTTCATCCACGGCGGCGGCTGGGTCGGTGGCGACAAATCGGGCCGGACCGGCGCCAGCGTGAAGCCTTACCTCAACGCCGGCATCTCCGTGGTCTCCATCAATTACCGCTACTCGTGGCAGGCGCAGATCGCAGGGGTAAAGCCGCCGGTGAAAGCGCCGCTTGAAGACGCCGCACGGGCGCTGCAGTTCGTGCGAAGCAAGGCGAAGGAATGGAACCTCGACAAGCAGCGCATCGGCGCATCGGGCGGCTCGGCGGGGGCATGCAGCAGCCTGTGGCTGGCCATGCACAACGACATGGCCGACGCAAAAAGCAGCGACCCCATCGCCCGCGAATCCACGCGGCTGTGGGCTGCCGCCGTGACCGGTGCGCAGACTTCGCTCGACCCGCAGCAGCTCAAGGACTGGACGCCGAACAGCCGCTACGGCGGCCACGCCTTCGGCTTCATGGACCCCAACGACCTCAAGACGCGCGACACCCGCTTCGCCGAATTCCTCGAACATCGCGCGGAAGTGCTCCCGTGGATCAAGGAATACTCACCCATCGAACACGCCAGCGCCGACGACCCGGCGATCTACCTCATCTACAGCTCGACGCCCGCGCTCGGCGAACCGCAGAAGGATCCCACCCACACGGCGAACTACGGCGTGAAGCTCCAGGAAAAACTCCGCAGTCTCGGCGTCGCGTGCGAGCTGGTCTATCCCGGTGCACCCGATGTGCAGCACAAAAGCATCGACGACTTCCTCATCGAGAAGCTGAAGAAGTAACGCCCCATGATTCGTGCGTTCGGGTTTCTCACGCTGCTCCTCCTCGCCCTTCCGCTGCGCGCGGCGGACCGGCCAAACGTCATCTTCATCCTCGCCGACGACCTCGGATACGGCGACCTCGGTTGCTACGGGCAGCGACTCATCCAGACGCCGCACCTCGATCGCATGGCGGCGGAAGGCATGCGTTTCACGCAATTCTACGCAGGCTCCACGGTGTGCGCACCATCGCGGGCTGTGCTGATGACGGGGCGCCACGTCGGACACGTCTCGGTGCGGGGCAATGCGCGCGGCAAAACGTTCGACGATCTCGCGGGCTTGGGGCCGCAAACGCTGAGTCGGGAGGAGACAATCGTCCCGGAGATGTTGAAGAAAGCGGGCTATGCGACCGCGCTGATCGGCAAGTGGGGCATCGGCGAACTCGGCTCCGGCAGCGAGCCGACGCGGCGCGGGTTCGACTATTTCTTCGGCTACCTCAATCAATACCACGCGCACAACTACTACCCCACCTTCCTCACCCGCAACGAATCGCCCGTGCCGCTGCGCAACGAGGTGCCCGGCGAGGGACTCTTCGGCCAAAACTACGCCACGAAGAAAGTGGACTACAGCCACGATCTGCTCGCCGCCGATGCGCTGATGTGGGTCGAAGCGCAGCAGGCCAATCCCTTTTTCCTCTACCTCGCGCTCACCACGCCGCACGCAAACAACGAAGCGGGCCGCGATCTGAAAAACGGCCAGGAGGTGCCCGACCTCGGCGTCTATGCGGCAAAGGAGTGGACCGAACCGAACAAAGGCCAGGCCGCGATGATCTCGCGCATGGATGCGGACATCGGCCGTCTCTTCGCGCTCCTGAAAAAACTCGGGCTCGATGGGAAGACGCTGGTCTGCTTCTCGTCCGACAACGGCCCGCACAAGGAAGGCGGCAACGACCCGGCGTTCTTCGATGCGAGCGGCGGACTGCGCGGGATCAAACGCGCGCTCTATGAAGGAGGAATCCGCGTTCCCTTCATCGCGCGCTGGCCGGGGAAGATCGCGCCGGGCACGACCTCGGCGCAGGTCGGGCATTTCTCGGACGTAATGGCGACGGTGGCGGAAGTGACCGGCGCGAGCGCACCCGCGGGGATCGACGGCATCAGCCTCGCCCCGACGCTGCTCGGACAGCCCGAGAAGCAGACGAAACGCGACACGCTCTATTGGGAGTTCCACGAAGGCGCGACCAAACAAGCGGTGCTGCTCGATGGACGGTGGAAAGGCGTGCGGCTCAAGCCCGGCGCACCGATCGAACTCTACGACCTCGCCAACGACCGTGCGGAAACAAAGGACATCGTCGCAGAGCATCCAATGGAACTCGCCCGCATCGAGACAGCGCTCCGCACCTCGCGCACCGATTCTCCCGACTGGCCGATGCGCGAAGGCGTCGCCCGCAAAGCCGCCGACTGATCACCCATTCAAGTCATTCAAGGTCGCGGGCGCGGGCGCTTTCTCCCACGGAAAACGGCGACCACCCCCAAAAAGGCCCAAATTCCACGAACAACACCTTGATCTCTCGCCATTGTAACTGATATTTCGCGCCCTTGTCCCCGCCCTCAAAATGCGACCGCGTTTCGATCGGCGGGGATGATCGTCTTTCTCACCATGCCTCAATCCACGAAATCCGATTCGCCCAAATCCTCGCGACGCACCAGCAAGAGCAGCAAGCCAGGACCCAGTAAGAAAGTTCGCCCGACGGTCCCTGAGCGCAGCAAGCGCCAGAAGGAAAAGGCGCCAAAGGAAGTCCCGGCAGCCAGCGGGATGGATCGTCCGGAAATGCAGGCGAAGCTTCGTGAACTGATCCTGCTCGCCAAGGAACAGGGCCACCTCACCTTTGATGATCTCAACGAGGCAATGCCGGATGCCACCGATCCCGCCGACCTGGAGATGCTCACCCGGCAGCTCCGCAGCATGGAAATCGAAATCATCGAGGCGGCCGCCGGGGACCACTCCAAAGAGACTGAGGAGGATGCCGAGGAAGACGAGAAACCCGATCCGAAGCTCGATATCCTGGATGATCCGGTCCGCATGTATTTCAAGCAGATGGGGAACGTCACACTCCTCACCCGCGAGCAGGAAGTCGAAATCTCGAAGCGCATCGAGGAAGCCGAACTCAACGTCCAGAAACACATCAACCGCTTCGGTTTCGTGGCTCGCGCGTATCTGGATCTCGCGAAGAAACTCCTCGAAGGCCGGGAACGTTTCGACCGCGTGATCCTCGATAAGGCCATCGAGAGCCGCGAACGTTACATGAAGACGCTCCCCAGGCTGTGCTCGCAGCTCGAGCATGCGGTGGAAAAGTGCGCAACGGCCTACCGCAATTACGCCGGGCATGGCGGCAAGAACCACGACACCAAGTCCTATCGTGACTTCGAGCACGCCCAGGCGGCGATCCTGAAGCTCTATCCGAAATTCTCGTTCAAACAGCAGGTCGGAGAGGGATTCCTGCATCTCGCGGACGAGGCGAACCGGCTGGTGATCCACTGGTCGGGCGAACTTGCCAAGCCGAAGAAAGCATCCAAGGGCCGTCACGAATCGCCGAAGTCCGAGATCGATTACGCGGCGAAGCTCAAGGAGCAGCAGATGAGAATGTGGCTGAGCGTGGAGGAATTTCACGCCGAGTACGGCGCCTTGAAGCTCTGGCTCAAAAAAGCGCTGAAGGCCAAGACCGAGATGGTCGAAGCGAATCTCCGCCTCGTGATTTCCATCGCCAAGAAATACATGAATCGCGGCGTGCCATTCCTCGATCTCATCCAGGAAGGCAACATGGGCCTCATGCGCGCGGTCGAGAAATTCGAGTATCGCCGCGGCTATAAGTTTTCGACCTATGCGACCTGGTGGATTCGCCAGGCGGTTTCGCGCTCGATCGCGGATCAGGCCCGCACGATCCGCATCCCGGTGCACATGATCGAGATGATCAACAAGCTGATGCGCGTGCAAAAGCAGCTCCTGCAGGACATCGGCCACGAGCCGACTCCGGAGGAGATCGCGGACGAAATTCAACTCCCGGTCGAACGCGTCAGCGCGGTGCTCAAAATGGCGCAGCAGCCCATCTCCATGCAGGCACCCGTCGGCGAGAGCGATGACGTGAGCTTCGGCGATTTCATCGAAGACAAAGGCGCCGAGGATCCGAGTGAAATGACTGGCGCCCTCCTGCTCAAGGAGAAGATCCGCGATGTCCTCGGCACGGTCAGCGAGCGGGAACGGGTGATTTTGGAAATGCGCTTCGGCCTCGTCGATGGCTACGGCCGCACGCTCGAAGAACTCGGGCGGCAGTTCAACGTCACCCGCGAACGGATCCGCCAGATCGAAGCCAAGGCGCTCAAGAAGATGCGACACCCGACGCGCTTGTGCCATCTCCAGGGCTTCCTCGAAGCGAACGAGGGCTAGCCGAAATCGATTCGGCCGCAGATGAACGCAGATCTTCGCAGATGAGAAGGCCGCCCTCTCTGCATCTGCGTTTCATCTTCGCGCATCTGCGGCTCGTTTTCTGACTTCCCGGACAGCTGGAGTTATCCGCTCACGCCGCGGTGGCGCCAGCGGTCGAGCACCACGGCGGCGATGATGATCGCGCCGGTGACGATCTCCTGCACCCAGTTCGCGAGGTTCATCTTCGTGCAGCCATTGGCGACCACGGTCATAATTAGCGCACCGATCACCGAACCGAAGACGGAACCCTCGCCGCCATTCAGGCTCGCGCCGCCGATCACCACCGCGGCGATGACCGCGAGTTCCAGCCCGGCCGCCGTGGTCGGATCGCCCACCGTGAGATAGGAAAACTGCAGAACCCCCGCGAGCCCCGCGAAGGCAAGGCCGATCGTGTAGATGAGCAGCTTGGTCCGCTTCACGGACACCCCGCACAGCCGCGCGGTCTGTTCGTTCGAGCCGATGGCAAAGATGTGCCGGCCGAATCGCGTGTAACGCAGCATCGCCGCGACCAGCACGGTCAGCCCGATCATCAGCCACACCCCCGGCGGAAAGAGCATCCACCGCCGTTCGGGGCGCAGGCTTTGCAGCAGATTGTTCAGCCAGGTGGTCGGCGCGGAGACCATCGTCTCGTTCGCGAGTCCTTTCGCCAGCCCGCGCAGCGCGCCCCACATGCCGAGCGTGACGATGAATGGCGTGAGATTCAGCCGCGTGATGAGCAACCCGATCACCGCCCCGCACCCGGAACCGACCGCGACCCCGCCGAGCGCGGCGACCAGCGGCGAGACGTTTTGCTTGAGCAGGAGCGCGATCGCCACGGTGCAGAGCGCGATGTTCGACCCGATGGAAAGATCGATGCCGCCGGAGATGATGATCAGCGTCATGCCGAGCGCCGCGGTGCCGACCACGGCCGTTTGCAGCAGCATGATTTGGAAATTATCCGCGGTGAGAAACGTGCGCGGGCGCAGGAAGGCGAAGAGCGCGACGACGAAGACGAGGCCGATCAGCGGGCCGAGCTTTGCCGGCAATGCCTTCCAATCGATCTTCACGCCGCCTCCTTCGTGTCCGTTGCTTCGAGCATGATCGCGTGTTCGTCGATCTCGCTCACCGGTCGCGCGGGATGCAGCCGGCCTTTGCTCATCACGGCGATGCGATCACACACGCCGAGCAACTCCGGCAGGTAGCTGCTCACCAAAAGCACGGCTTTGCCTGCGCACGCGAGTTCGTCGATCAGGCGGTAGATTTCCGCCTTCGAACCCACGTCGATTCCCCGCGTCGGTTCGTCGAGCAGGAGCACATCCACGTCGTGATGGAGCAGGCGCGCGATGGCGACCTTTTGCTGATTCCCGCCCGAGAGGTGGCCGACGCGCTGCTCCGGTGCGCGGCAGCGAATGGAAAGCCTGCTGATCCATTTGCGGCTCGCCTCCGCCTGCGCCGCCGGCCGCACAAACGGCCCGAGATTCGAAAGGGTGACGTTGTCGGCAACACTCATTCCCAGCGCGAGGCCTTCCGTTTTGCGATCTTCGCTCACCATGCCGACTCCACGCGCCCACTGCTCCGCCGGCGAAGCGGCTCCAGAATACGCCTTCACCGTAATCCGCCCCGAGCGCACCGGATCGAGGCCGAAAATGGCGCGCAGCATTTCCGTCCGGCCCGCACCGATCAGCCCCGCGACCCCGAGCACTTCGCCGCGATGGAGTGTGAGCGATGCGCTCGCCGGTTTTTGGAATCCTGCGAGCTCGTTCAACTCCAGCACCGCCGCGCCTCTGGTTCGCCGGGAGCGGGGATAAAGATTCTCCACCGAGCGCCCGACCATCTTCGCGACCATCTCGCCGTTGCTCGTCGCGGCGGTCGCGCCCGTCCCGACACTGCGCCCATCGCGCAGGACCGTGAAGCGATCCGCGAGCACGCGGACCTCCTCAAGAAAGTGCGAGATGTAGATGATGCCGAGCCCGCTCGCTCTCAACCGGCGCACAAGATCGAAGAGCCGCTCGATGTCATTTCGCGCGAGGCTGCTCGTCGGTTCATCGAGCACGAGCACCCGCGCGCCGACGGCAATCGCGCGCGCGATTTCCACGAGCTGCTGCTCCGCGATGGAGAGCCGATGCACCGGCGTCTCCGGCGCGATGTCGCCGCGTCCGAGTTGCGCCATCGCCTCCACCGCGCGCTGCCGCACCTCGCGCCATTTCACGAATGGTCCGCGCGACGGCTCCATGCCGAGCACGATGTTTTCCATCACGCTGAGATGCCGCGCCAGCGACAGCTCCTGGTAAATCATCGAGACCCCCGCGCGGCGGGCGTCAACCGGGTGCGCCGGGCGAAACGGTTCGCCCGCGAGCCACATCCGCCCTTCATCCGGCTGGTGCGCACCGGAGAGCACCTTCATCAGCGTGCTCTTTCCCGCCCCATTTTCGCCGACGAGTGCCAGCACCTCGCCTGCGCTCACGCGGAGATCCACCCCGTCGAGCGCCACCGTCGCGCCGAAGCGCTTCCGCACGCCTTCCATGCGCAGGAGTTCGCTCATCTTCTTACTCCTTCTCTTGCTCGTGCTCTTGCTCCATCCGACTCCCAGCAGAGCAAGAGCAGGAGCAGGACAAAGAGTAAGAGATCCCGCATCGCCTACTTGATCAGCTCCTGAATCTCCGGCGTATTCAAATTCTCCGGCGTGATGAGCTGCACACCCGTGTCCGTGGACGCCGGCACGTCCTTGCCTTCGAGCTTCGCCACCAGCGCCTTCACCCCCTCGTAGCCGATCTTCCGCGGATTCTGTGCGATGAGCGCGTGCAGTTCGCCTTTCTTCAGCGCCTCGACCAGCGGCGGCGAGGTATCGAATCCGACGAACTTCGCCTTCCCCGCGAGATTGTTCTGCCGCAGCGCGAGCAGGAGTCCGAAGGTCGCCGACTCGTTCGAAGCGAAGATCCCGTCGGCCTCGCGGAGTTGATCGAGCATGTTGAGCGCGGCCGTTTGCGCCTCGCTCGCGGTGGCGCCGGCGTAGCGATTCTCGACGATGATCTCGATCTCACGCGCCCGCGTTCCTCTTAGTGCCTCGAGAAAACCCGCCTCGCGTTCCGTCGTGCTCGCTGACCCTTCCATATATCGCAGCAGCACGACCTTCCCTCTGCCGCCGAGCAGTTGCACGAGATGCTGGCCGGCGAGAAAACCGCCGAGATTGTTGTTCGTGCCGACGTAGCCCACGAAATCCTCTCCAGCCTCGCCCTTCAGCGCAGAGTCGATGATCACCACCGGCGTCCTCTTCCCCATCGCCGCCTGCACCGGCCGCCGCAACGCCGTGTCGTCGAGCGGCGCGAGCACGATGCCGCTCACCCCTTCCGACGCGAACTGCTCCACGATCGCGATCTGCTGCGCGCGGTCATTTTCCTTCAGCGGGCCTTTCCACAAAATGTTCACGCCGAGTTCCTGGCCCGCCAGGCGCGCGCCGGCTTCGACCGATTTCCAAAACACGTGCGTCGTGCCTTTGGGAATCACGGCGATGGTTTTTGCGCCGGGCGCTGCCTTGTGGTCGCCGCTGGTGTCGGCGGGTTTGTTGCAACCGAAGGCTGCAATGGTGGCCAGCAGGAGAACGAGATGGAGAGGTTTCATGGCACGTTGGGGGGAATTGACCGGCCAAGCGAATGCCACGGCAGGCGGCCCCGGTTGAAGCACAATCGCGTTCGACCCGCCCGCGCTCGACAATCATCCGCGCCCGCCGGACATTCCCGCACCCATGAAATCCCGCATCGAGGCCCTCGTCGCGCAGGTCAATGAAGTCATCGTCGGCAAGGAAGACGCGGTGCGGCTGGCCATCGGCTGCCTGCTCGCGCGCGGGCATCTGCTCGTCGAGGACGTGCCGGGCGTCGGCAAGACCACGCTCTCGCACGCCCTCGCGCGGTCGCTCGATCTGCAATTTCGCCGCATCCAGTTCACGAGCGATCTGCTGCCCGCGGACATCCTCGGCAACTCCATCTTCGACCGCGAACAGCAGCGCTTCGTCTTTCATTCCGGCCCGCTCTTTTCCCAGGTCGTGCTCATCGACGAGGTGAATCGCGCCACGCCCAAAACGCAGAGCGCGCTCCTCGAGGCGATGGAGGAAAAACAGGTCACGATCGACGGCGTGACGCACCTGCTGCCGGTGCCCTTCTTTGTCATCGCGACGCAGAATCCCCAGCAGCAGGTCGGCACCTTTCCGCTGCCCGAGTCGCAGCTCGACCGCTTCCTCATGCGCATCGAACTCGGCGCCCCGAACCGCGCCGCCGAGCGCACGCTGCTCCTCGGACTCGACCGCCGCGAGATCGTGCGCGACCTCAAGCCCGTGGTCGATGCCGAGGCGCTGCGCGAAATCCAGCGCACCGTCCGGACCGTGCATACCTCGCCGGCGCTGCTCGATTATTTGCAGGATCTGCTCGAAGCAAGCCGCCGCCGGCATCGCACCGGTCTCTCCCCGCGGGCTGGGCTCGCGCTGCTCCGCGCGTCGCAGGCCTGGGCGCTGATGCAGGGGCGCGACATGGTGCTGCCCGAGGATCTCCAGGCGATCGGCGTGCCGGTGATGGCGCATCGGCTCGGACAGGATTTCGAAGCGACGGGCGACAGCGGCCGCGCGCTTGCGCAGAGCTTGTTGCAAGAAGTCGCCGTGCCGTGAGCGCCAGAGAACATCGAACATCGAACGTTGAACTTCGAAAATTTTCGAAGTTCGGAGTTGGATGTTCGGAGTTTTGCCCATGAACGATCTGCCGGTTCCCCCAGCGTCGCGCATCTGGGTGGTGCCAAATCGCAACGCGATCGGCCTCTTCGCGGTACTCGGCGGGATGTGGTACGCCGGGGTCACGCAGAGCAACGGCGCAGCCTACCTTCTCTGCTTCGTGCTCGCCTCGGTCGCCGCGGTTTCGACGATCCATGCCTGGGCAAATCTCAAGGGTGTCACGATCGAGGCGGATGGAATTCAGGCGGTGTTCGTGGGCGAGGAAATCCATGTGCCGCTCCGGGCGTCGAGCGCCCGCGCGCGAGAGCACTTTGGGATTCGTGCCGTGCCACTTTCCGGCGGAACGGCGGCCATATTCCCGTCCCTTCCGCGGCAAGGCGCGGTCGCTGACATCATGCGCGCGCGCGCGGTGCAACGCGGCTCGTTTGCGACACTCGCGGTGCGGATCGAGAGCCGTTTCCCGCTGGGCTTCTTCACCGCTCGCCGGAAAATCCAGCTCGCCGCGCGGCACTATGTGTATCCCGCTCCGATTGGCAGCAGGCCGTTGCCCGTGTCGCTCGCGCCTGCGCGGGTCGGTCGCGATGGGACGCGGACCGAGGGCGACGATTTCGGCGGCGTGCGAGCGTGGCGCACCGGCGAATCGCAGCGCCACATCGACTGGAAGGCCGCCGCCCGCGGCCAGCCGCTGCTCATCAAGCAATGGTCCGGCGACGCGGATACGACGGTGCTCCTCGACTGGGAATCGCTCGCCGATCTCGCGCCCGAAGCGCGCCTCAGCCAACTCGCCCGCTGGGTGGTGCAGGCGGAACGTGGTGGCTGCCAATACGCGCTGCGGCTCCCCGGCATCTCGCTGCCCTCGATGCGCGGCGAGGCGCACTATCACGCGTGCCTTCGGCGCCTCGCGGAATTCTCCATGACGGAGGGCGATGCATGAATCTCTTCCGCCCATCGCGGCCGCTCAGCGCCGTCGCCACCGCGCCGCTGGTGGGGATGTGCCTCTGCCTGCTGCTCGCCGCGGCGCCCTTGTTTTCGCGAGTCGCCATCTGGGCGGTGGCGTTGCTGCTCGTGAGCGCCGGCGCGCGGCTGCACATGAATCGACGCGCTGCGCGGCTCCCTTCACTGGCGTTGAAAGTCGTGCTTTTCGGGCTCAGCGCGGGCGGAGTCGCGCTCACCTATGGCACGATGGTCGGCGTCGAGCCGGGCATGAGCGTGCTCATCGTGCTGCTCGCCCTCAAGGTGATCGAGACCAATGGCGAACGGGACTTTCAGGTGCTCGCGCTGCTCGGCTATTTCCTCTGCCTCTGCGCGCTTTTCTTTTCGCAGGATCTGCTGCTCTGGCTCTACGTCGGCGCGGTCTTCGTCCTGATCACCGCCACGCTCGTCCGCTTCCATCGCGGCGCGGAGACCGGCGGCGCCGCGCGCCCGATCCGGCTCGGGGCAACGTTGCTGGCGCAGGCGCTCCCGATCATCGTTCTTCTCTTCCTGTTCTTTCCGCGCACGTCCACCGGGTTCCGTTTCCAGTTCAGCCGCTCGTTGCTCGGCACCGGCGGCATGTCGGATCGCCTTTCGCCCGGCAGCATCTCGTCGCTCGCGCTGAACGATGATCCCGCGTTTCGCGTCGAATTCCCCGATGGCAATACGCCGCCCATCTCCCAGATGTACTGGCGCGGCGCGGTGCTCTGGCGCGGCGATGAGTTGACCTGGGTCATCGGTCCCCAGCTCCCGCTCGAACGCCGCACCGGCCAGCTCGGCGGACCCGCCATCCGCCAGCGCATCAGCCTCCAGCCGCACGGCGGGCGGTGGATCTTCGCGCTCGATCGGCCCACGGGCAATGCGCCGAAGTTTGATCTCATGCCCGGCGGATACCTGCTCAATCCGCGCCTCATCTTCAATCCGCTGTACTACGAGATCATTTCGCGCCCGGAGAATCATGAGCTCGCCTTGCCCGCGGATCAGATGCGCGCGGCGCTCGCCCCGGCAGTGCGCGCCTCGCCGGAGGTGCTCGCACTAGTGGAAGGCTGGCGGCGCGGAGCCGCCGGGGGACGGGAGATCGTGGAGCGCGCGCTCCATCATTTTCACGAGGAAAAGTTCAGCTACTCGCTGAGCCCCGGCACGTATGGGAAAGACGCGCTGGACGATTTCCTGTTTCAGCGCCGGGTCGGCTTCTGCGAACACTATGCCGCCGCTTTCGCCACGCTCATGCGGGTCGCCGGACTGCCGTCGCGCGTGATCATCGGCTATCACGGCGGAGAGCTGAACCGGATGGGCAACTACGTCATCGTGCGGCAGAGCGACGCGCACGCGTGGACCGAAGTGTGGCTCCAGGACAGCGGCTGGGTGCGTGTGGATCCGACCGAAGTCATCGCGCCGGATCGCATCAGCTCGGGGCTCGCCTCCTTTCTCCAGACCCGCGGCGCCGGCGGCGAGCAAGGCGGCGGAAACAACTCGGATACCGCCATCGGCTGGCGCGATCTCATGCGCGAACTGCGGCTCGGCTGGGATGGCATCAACTACCAGTGGGAACTCCACGTGCTCAATTTTGACGAGGACACCCAGCGCGCCTTCCTCGCGCACCTGGGCCTCGATGGCCGTTGGAGCGAAATCTCCGGGTGGAGTGCGGGGTTCATCGCAGTGCTACTCGGGGCGCTCTCGCTGTGGCTGCGGAGGCCGGGACGCGCGCGACAGGATGAAGCCGGGGGCGCGTGGTCGGAATTCTGCCGCACACTCGCGGCCGCGGGCGTGCCGCGTGAGCCTTGGGAAGGACCGCTGCAATTCGGCGAGCGCGCGGCAGCCGTCTTCGCCGGGCACCGCACCGCGATCATGGCCATCGCCGACCTCTACTCACGCGCGCGTTATGCCGCCGCACCGCCGAGCCCGCGCGAACTCACCGCCGCAGTCCGTGCCATGCCCCGCCTGAAGCCGTCCGGCGCGATCCAAACAACAAACGGTCATCCCGAGCGGAGCGTAGCGAAGTCGAAGGATCTCTAACTATTTCTCCCCCGCCCCGGCCGTTTGCCTTTCACCCCATCCTCCCGATCATTCTCCACCGCGACCCGCCCATGAAAAATTACCTCCTCGCCGATCTCAACGCCATTCCCCCACAGCGCTGCCCGTGCGGCTTCACCCGCCGCGCCTTCGCCACGCCGGAGAACACGCTCTCCACTTTGCACATCGTGGACATCCAGGAAGACTCGCGCACGCACTACCACAAGAAGATGACCGAGATCTATCTCGTGCTCGAAGGCGAAGGCCACATCGAACTCGACGGCGAACTCATCCCGATCAAACCGATGTCTTCCATCATGATCAAACCCGGTTGCCGGCATCGCGCGATCGGGAAGCTGAAGATCGTCAACATCGCAATCCCGGCGTTCGACGAGAGGGACGAGTGGTTTGACTGACGGAAAAGAACGCAAACGCTCCTCCTCGAGATACGGCAGCACTGCCGCTCGTCGCCGGAGCGCTTTGCTTCGACCAGCCGAAGAAACGCCGCCGCCCAGTTCCGTCCCACTCATTTCCATCAGCGGGAACTGTGGTCGGGGAAGGAACCAAGTATTGCAACGATCGCGACGAAAACGGATACAACCTGCGCAAACCCGCCGCTGCATCCCGCGGCACGCCAACCATTCATCACCATGCCAGACGAAGCCTCACTATCCGCAACCGAACCCTCCGCAGCAGCCTCGCAAGGCAAGTGCCCCTTCCATCACGCCCCCAGCAAAGGCACGACGAACCACGACTGGTGGCCGAACCGATTGAAGGTCGAAATCCTGCACCAGCATTCCTCGAAGTCCGATCCCATGGGCGGGGACTTCAACTATGCGGAAGACTTCAAGAGCCTCGACTTTGCGGCTTTAAAGAAGGATCTCGCGGCGCTGATGACGGACTCGCAGGACTGGTGGCCGGCGGACTTCGGCCACTACGGCGGTCTGTTCATCCGCATGGCGTGGCACAGCGCCGGCACCTACCGCACCGGTGATGGGCGCGGCGGCGGTGGCCGGGGCCAGCAGCGGTTTGCGCCGCTCAACAGTTGGCCGGACAACGTGAGCCTCGACAAAGCGCGTCGCCTGCTCTGGCCGATCAAGCAGAAGTATGGCCGGAAGATTTCCTGGGCTGACTTGATGATCCTCACCGGCAACGTCGCTCTCGAAACGATGGGCTTCAAAACCTTCGGATTCGGCGGCGGGCGCGAGGACACTTGGGAGCCGGATCAGGACGTTTATTGGGGCCGCGAGACCGTCTGGCTGGGAGGCGACAAGCGCTACGCCCAAGGTTCCGAGGGCGTCGTGAAAGACGGCGGCGTGCTCGTGTCCGACGACGACGCGGATGGCAAAATCCACGGGCGCAATCTGGAGAATCCGCTGGCCGCGGTGCAGATGGGTCTGATCTACGTCAACCCCGAAGGTCCGGACGGCAATCCAGACCCGATCGCCGCGGGGCGCGACATCCGCGAAACCTTCGGCCGCATGGCGATGAACGACGAGGAGACGGTGGCGCTCATCGCCGGCGGCCACAGCTTCGGGAAGACTCACGGCGCGGGCCCGGCGACCCACGTGGGGGATGAGCCGGAAGCGGCCGGCCTCGATCAGCAAGGTTTCGGCTGGAGGAACAGCTTTGGCACCGGCAAAGGCGGTGACGCGATCACCAGCGGCCTGGAAGTGACCTGGACCACCACGCCGACGAAGTGGAGCAACGACTTCTTCAAGCACCTCTTCGGCTACGAATGGGAACTCACGAAGAGCCCCGCCGGGGCGCACCAGTGGACGCCGAAGAACGGCGCCGGCGCCGGCACTGTGCCGCATGCGCACGACGCGTCGAAGCGGATCGCGCCTTCCATGCTGACCACGGACCTCGCCCTGCGGTTCGACCCAGCTTACGAAAAAATCTCGCGGCGCTTCCTGGAGAATCCGGACCAGTTCGCCGACGCGTTCGCGCGCGCTTGGTACAAGCTCACGCACCGCGACATGGGCCCGCGCGAGCGCTATCTCGGGCCGGAGGTTCCTGCGGAAGTGCTCATCTGGCAGGACCCCATCCCCTCGGTCGATCATCCGCTGATCGACGCTCAGGACATTGCCGCCCTCAAGGGCCGGATCCTCGCTTCCGGTCTCACGGTTTCCGAACTGGTGACGACCGCCTGGGCGTCGGCGTCCACGTTCCGCGGCTCCGACAAACGCGGCGGTGCCAACGGCGCCCGCATTCGACTGGCACCGCAGAAGGATTGGGAAGCCAACCAACCCGCCCAACTGGCCAAGGTCCTCGGAACCCTCGAAGGCATCCAGAACGCATTCAATGGCGCGCAGACTGGCGGGAAAAAAGTCTCGCTCGCCGACCTCATCGTGTTGGCCGGTTGCGCCGGCGTCGAGCAAGCGGCGAAGAATGCCGGCCACGAGGTCACTGTGCCCTTCACCCCGGGACGCATGGACGCCTCGCAGGAGCAGACCGATGTGGAATCCTTCGGGTTCCTCGAACCGCTCGCGGACGGCTTCCGCAACTACCTCAGGACCAAATACACGGTCTCGACCGAGGAGTTGCTGATCGACAAGGCGCAATTGCTGACGCTCACCGCACCGGAAATGACGGTGCTCGTCGGCGGCATGCGCGTCTTGAAGACCAATGTCGTGGATGCGCAACCCGGCGTCTTCACCAAGCGGCCCGAAGCACTGACCAACGACTTCTTCGTGAACCTGCTCGACATGCGCACCGAGTGGAAACCGCTCTCCGCCGACGCCGACCTCTTTGAGGGCCGCGACCGCAAAACGGGCGAACTCAAGTGGACCGGAACGCGTGTCGATTTGCTCTTCGGCTCCAACTCCCAGCTTCGTGCCTTGGCGGAAGTCTATGGCTGTGCGGACTCGCAGACCAAGTTTGTCCAGGACTTCGTGGCGGCTTGGAACAAGGTCATGAACCTCGATCGCTTCGACCTCGCGTAAATTTCCGAGGAATGACCGAAAGCGCGCCGCCCCCGAACCTCACTCGGGTCCGGGGCGGTGGGAAGCTGGGAAGGACCGTGCGATTCCCCCGCTGCGCTCAGCGCAACTCACACCACGGCTCTTCCTGCGAATGATCGACGCTGAACGGACCCTGGATTTTTGACGGGGTAAGGATCGCGAGGAATTCGCAGTCGGCGCCGCTTTCGTTGTAGCAGCCATGCACCACGCCGCGCGGGATGTAGGCGGAGTCGCCCTGCTTCAGGATGCGCTTCTCCTTCTCCACCCACTGCTCCATCTCGCCGCTCAGGAGATAGATGATCTCATCCATTTCGGGATGGCTGTGAAAGGGATGGCCACCTCCCGGAGTGAAGCGCGCGCGGACGAAGACGAGTGACTCGGAGTCCCCGAGGCCGTCCTTGAAGTACCATTGGTTGACTTGCTTTTCGAGATGCTGCGGCTCGGTCTCACTGGCGGAGACAAATCGGCGGAGGGAAGTGGGGGCGTCGGACATGGCCGCACATTAAACGCCGCGACCGCCCGCGAGTCGAAGCGGATTTCCTGTCCATCCTCCACCCAGTGCTGACGGCAATCCACCGTCGCCCAATAAGCACTAGTCAGGAACAATCGGTCAGTGGCACCATCCCGACTCCCGACTCCTTCCCCATGACCATCGCACTCCTCGGAACCATGGACACCAAAGGTGTCGAACATGGCTTCGTCGCCGAACTGATCTGCGCTCGCGGCCACGACACGCTCGTGATCGACCTCGGGACCGATGGGCCGCCGCAGCTCGCACCCGATATTTCACGGGATGAAGTGGCCGCGCTCGCCGGCCTCGATCTGGCCGCGATTGTCGCGCGGCACGATCGCGGTGAGGCCGTCGCCGCCATGTCGCAAGCCGCCCCGTTGATCCTCTCAAAGCTGCACGCCGAAGGCCGCATCGACGGCGTGCTCTCACTCGGCGGCGGCGGGGGCACGGCCATCGCGACCGCCGGCATGCGCGCACTGCCGCTGGGTTTTCCAAAGCTCATGGTCTCCACGCTGGCGAGCGGCAACACCGCGCAATACGTCGGCGTGAAGGACATCGTGATGATGCCGAGCATCGTCGATGTGGCCGGGCTGAACCGGATCTCGCGCACGATCCTCAGCCGCGCCGCGGGTGCCATCTGCGGCATGGTGGAAAGCGCGGCAGCACCGGCGCAACCGGGCGGTGACGACCGCCCCATCATCGTCGCCTCGATGTTTGGCAACACCACGGAGTGCGTGCAGCACGCGAAGAAGATTCTCGAGGGTGCGGGTTACGAAGTGCTCGTCTTTCACGCCACAGGCATCGGTGGGCGGACGATGGAATCGCTCATCGAAAGCGGGCTCGTCTCCGGCGTGCTCGACGTCACCACCACCGAGTGGGCCGATGAACTCGTCGGCGGCTTCCTCGGCGCCGGCCCTGCGCGACTCGAAGCCGCCGCGCGTCGCGGCATCCCCGCCGTCGTCGCTCCGGGCTGCCTCGATATGGTGAACTTCCACGGCCCTGAAACCGTCCCGGCCCGCTTCGCCGGCCGCACCTTATACAAGCACAACCCACAGGTAACGCTGATGCGCACCAATGCCGGCGAGTGCGCCCAACTTGGCCGCATCTTGGCCGAGAAAGTAAATCTCTCGACCGGTCCGGTCACCGTCCTTCTCCCCAAGACTGCGATCAGCGTGATCAGCGCCCCCGGCCAGCCCTTCCATGATCCCGACGCCGATGCGGCGCTTTTCGACGCGATCAAGAGCGGCCTTCGCCGCGACATCCCCGTGGTGGAACTCGACTGCACCATCAACGATCCCGCCTTCGCTGAAGCCTGCGCGAAGGCACTGCTCACCCAACTGGGTCACATCGTGTGATCTGACGGCTGCCCGCCCTCTTGACGGTCATGCTCGCAAAGGAGTTCAATCGACACATGAACCTGCGTGTTATTTCACTCGTCGCTCTGCTTCTCACATGCCTCACCACGGCGGCCCTTGCCGATCTTGAGATTAAGAAGGCGCGCTATGGATCCACGAGCAGCTATCGCGATATGCGTGGCGTCGTCACCGCCTATGTGCGCAATAACACCCTCTCCTTTCCGATCAACGCGCGCTCCATGGGAGGCGACCCGACTTCGCGGGAGCGGGATTCTTTCTACATCGTCTATGAGGTCAATGGACGCGAATACACTGAGACAGTCCCGGAAGGTGGCATCTTCACGTTTCAAGGATTGGCGAACGTGCGACCGGTGCGGCCGCTCCTCAATCTGCCTTTTCTGCGACCCTCAACACCCGTCGCAGCTCCGCTGCTGATCATCAATCGAAGCGGCCTGAGTGTCCGCGTCTATTCGGTCGATCGCTTTGGCCAGTGGGTTTGGACGGCCAACATGATCAAGGGACAGTCGATCACCTTAAATGGCCAGTTGGGCCAGGAATGGATCGCCGCGGACCACTCGAATAACATCCTCGCTCGCGAACGGATCTCGCGCGGGGATAACACCCTCTGGATCAACGAGCCGGGCGAGCGGGTCCCGGTCGGCGGATATCGCGGCGGCGAGGCATGGGTGCGCTTTGAGAACGCCCACTTCCGTCCGCTGTTTCTTTACAATCTCGATTCGCTTGGCCGCTGGAACTGGATGGCGACACTCGAACCTGGAAGTGGATACAGCGCCTCCACTCAGGTGGGCGAGACATGGATCGCAACTGACACCACCAACCACGTCGTCCGGCAGCTGACGGTCGGCCCCGGTCTGTCACGGGTGAATTTGAACGTGAACAACTAAAGGCAGGCGGGAGGCGTGGGCAGTGAGGGATTCGAACCCCCGACCAACTCGGTGTAAACGAGCCGCTCTACCACTGAGCTAACTGCCCGAAGAAGCTCGACACTATGCAGCACCCGCCCCGGTCGGCAA
The DNA here is from genome assembly GCA_031411395.1 of Chthoniobacteraceae bacterium. Classification (GTDB taxonomy): domain Bacteria; phylum Verrucomicrobiota; class Verrucomicrobiia; order Chthoniobacterales; family Chthoniobacteraceae; genus Chthoniobacter. Next base: position 18,733 of record JANOAZ010000054.1, read on the forward strand.
GCGGGACCCGAGCGCTCATTCCTCGACGAGGACAGGCGTGCCCATCGCGGCGTTTTCGTAGAAGTGCCTGGCCATTTCGGCCGGCAACCTGACACACCCATGTGAGGCAGGATAATTCGGCACCCGTCCCGCGTGCAGGCCGTAGCCTCCATGGAACCGCAGGAAATAGGGCATCTTTGCGCCCCGAAAGCTCGAACCCTCCGGCGCTGCATCCTTTCCAGAGTCCACATTTGCTTTCACGACGCTGCCGTCCGCATCCACAAAGTCGCCATAGAGCGAGGAGACATGATGCCGGTTTTTTTGAATCACCTGGTAGTTACCGGTCGGCGTTGTGAAACCCTTCTTTCCGGAGGAAATGCGAGTCGCTCCGACCACTTTCCGACCCCGATAGAAATAGGCGCGCTGGTCTCCACGACGAACTACGATCGTGGGCTCACCCCGGGCTCCCTCGCCGTTCCAATAGGTCTCGGGGGTCTTGACCGGCGGTGGCTCCAAAGGGGGAACCGGCGGCACGAAAAAGCCGAACTTTTTGAAGAACGGATTCATGGGCGGATACCCTGCACAACCGCTGAGGAGTACAACCGAGGCGAGTGCACAAAGAGTCAGGCGGAGCGAAGCAAAGGACATGGAAGTGCGCGAGACTAGTGTCGTATCGGTAGATTGCAATCTCCGTGCGGCCCTTCGTCATTCCGGGCGCTTCGACCTCAGAAAAATCGACTTGCGACTAGTTAGATTCAAACCAAAGTCGGCCCATGACATCCACCAATCCTCGAATCGATCGATTGAAGCAAATGCTAGCTCTCGAACAGCGCCGCTCGGCATTGCAGCAGGAGATTGATTCACTGGTCACGCAGCTCAACGACATCAGGAAAAATCTCTTCGACGACAAAGCCGTCCCGGGGGCCAAGGCGCCGGCAGCGCCCGCACCGATCCGTCGCCGCTCTGGCAAAGGACCCAAGCGAGGCCAGGTGTCCGCGAATATCCTCGGCGCACTCAAGGCCGCAGGCAGTCAGGGCATCACGGTGGCCGACCTCGCCTCCAAGCTTGGAGCGAACTACAAGAACATCTACGTGTGGTTCGCTACCACCGGAAAAAAACATCCCATCAAGAAACTCGCCCCGGCGACTTACTGTCTCGCATAACCTTCATCCCCCATACCTTCACTTGAAAGGGCGCCCGTTGTTGGGCGCCCTTTTCGTTTCCACGACGTCGCGATACCTAGTAGATGTTGGGCTCGGGCAGACTAAAGGCGTCTCGGATCAAATTGAACTCGGTGCGCTGATCGATGATGACGATTTCGACGATATCGAAGCGGACGAGAACCTCCGGGTTGTTCAGCATTTGCAGCCAGGCGAGCGCACCGCGGGCGATGAGTTTCTGTTTCGCGCGGGTCACAGAGTCCGACGGCGCTCCGTGGGCGAGGCTGCGGCGCGTCTTCACTTCGACGAAGACGAGCGTGTCGCACGAACGGTCGCGACAGACGATGTCCACTTCGCCGCCCTTCGGTCCGCGGAAGTTGCGATAGAGCACCTTGTAGCGATTCCTCCGAAGGTAACTCACGGCCAGGCGTTCGCCCTCGCGTCCCAGCCACTGGTCCGCGTTTTCCCCGGGGCTAGGCGAAGGGAAGAAGCGCCTGCTGAACGGGGAGAAAAGTTTTCCGATGAATCGGACAAGGCCCATGCGCGCGGAGCCTAGCAAGATGCAGCGCGGTGCCATAGCCTTTATGCTGCGCGAATGCATAGTCCGGGTGCCGCGCATCCATCTCCACCATGATGCGGTCGCGCGTAACCTTGGCGATGACACTCGCCGCCGCGATGCTGAAGCTCCGCGCGTCGCCGCCGACCAGAGCCGTGTGCTCGACTGGAAATGGCCGCACGGGCAAACCGTCGATGAGTGCATGATCCGGTAGCTGCGCGAGCGCGGCGACGGCCCGGCGCATGGCCTGATGGGTGGCGCGCAGGATGTTGATCCGATCGATTTCCTCCACCTCGACGATGGAGACGGCCCACACCACGCGTTCGTGAGCCATGATCTCCCCGTAGATTTCCTCGCGATGTGCGGGCGAGAGTTGTTTCGAATCCGTGAGCGTCTTGTGCCGGAATTTCTCCGGAAGAATCACGGCGGCGGCCACCACCGGACCCGCCAGCGGACCGCGGCCAGCTTCATCGATCCCAGCGATGCAGGTGAAGCCCCGGGCGCGCAGGTCGCGCTCATGCCGGAGGCTGCATTTCATCGCCGGACGCTGCGGCGGAAATCCGCGCGATGCTTAAGCCGACTTTGCTATCACCCGCTTTTCGCGGACGGCCATGGCGCTCTTGCCCTTGCGGTTGCGCAGGTAGTTGAGCTTGGCGCGACGGGAGGTGCCAGCCGTCTCGACCTCGACCTTCGCGATGCGAGGCGAGTGAATGGGGAAGACGCGCTCGACGCCCTCGCCGTAGCTGATCCGCCGGACGGTGAAGGTGGCGTTGATCAACGTGCCTTTGCGGGCGATGACGATGCCGGTGAAAATCTGCACACGCTCTTTTTCGCCTTCCTTCACGATGGTGTGGACGCGGACGCTGTCCCCGACGTTGAACTTGGTGAAGTCCTTCTTCATTTGTTCCTGATTGATCTTGGCGATGATAGACATGGGCGTGGGCGGTATGGTGGTGGAAAAGGGACGGGAGTAATAGCTTGATTCGCCAGGGGCGCAACCCAATTTTCACCGCCCACACGCGCCCATGGATGAACCCCTGATCGACCTCCACAGCGACACCTATTTCATGGGCGAGGCCTTGCGCCAGGCTCATCGCGCATGGGAAGCGGAGGAAGTGCCGATCGGCGCGGTCATCGTCCACCAGGGCCGGGTCATCGCGCGCGCCTGCAATCAGGTCGAGACGCTGAAGGACGCCACCGCGCATGCAGAGATGCTCGCCATCACCCAGGCTGAAAGCGTGATCGGCGACTGGCGGCTCAATGAATGCGAACTCTACGTGACCAAGGAGCCGTGCCCGATGTGCGCCGGCGCGCTCGTCCATGTGCGGATGAAGCGGGTGATCTTCGGCTGCCCCTCGGAGAAGGACGGCGCGGGCGGCTCGCTGCTCCAACTCCTCCAGCACCCGCGGCTCAATCACCGCTGCGAGATTACCCAAGGCGTGCGGCAGGATGAATGCGCGGCGATGTTGCAGGCGTTTTTTCGCGAGCGGCGGGGGTAGGTAGGCGTGCGCCTCTGGCCGCGCAACACGTCGGCCCCGGACAAACCTCCCCTGCGTCGAAACGTTCTGGCTAAAAACTCTTTGGGCCGCCCGACGGACCGACATGTTGCGAGGCGGGACGCACTCGCCTACCCGAAGCGGCGCGCCGACGCGTTTCCCCCCCCCGCGCTCGGGATCGCAACGGTCGCGAGAAATAGGGATCCCTTTAGCAAGTATCCGCTTGCCTGAGCGCGACTAGAATTGCTATATCGCGCGCTCTGTCGTCAGTGCCGCATTATTTGTTCTCCCTAGAGTGAAGGAACTCATTGGCCGTAAGCACAGAGCGCGGTCAGGCGGCATCTTCGGAGTCAACTTTTCTACCATCCCCCAGTGCTTTCTTTCCCTCAGATCACGAATCGATTTCGTCCCGCCGGGGCACCGATCTACGCACTAACCCATCGTTTTTTCCAATCCACACCGCCCCCACCAGAAGATGAAGCCCCCAAACCCGTACTCCCGGAGCGTCGCGTTGATGCTCCACTTCGTCATCAGCTTCTGCGCCAGCGTCTCTCTGCTGGCCGCACCTCCCAGACCAGCCGCCGACCCATTGCCCTCCAGCGGCAGTATGGAACCCGGTGTAAGCGCCGGCGTGACACCTCTCGCAACCAACGAACCGATTGGCGTGCCACCGCCGGAGGCTTTTCCGCCGGGGGTGGCGACGATGATCGAGGGAATCAACTTCGACGAGGGCGCCGCGAATTCGGGATTTTATAACATCCCCCCGGACCCAATTGGCGCCGCGGGACCGAACCACGTCGTCTCCGTGGTCAATACCTCGATCGAATGGCACACCAAAGCCGGCGTCCAGCAACTCAGCCAGAAGCTGGGCACGACGAGCGGCGGCTTCTTTGCCCCCCTCTCTCCGGCGAACGGAACCTTCGATCCCAAAGTCATCTACGACCAGATCGCCGGCCGCTTCGTCGTCGTCACCCTCGAAAAAGTGGACAACGGTCTGGCTTCGCCGCAGCCAGCCAATACCTCACGCATCCTGATCGCCGTTTCCGATGACAGCGACCCGAATGGAACCTGGCGATACTTCGCCATCAACGCCAAGACCACGACCAGCGGAATCGAACGCTGGGCGGATTACCCCGGCCTGGCCGTGGATGAAGACGCCATTTACATCACGAACAATCTCTTCAGCTTCGCGGGAAATGGCGGGGGTTATGGCGGGACTCGCCTGTGGATCGTCAACAAGACGCCGCTTTACGCCGGCGGCGCAGGCACCTTCACCGTGCATGACCCCTACGCCGGCGGCGGTTCCGCGACGACTGCGCAGCCGGCGCACATCTACGGCACTCCGCCCGCCGGAGCCACGGGGACCTTCCTGGTCAGCTACAGCGGATTGAGCGATGGAACGAATGAATATCTGCAAGTCGTGCGGGTGGATAATCCCCTGACCGCTCCGACTTTCTCCCAGCAGTACATCAACATCGGGAACATCGACACCGCCGCCGCATTCCCGAATGCGCCACAATCGGGGACGGCCTCGCTCGTCTGGACAAATGACAGCCGGGCGCTCAATGCGGTCTGGCGAAACAACCGGCTCTACACCACTGCGTCTACCCTGCCGCCCAGTGGCGTGAATGCGGGCCAGGTCACCGCCCGCTTTTGGGAACTCAACACCACGACGCTTGCCGCCATGACGCAGGTGCAATCCGGCGAGATCGGCGGGGAGGAGATCGCCGCGGGTGCCTACACGTTTTTCCCCAGCATCGCAGTCAACGCCGCCGGCGACATCTGCATCGGCTTTTCGGCCTCGGCTCCCACCATCTTCGCAGGCGCCTACGCCGCGGTCCGGCTGGCGGGTGACACGCTCGGCACGGTGCGCCCGGCGCTGACCGTCGCCGCGGGCACGGACTTCTATCTGCGCACCTTCGGCGGCGCACGCAACCGCTGGGGCGACTACAGCGGGACCAGCGTCGATCCCGCCAACGACTCCGACTTCTGGATCTTCAACGAATATGCCATGACCCGCGGCACCGTCTTCAGCGGTGAAGATGGCCGCTGGGCGACGCGCTGGGCGAAGATCGACGTGGCCACGCAGCCGCCCACGCTCACCGCACCGGCTACGGCCTCGACCCACAGCACCTCGGTGCCGGTGAATTTCAACCTGCCCGAAACCGCGCTGGCGGGCAGCGTCACGCTGGCCTTCACCGGCCCCGCCACACGCACCCTCACGCTGGCCGCGTCGCAGGAAACGAGCGGAGCGCACAGCTTCAGCGTCAATCCTGCCAGCCCGGTCGGCGGGGCGGTCGCGAGCATCAGCGGCGGCGCGACCATCCCGAATGGCACTTACACCGTGACATTGAGCTACAGCGACACGTTTTCCAACGTCCCGGCGACTGCGGCCACCGCCAATGTCACCATCGACACGACCACGCAGACACCGACGCTGACCGCGCCAGCTACCAACGCGACCGTCGGCAACCCGGTGGGCGTCTCCTTATCGCTGCCCGAGACGGCGCTGGCCGGTTCGGTGCAACTCATCTTCAGCGGCGCGGCCAGCCGCACACTCACCCTCGCGGCGACGGAGGAAAGCAGCGGCGCTCACAGCTTCAGCTTCAATCCGGCGAATCCCACGCTCGCTCCGCAGATCGCGAGCATCACCGGCGGCGCGAGCATTCCCGACGGAGTCTATACCATCACCCTCAGCTACCGGGATGCGCTGGGAAACGCCGCTGCCACCGCAGCCTCCACGAACGTGACTCTCTCCACCAACACGCCGCCGACGGGCGGCAACTTCACCGTGACGCCCAACACCGGCGTCCACGAGGGCGATCCACTCACCCTCACTGCCGCCGGTTGGACCGATCCGAACACACCGCTCACCTACCAGTTTTTCCTCGGGCTTGCGTCGCTGAACTCGCCCAGTGCCTCCAGCACCCTCGGCATCAGCGCGCCCCCGCCGGGGAGTTACACGCTCAAGGTGCGGGTCACCGATTCCCTCGGTGCCTTCACCGACGCCATCCAGCCGCTCACCGTCGTGGCGTTCACCTCGGCCGAGACCTGGCGGCAGTTCTACTTCGACGACTACCACAATACCGGCAACGGCGCCGATAGCTTCGACTTCGACAGCGACACCCTGATCAACGGCATCGAGTTCGCGTTCGGCACCGATCCCACCAACAATCTCTCCGGCCCTGCCTTTCTCCAGTACACCGGCACTTTCTCCGGCGGCGGTGCCGTCGCCGCCAAGGGTCAGCCCGTCCCCGGGTTCGAGAGCATCGTGAATGGCATCGACTTCCGCCTCCTCTTCAACCGCCGGGTAAATCATGTCGCCGATGGAGTGACCTACATTCCGGAGTTCAGCGCGGATATGACCCCGGGTAGCTGGGTGCCAGGCGGCACGACGCCGTCCGTCCTCGCCACGGACGGCACGATTCAGGTCGTGAGCGTTCCTTACCTGCGTTTTATCGGCGGGAAAAAAGCCCGTTTCGCCCGCGTCCGCGTGATCATCGCGCCCTGACCCGTCCCTTCACCCCCGCCCGTCGCACTCCATGAAACCTCGCCTTCTCCTCCTGCTCGCGCTCCTCGCGGTCGCCCTCCCCGCCGGTCGCGCGTCCATCGTCTATAGCGGCATCCAGAACATCGCCATCCCGCTCGACTTCAACGGCGTTTACTTCCGCATCGATACCGGAGCGAGCACCCTCGTCGCGCCGGGAGACTTTGATACCGCACCGTGGATGAATCCGTTCTTCGGTGGAGTGGAGATCATCAATGGCGCGCTGCTGCGGCCCGTGATCACCGGCGCCGATAAAATCGTGAACCTCGCGCCGGGCACTCCGATCAACGGCGCGAGTAACTTCGTGGCCGGCGCGAGCTACTCCGCCACGCACTTCGGCAACGGGGCCGGGCAGTTTCCCATCAATGTGCCCGGTTACATGGGCGCCACCTTTCGCTCGGCGCCGGCCGGACCGGACTACTACGGCTGGGTGCATATGGAGATGAGTAATGTGGGCGCGGGCAAGATCATCTCCTGGGCCTATGACGATGTCAGCGGCGGCTCCATCCAGGCCGGGCAAACGAACTCGGCCCCCGCCGTGCCCGAGCCGGGGACCGCGATCTTCGGTCTCGCGATGTTGCTCGCCGCTCTCGGCCGGCGGAGTCGCGGGCGGCGCTGAAAAGAAGTCTTCGAATCAACGGCTCCATCGTGGAGTCCGTGATCCCGGAGCGAGCTGGTCGCCATGTTTGAATCTCGGACGCGACGAAGCGCGTCCCTCCACGCCTTTACCGGATCGTCAGTTGCGACCGACCCGCAGCCCTTCCTACCGAGGGCGGATCAAACACCGCGCCGCCGCTCCGTCGCCCTGATCAAACTTGATCGGCAGGCAGATGAGATCGTAGTCGCCCGGCTTCACCCTCGAGAAATCGAGGCCCTCGATGATCCACACTTCCGCGCCGAGCAGCACATGGTGGGTTTCGATCCCATCCTTGTAGAATCCGCCCACGCTCAGGTAATCCACGCCGACCGTCTGCACGCCGCAGTCCACGAGGTATTGCGCGGCTTCCTTCGCGATATAGACGAAGTCCTTGTCGAACTCCGGCTTCTTCCAACTCACCGCCGAGTTGCGTGTCTTGAAGAGCAGCCGCTCGCCCTTGCGCGGCTTGAGCTTCTTGAGTTCCGCGGGCTTGATCGCCGACTTGTCCTTGATCTCGACCACCCGCGCCGGCCCGATCACGGCGTCCCACGGGAGGTCGTCCATCGTCTTCGATCCCGGCAGGAAATGCAGCGGCGCATCCATGTGCGTGCCGGTATGCGAGTTGAAATTGATCGCCGACACATTGCACACATCGCCCTTCGCCGTGCCGAGATGCATGGTCACGACCGTGGGCGGATTGCCCGGCCAGCCGTGCATGCCGTTGCGGAGGGGAATGGAAACGTCGATCCATGGATTTTTGCTCATGAGTGAAAAGTGGGCGCGGGGATTTGGGCGGGGTTAAAACTCAAAAAAAACGTCATTCCGACCGGAGCGAAGCGGAGCGGAGGAATCTCTCGCATCCGCGGGCGGAGGGGGCGCGTAGCAGCAACACCAAAAGCTCAGCACCGCCGCTGCCCGCGGATGCGAGAGATTCCTCCACTCCGCTCCGCTCCGGTCGGAATGACTGGTTGGAGCTTTCCATCACACCCTACGCGAACTCGATCACGTTTTTGATCCCCTTGGCCTTGCCCACGAGCAACTCCCGGTGGGCGTCGATCGTGTAACGGCCGGTGATCAGCGCGCTCAGGGCCTCGGGCCAGCGCTTCTTGAATTCACCCAGATCGCGGATCGCATCGACGAACGCCTGCGGACTCGCGTTCACCGTGCCGATGACCGCCTGATTCTTGAGCACGATATTGCGCATCAAGTTATCCGCATAGACCGGGATCGGCGCCTTCATCGCCGGGATGCCGGTGAAGATATAGACGCCATTGATCCCGAGCACGCGCATGAGGTCGAACGACACATGCCCTTCGCCCACGGCCTCGTAGATGAGGTCGATGTTGCCGATCTGCTGCGCCAGATCATCCACACTCGTGGTCACCGCGGAGATGTAAGGCGCGCCGATGGCGTCCGCGAGATCCGCTTTGAAATTTGGCTTCGGCGAACGCGAATACACGAAGACGCGAAAGCCCTCGACGAGCAGCTTCATCGCTCCGAGCAACCCGATCGGCCCCGCACCGAGCACCACCGCGGTGCGGCCATGCCCCCGCCCTTTGCCGTCGCCATTGGGGTACTCCCAGCCAGGCACGCGCTTCTGCACCTGCCAGGCTTGATCGATCCCCTTCTCCGCCACGGTGAGCGGCTCCGCCATCACCGCCACATCGCGCAGCGAATCCGGCACGAGCGTCAGGTACGCGGCCTCCTCGACGAAGTAACTCGTCATGAACCCATGTCGCTGATTGATGCCTCGCTCGGTAAAGCGCCACGTTTCACAAAAATCCTGCCGCCCCTCGCGGCATGGCACGCACGCAGGATCGCCGCACGGCCGGCGCACACTCGGCACTACCAGGTCACCTTTCTTCAGGCCCTTCACGCTGGAGCCGACCTCGATCACCTCGCCCAGACATTCGTGCCCGAGCACGAGATACTCGCCACCCCCGGGCGGCTGGCCGTAGGCGAAGGTGCAAATCTCCCGATCGGTGCCGCAAATTCCCACCTCGATAGTGCGGATTTTGACCTCATCGGGGGAGGTGATCTCCGGTTCAGGGTGGTCGATCAGACGCAGTTCCCGATCTTTGGGAACCACGCCAACGCCTTTCATCAATTTGGAACTCATCAGTCTATGCTCGAAGGTGGCATCCCCCAGCGCACACGGGCTTGGGAACAAGTGGGGCAGGAGCATACCGGCGACGCCGGGTGTGGGAACAAAAATTTCCCGATCCCGAAAGGTGATTAAACCTGGTCCAGCCGCGAAGTTTGCGACTGCTGGAGGGACACGCTCCGTCGTGTCCCAGATCCCGGCTGGAGGGACACGCTCCGTCGTGTCCCAGAATCTCTTTTCCAAGATACCAGGGCGGCAGGCGCCGCACTGCGGATCCAGGGACACGACGGAGCGTGTCCCTCCATGTTGCCTTTCCACCGATGATGTGCGCTTGCGTTGCCCCGCCCTGGCCAACCCTCCATCCCCGCACCGGCCCAAGCTTGCACCACATCTCATCACACCCGAAGGGAAACCCGCTGTCACGAGTCAGCCCGTCGATCCGGTCCGCTCAAACGGCCAGCCGTTGCTTGATCGCCGCCGCCTCGCGCAACGCGGCGCGAATCACCGACGCGACCATTTCCACCTCGCCGTGACCGACCGCGGTGCCCGTCGGAAGCGCCAGCACCCGCTCGGAAAGTCGCTCCGTGACCGGCAGCACGCAGTCCGGGAAAAGCGCGCGATACGGCTCCATGCGATGGCAGCCGGGGAAGAAATAGCGCCGCGCGAGAATGTTGTCTGCGTGCAGAACGCGGAGGAGTTCATCGCGATTCAACGGACACTCAGCAGGGTCGATCTCCAGGATGACGTACTGGAAGTTCGAGTGTTCGCCCTCGGGAAAAGGAATCACGCGCAGGCCGGGCAACCCGGCGAGCTGCGTCCGGTAGCCGACGTGATTGCGGCGGTTCACCGCGATGAATTGATCGATGCTTTCGAGTCCCGTCAGGCCCATTGCCGCGCAGACCTCGGTCATCTTCGCATTCATGCCGAGATACTCGACGGTGTCATATCCGGTGAACCCGAAGTTCCGCATCAGCCGCAGCTTGCTGGCGACTTCGTCGTTGTTCGTCACCACGGCGCCACCCTCGAAGGTGTTCAGGAATTTTGTCGCGTGAAAGCTGAAGACCTCGGCGTCGCCGAAGCTTCCGATCATCCGCCCCCCGGAAGTGCAATCGAAGGCATGGCTCGCATCAAGGAGGAGTTTCAATCCATGCCGCTGGGCGATGTCTTCGAGCGCCGTCGTATCGCATGGCCGCCCCCAGAGATGCACGCCGATGATGCCCGTGGTCGCCGGCGTGATCCGCCGCTCCACGTCGGCCGGGTCGAGATTGTGCGTCACCGGATCGATGTCGCAGAAGACCGGTTTCGTCTGCTGCCATTGGAGCGCGTGCGCCGTGGCCACGAAGGTGAACGACGGCACGATCACCTCTCCCTTCATGTCGAGCCCGCGGATCGCCAGCATCAGCGCCGTCGTGCCGTTGCACGTCGCGAGGCAATGCTTCACGCCGAGGTGCCGCGCGATGCGTTCCTCGAATTCCTGCACCAGCGGGCCGCCATTGGAAAACCAGCGTGCATCGAGCATCGCGTCGAAGCGTTCTTGCAACCGGGCGCGATCGCCGACATTCGGTCGGCCCACATGCAGCGCTTCCTCGAACGCCACCTCGCCACCGAGGATCGCCGGCATTCGGTCGTCCACGATGGGAGCTTCACTCGGCGCGATGATCTGGAGCGGCAACACCGTGGGGCGTTCTTTGTGTGATCGGGATTTTTGAGGGATGGCCATGGGGAGAGTTATTGGATGCGTTTTGCCGGCACGCCGAAGACGGTGGCGCCGGGCGGCACGTCGCTGATCACCACGCTGCCGGCGCCGACCGTGGCGCCCGCGCCGATTTTGACCTTCGTCAAAATGACCGCGTGGCTGCCGATCAGGCAGCCCTCGCCGATCTCGGCCCAGCCGTGGATATCGCAGTAAGGGCTGATCTGCGAATAGCGGCCGATCGTCACATCGTGCCCGACCGTGGTGTGCCCGAGGATCGTCGTAAAATCCCCCACCCGCGCATTCGCAGCGATGCCGGTGAATGCCTCGACGATGATGCCGGCACCGAGTTCCGCCGCACCGGAGATGAGCGCGCGTTCGCTGATGATATTGATGAACTCCGCACCGCGCGCGCGGATCCTTTCACAGACAAACCGTCGTCCATTCACATCGCCGATCGCGCAGATGAAAACGTCGTTGGGCTGCGGTTCGTAGTCCGTCCCGCCGGCGATGGCGGGAAACCCGTCGAAGCCGTCGAGAGCGTTCTGGATGTCGTTGAGAAACCCCGCGACCCGCCACTCGACATCGGCCCCGCGCGCGGAATGCGTCATCGAGAAAACCTCCCGCCCGAACCCGCCCGCACCGATGATCCAGAGGTCCCGGGTCGCTCCGGCCTTGAACGCAAATGGCCGCGGCCTGGGAGATTCGGGTAGATTCCCGATGGCGCTCCACGCGAGGTAATCGCGCCACGCACTGCTCGCTGCGTCGGATCGAATGAAGGTCGAACGGCCATCCTCGACGAGTTCAATGCCATGCTCGATGGAGCGGTAGCGCGTCATAACTCGGCGTCCAGCAGGATGGCTCCGCGAGAGCCGCGGAACGCGAGGTACCCGTCGCGAAGTTGGTGGCGCAGTTTCGTCGCGCGAATGATCACCGTGCTGCGCGCACCAAAGGCCGCGTCGTAAGCGAAACCGGATTGCGGCTGGCCGTCGGCGGAGAAGACGCAGAGCTCGGCATTGTCCTGCGAGAGCGTGCAGGCGGGTGCGGCGCGCATTTCTGGAAAGGAGAACTGGAAGAAGAGTTCGTGCGGATTGCACGTCAGCGCGCGACCGATCGCGTTGATATTCGTGCCGTCGTGCCGCTGGAAAAACCGCCGGGCGAGAATTCTCTCCAACGCCGGCGGACGATCCACGGGAAGACCGGTGGCGACCCGCGACAGGCTCACCTCGGTGATCCGCACCCGAGCGCCCGCGTGGCTCAAAACGGTTGCCGGGAACGCGAGTTCCACGCGCAATCCGGTCGCGCGGAACGCCGCCGCGTCGATCGTGAGTTCGACGCTTGTCCAGCGATTCACGGGGAGATTCTTGAGCGAAGTGCGCAGCACCGTTTCCGCGGATGAATCAAAGACATCCGGCGTCGTCGGGCTGCCGAGAACGAGCGCCGCCTCGCATTCGGAAAGGCTCGGATGCCCGCACATCAACCACGCGGAAAAGCGAAGCGGGCTGCGATAGTTTGCCGCCTCATCCGCCTCAATATTTTGCCCGACCAGCACCTCGTGCTGAACGCCGTCGTGGCCGCGGATTTCGAGACTGTTTTCAGCCGCCACACCCTCGGGAACATCCTCCGCACAAGCCTGTGTGACCTCGCCGCCCGCCGGTGCCGCATAGCGCACCCGCCAGCGATCGGCGGCAAATGTCTGGGCCCACACCGGGCATGAGATTGCGGCTCCTTCCAGCCGCGTCCAGAGCCCGCGCAAAAATCGGCCGTTGATCAGGAGATTGCCGGACGTGGTCGCGAGCGCGCTCATCACATTTCGATCAAGTCCGGGCAAGCAAGCCGATCCGTGTGAATCAACGCGCTACCCCACGCCAGCCCGGCGCCGAGCCCGGTGAGCAGCGAAGTCCGCCTTCCGCTCTGCAACTGCGAAGCCGCGCCCGCCAGCATCCCGAGCAGGATGCCTCCCGATCCGCCGCTGCCGTATCCGCGCGTGCGGCCATGAAATCGATCCGGCCGGAATCCGAGGTCGGTCCGAAGCTTCTCCTCGGCCTCGAGACCCATCGGCTGCACGAAGCAGAAATCCACCTCCGCCAAGTCCTTGCCCGCAGCGGCCAGCACCGCCCGCGCGGATCGAGGGAGCTCGCGGCCCGCCACCTCGTCGCAGGCACTGACATCGCGGATGAATTGCACCGCGGGATTGTCGAACGCGGACTGATGCTCGGCGGAAAACATCTCCGCTTGCGGCGGACACCGCGTCCCTCCCACCGGCATGTAAAACGCCTGATGCTGCGACCCATCGCCTCCCGAGTGAAAGATCATTGGCTCGGCGCCGGGGAGGTGTTCCAGCGCGCAGACTCCGCCATTGTGCCCGCCGATGTGCTCGACACTCTCGACCGCGTCCGGCCCCTCCACGATCTTCGAGACTTTCCCGCAGAGCAGGAGTCCCCGCCGCAGATGACCCGCGCTCAGCATGCTCGCGACGAGTTGCATGCCGTGGAAAAAAGTGGCGCCGCTTCCCGGCAGATCGAAGGCCAGCGCGGTCTTCGGCACCCCGAGCCGATCCTGCATGATGATTGCGGTCGCGGGGATCGGGTAGTCCGGCGTGATCGTCACCATCACCACGACGTCCACCTCCGCCGGCGACCACGCCAGATCCTCGAGCAGCGTCTCCGCCGCGCGCTGACAGAAGTCGGACTGGCACTGCTCCCACTGCGCGGCCCGTACCACTGGCGTGCGATTGAAGGCACGCGCACGTCTGAAGTGTCCGGGTGGAATCCCGAGTTCGTCCCAGCCCATCGGGCGCAGAGGCGGCACCGCGGCGGCGATGCCGGCGAGGCGGACATTGGCGATCGAAGAGCAGGGCATCAGGTGAGTCCTCCATCCATAATGAGATTGGTGCCGGTGATCCACTTGCTCGCCGGGGCGAGGAAAAAACCCACGGTGTGCGCCACATCCTCAGGCGTTCCGTAGCCGAGCGGGTAACGCGCTTCATCCGCCGCGACGACTTCCGGCGAAACCTGCTCCGCAAAACCGGTGACGACATCCGTCTTTACCATCCCCGGCGAAACACAGTTCACGCGGATGCCATTGCGGGAAAGCTCATGCGCAAGGACGCGCATGATGCCGACGATAGCCGCCTTCGAACCAGCGTAGATCGAGTGCCCGCGTGCGCCGATGAAAGCGCCGAGCGAGGCAATGAAAACGATCGAGCCACCGTTGTTCAGCTTCCGATGTCTGAAGAGCCGCTGCGTGAGGAAGAGCGGCGCTTCGACGTTGATCGCATACACCTCCCGATAGCGGCGTTCGTCGCTGAACTTAAATGGATGCAGCAGCGTCACGCCCGCGCAGTGCGCGATGCCGTCCAGCGCTGGCATCGTTCCCGCCAGGGCATCCCGTTGCTCCTGTTGAACGAGATCGGCCGGCAGCGCGACGTGATCGCCGCCGTGCAACTCGGCGAGCGTCGCGGCGAGCCGTTTCTCGTCGCGTCCAGTCAGGATCACTCGCGCGCCCATTGCTGAAATGCTGATCGCTGTCTGCCGCCCGATGCCGGCCGTGGCGCCGGTGACGAGGATGGTTTTGCCTTCGAGTGAAAAGGGTTTGGTCATACTTCGACGAGTTCAGGGCACACCACATTTTCCGCGTCCCAATAAGTGGACGCCCACGAAAGCCCGACTCCGAAGCCGGACATCACCAGCTTCTGCGGCGCCTCGGCGATGCGCTCGCGCAGACGCGCCGTGATGGTGAGCGGGATGGTCGCCGAACTCGTATTGCCGAAGTCGTAAAGCGACGTCGGCGCCTTGTCGGGCTTGATGCCGATCTTTCGCGCGACCTGATTGTTGATGAACTGATTCGCCTGATGAAAGACGTAGGCGTCCACGTCCGGCACGGCACAGTTGGCATGTTCGACCAGTCGCTTGATCGAGTGCGGCACTTCGCGCAGCGTGAAGTTCATGATCTCCGCCGCTTCGAGCACCACGTCGGTGTCGCCGCGCGTTCCGCCAGTCTCCAGCGCGTTCTTTTGAAATGACTCCGCCCCCACCGGATAACGGCTCCCGCCAGCGGGCACGTAGATGACTTTGTGGCCCCCGCCGTCGCTGCCAAACTCAAAGTAGATGGGCTTCGAGTCTTCGGAGTATTCCATCGCCGTCGCGCTCGCCGCATGACCGAAAAGCACCGCACTCGCGGGATCGCAGTCGCCGTGCATCTTCGACACATCGCCCGCGAGCAGCAGCCCACGCTTGATGCCGCCCGCTTCGAGCAAACTGCCAAGCACGTAGAGCCCATAGGTGTAGCCCGAGCAGCCGAGGTTCACATCGAAAGCGAGACAGGACGTGGGCAGGCCGAGCTGGCTCTGGAGAATCTGCGCGGTGGCCGGAAACGGATAGTCCGCCGTCTGCGAAATGAAGACCACCGCGCCGATGCTCTCGCGCTCCCAGCCCATTTCGGGCAGCAGCTTTTCCGCGGCGGCCTGGCAGAGGTCCGAGCAGCAAAGTTCGGGCGGCGCCCAGCGGCGGAATCGAATGCCGGTGTACTTGATGATCTTCTCGCGCTGTTCCTCGGAGAGAACCGTGTAGTCCGAGTTGGACACGATCTCCTTGGGAACCGCCGAGGCGATCCCGGCGATGCGCGCGCGACGCAGTGCGGCCAGGGCCATGCTAGGCGGCGACGGCCAGCTTCTTCGACATCACCAGATCATAAACCTGGCGAAGCGAGTCGCAGGCTTTGAGTTCCATGCCGCCGACCTGCGTGTCGTATTCGCAGTCGATCATCGCGAGCAGGCAGAGCAGCGCGAGCGAGTCCCACTGCGCGATCTTGTGATACTGCGTGTCGGCGTTGAGCGACTCGGGCGTGATGCCCTCGATCGCGTTCTCAAAGTGGCGGACGAATTGATCTACTTGCATGATATGTGGGTTGGGTTGGGTTGGGGTTGGAAAGGATTTGCGAGAGCCGCGCGATAGGCCTGGTGAAAGCCGCAGATGCGCTCCTCTTCGTCGCTGAGCACGCCGGTGCCGTGCGCGAAGCCGATGCTCTTCTGCACCTGCTCGCAGATGCCGGCGTCTTCGAGGAAGATCGCCTGCACGAACTCCGCGGCGGATGCGTAGAATTGTTTTCTTAGCGCGGCCTCCATCCTCGACAGGTCGCCGAGACCGTTGGTGGCGAAGAGAAAGCTCGTCAGCTCCGTGGTGCTTTCGTCGATCGGAAGAATGCGCTGGATGCTGAACGACTCACCCCGCGTCGAGGCGAAGACGAAGCTGGGGAAGAAATAGTAGTGCCGGTAACCCGCGAGCTTCTGCGGACGATTCGCGAGGAACTTGTAAGTGCGATCCATGCGCGCCGAGACCTCCGTATTCATCGGCGAAAAGACCGCGGAATTCTGACCGGCAAAAGTGAACCGGCTCCCCGAATCGATCGTCGGTTCCGCCGACGATGTGTTCTTCGTGAGGCCGGTCATGCCGAGTTTGCGGATCGTATTCGGGTGAACGCAATCGACGTGATAACCCTCCAGCGTGTTCTCGACGACGAGCTTCCAATTCGCCTTCACGACGTGCGCGGTGTTTTCCACCAGTTCGCCGCACGCGGACGCGAGTTGTGCCAGGGGCTCCATGAAATCGCCGAACTGCATTTCGAGATCGTCCTCGGCCAACTCCTCGCCGGCGTGTTCCTTCTTGATGAAGATGAGCGGTCCGACGGTGCGCACGTGCCAGCGGCTCAACCGGTAGTCACATAGCGTCGCCGGCGTGATCTCGGCGATCAGCGGCTTCCTGGGGATCGCATAGGGCAGACCGGCTTCGTTGTAGATCCAGCCATGATACGGGCATTTGAGTTCGCGATTGCCGCAGGGATCAGCCTGGAGCCTGGCGAAACGATGCGAGCACACGTTGTTGAACGCGCGGATTTCTCCCTCGAAATTCTGCAGCACCACCGAGATACCGCCGACATTGATGCAGCGAAAATCCTGGTCGTTCGCGAGGCCGTCCGTCGCACCCGCCAGGATCCATCGGCGCAGGAACACCCGCTCCAGCTCCGTCTTGAAACGGCCGGAGTCGGTGTAGTCGCGAGGTTCGATGAGCGGCTTCACAGCGGAATCAAAACGCGAAGCAGATCGTGTCGAAGCGCACCTGATTGCAGTGGCGCAGGCCGATTTGGTAGTCGGGGTTCAGCGACTTCAGGTAGGCGGGAATCGTGAGCAGATCGTCGTCGCGATGGTAGGCGCAGACCGCGATGCGCGGTTTGCACTCACGGATCGTCCGCTCAGCACCACGCAGGGACGCGAGTTCGTGACCTTCGACATCGAGCTTCAGGAACGTCGCGCCATTTGGCAGCGCGGAGTCGAGCCGCACGAGATCCATGCTGCCCTCGCCATCCACGGCATCGATGACCCGCGAGCCTTCGCCACCGCCGTGCTCGAAAGCGACTTTCCGATCCGAGTCGCCGGTCGCCTGGTTGTGCAGGGAGATTCTTTTGAAGAACGGCAGGTTGCGGTAGCGATCGATCTTGCCGCTCAGTTGGGCGAAGTTGTTGCAGTCCGGCTCAAAGGCGTGGAGTTCCGTGAACGTCTCCTCCGTCATCTCGAGGAAATGATCGACCGTCTCGCCGACCGCCGCGCCGCAATCGACGAAGACCTCTTCCTTGAGCAGCTCAAACAGGCCTGAGCGGAAGTAGTGCGCGTCGTAGGCGCGATTGATGCCGAGGAGGTGCTCGCGGTTGTTGTCGAGGTGATGCGTGAGCACCGCGAAGAGCGTCTGCTTTGAAAGCTCGTCGCAGAGCATGTCTTCGAGCGCGAGATACTCCTGGTCCCGCGAGACGATCGCGGGACGCCAGTCGGCGAGGCGGAAGTCCATCTTGTCGCAGTCGAAATAGCGGACGGCCTGCCCGAAGTTGAGCATCCGCAGATTGAACCGGCGGCCGAGATTTTCGAAGAAGCGCACGCCGCGATCCCACTGGGCCGTGTTCACGCAGATGGCGTCCGGGTTTTTCTTCGCGAGAGCGACGAACTCCGGCATGCCGATGCAGGTGTGGCCGCAGTATTCCTGACCCTTCTTGAAGTCATCGACCACGCCGATGATTTTCAGATCCGTCGCGGCCTGGAGGAAGAACCAGCCCAGCGAATTCGCTCCGCAGCAGATGATCGGGACCTGCTTCCTTTGCGCAGCATCGAGCGTCCCGCACCAGTCCGGGAGAAAGGCGAGCGGGTCTGCCGCCGCCGCGGCTGTTTCGAGGAAACGGCTGCGCAGGCGACTGGTGGTGAAGTCGTTCAGGATCGGTGTGGATAAGGGACGGGCACTCATGGGATGGCAGGAAGGCGGGAGGATGATTTGTCAATGATGCGGCCAGGGCGGGTCAGGAATGGATGGGTGAGCGTGCCGACCGCGATGTCGCGCGTGACGACGGAGCGCGGCTCGAGCGTCGATTGCGCGGCGACGACTTTGCCTTCGGCGATGGTGCTGCCGTTGCCAATCGTGCACTTCGTGGCGATGCGGGTGTAGCGCTCCACGGTGACGCGGCTGCCGAGGTACACGTTGTCCGCGATCTCCGCCGACATGCCGACGAGGCTGCCCGCGTTGATCGCGACATTCGCGCCGATCTTCGCGAACGGCAGGATCAGCACTCCCTCGCAGATCAGCGCGTGGCGACCGATCACCGCCGATGATGCGATGATCGCGCTCGGATGTATGAGGCTCGCGATGCTGAAACCGAGTTGCTCGGCTTCCGCCACGAACCGAGCGCGATCCCCACTCTGGCGCGAATACTCGAGCGCCACGTGGACCGCATGCGTCGCCGGATCGCAGCGCTCGGCCAGCTCTTCAAAAGGAATCAGCGGGTAATCGCCGATGCGATCCGCAGTGACGAAGCGGCGGTTCGCCGTGAACGCGACCACCTCAAACTGCGTGCGCGCCAGCTCCGCCACCATCTCGGCGTGCTTCGCGATTCCGAAGATGATCAGCTTTTTGCGCGCGACGGTTTCCATGTCAGGCGGCAGTCACGAGGTTCATGCCCATCGCGCAGAGATAGGCTGCTTCGAAGGCCTTCATCTTATCCTCGCGCATGCCGAAGATCCCCGGTCGATCGACCGATGGCCCCGTGCTCTGCAGCTTTTCCTGCATGGCGATGTCCTCGGTGTAAGTCCCGAGCGAGGCGAGCCCGAGGTGATGGAGAAAATCGTGCGGCAGCGGCGGCGCGTCGTCGGGCCGCATCGTCGGCAGGACGTAGAAATGGATGACCGTCTCGCTCGCGCTCTTTGGCTCGAAGTTGAGCAGGATGTAATAATATCCCATCAGCGAGGTGATGATGATGTTGGGAAAGAGGTTCACGTGCAGGTACTGCCGCGAGCGGTACGGGCGCTGGGGAAAGATCGGCTCGTAGAACGACTCGAACGAGGCCACCTGCCGGTCGCTCATGTCGATGAAGGCCGCCGAGTGGCGCAGCGCATGATTGAGCTGCGGGACGCCGAAGCTATCGGGGGCCGTGCCGTCGTCGTGGAGAAGAACTTCTGCTGAGTCCCGCGCGTCGCCTTTCCACTCGAAATCCGTGAACTCCACCGTGCCGAGCGTCTGCGGGTGAACGAACTCGACGTGCGTGTCATCGAATCCGTTTTCGACCAGCAGCTTCCAGTTGCACTTAGCGTCGATCTCCGTTTTGAACAGGCTCGAACCAAAGCTGTTGCTCATTTTCTCGAAGAACTCGAACCACTCGCCGAGGAACTCGCGCAGCGACGGGCCGCCGCGTTCGATCTTCACGAAGACGAACTTGCCGCACTGTTCGAGTTGGAATTGCCGCAGCGCGAGACACTGCTTTTTTGCGCGATCGAGGCCGTACCACTCTTCGTTGTGCGGCACGCCGAGCGGCACGCCGTCCTGGTCGTAGGTCCAGCCGTGGTAGGCGCAAGTCAGCTTCCGATTGCCGCAGTCCTCGGTCTGGATCGGCGCGAAGCGATGCGAGCAGACATTGTGGAATGCGCGGAGCTTGCCGTGGAAATTTTGCACCACGACGGGGATGCCGCCGATGTTGCGCCGTACGAAATCGTTGTGGTCGTGGAGTTCCACCGTGGTGCCGGCGAGCTGCCAGATGCCCTGGCCAAACACGGACTGCTCGCGCGAAAAGATCTCGGCGTTCGTAAAGCAACTGGCGGGAATGAGCGTCTTCATTTGGAAAAGGGACTACGCGCTCCGGCTCGCGCACCATTCCCGCCACATGGCGCGGAAGTGATGCTCCAGCTCGCGGACATAGCCGGCGCCGCTGTCGAGCAGAGGCGCAAGCCGGGACCGCAAGCTCGCGCGCCATTCGGCGAGCTGCGGGAGATTCGAGACAGCGTAGAACGCTTTCTCCACGTAATCGTCTTCGCTCCCGGCAATCAGGGCGCGGCCGAGTCCGATGCCGTCGAGCAAGCCCGCGCCCGCGCGGCTGGTCGGCGTGTCCCCGGCAAGCGTGACGAAGGGCACACCCATCCACATGGCGAGCAGCGTCGTGGTGCCTCCGCTGTAGGGAAATGTATCGAGCAGGAAATCCACGCGCTGATGCAGGGCCAGATATTCCCGCAGGGGCAGCCGCTCGATCATTTCGATACGCTCCGCCGCAATGCCGTGCTCGCCGAGCGTGCGGACGAGCGAATTGCCCGCGCGGCCGACGGCGACGAGCCGGGAAGTGGGCAGCTCGTGCATGAGGCGGGCCCAAGTGGCCAGCACCGCAGGCGTGACTTTGGCGAGGTTGTTAAACGCGGCGAAGGTCACGTAACCGTTCGCCAATGCGGGCAGATCGGTGACCTCCGGGCAGTCGGCGGGCGGCTGCAAGGTGGCGGCGCCGGAGAGCATTCGCACGAGCTTCTCGGTGCTGAATGCATCCGTCTCGCCGACCGGATCGAGCCGATTGTCGGTGATGCGGTAGTCCATCGTGCTCAAGCCGGTGGTCTGCATGTAGCCGATCATGCTCACTTGGATCGGCGCGGGCTTGCGGGCGAAGACGAGCAGGCGATTGCGGGCCGTGTGGCCGGAGAGATCCACGAGGATGTCGATCGCGTCGTGCCGGATCTCATCGGCCAATGCCTCGTCGCTCCAGCCTGCGACCTCGCGCCAGTGCTCGACCTGGCCGCGCAAGCGCGCAGTGACCGCGTCCGGCGCGGGATGGTTCGAGTAGCAGAAAAGCTCGAACTCTGCCGAGGTGCACCGTGCAAAGACGGGCTCGATGAAGGAAGCGACCGGATGATCGCGAAGGTCCCCGGAAACAAAGCCGACGCGCAGCGGTCGCGTCGGGTCCGCGCGGTTCGTGTGTGCCTCGATGAGGTGACTCAGCGGCTGACCATAACATTCGTCGAAGCGCCGGTGCTCGGCGAAAAGGGCCGCGCGATCCGCGTCCGGGAGATAGTTCAGCGCGAAGAGCAGATTGCTGAACGCGGGATGATAGGCGGGATTCAGCTCGATCGAGCGGCGGAAGCAATCGGCGGCTTCGCGGGCACGCCCGAGCTCACAGAGCGCAGAGCCGAGATTGTTGTGCGCGAAATGAAAGTCGGGCCTGAGCGCGATCGCTTTCTCAAAACATCCGGAGGCCTCCGTGAAACGGCCCAAATCCTTGAGGACGCTGCCGAGATTATTCAGCGCAAAATGGGACCGCGGATTCAACTCGAGTGCGCGGCAATGGCAGCCGATCGCTTCGCCGACCCTGCCGAGTTCTTTCAGCGCGATGCCGAGATTGGTGCAGGCGGCGTCGGACTTCGGATTCAGCATCAGCGCCTCCTCGAGGCAATGGACAGCCTGTTCAAACTTTCCCTGTTCACGCAGCACCACGCCGAGATTGCAGAGCGCTTCCGGCGAACGCGGGTTCAACTCGATCGAGCGCCGATAGCACTCGGCCGCGGCCCCCAGCTGGCCGAGTTCCTTGTAAACCGTCCCGAGATTCGAGTGCGCGGCGTAGGAGCCGGGATCGAGTTGCAGCGCGCGCGAGTAGCCCGCGATCGCCTCGTCGAAACGCCCGAGATCCTTGAAGACGTTGCCGAGGTTGCTGTGAATGTAGGCCTCCTCCGGCGACGCCTCGATCGCGGCCTGGTAAAGTTCCAGCGCTTCGGGAAGACGCTTCTGGTCCTTGAGCACCCCGGCGAGGTTGTTGATCGCAGAGGTGTTGTTCGGGTTGATCCGCAGCGACTCGGCAATGAGTTCCACCGCGTCGTCAAAATTTCCCACGTTGTGCGCGATCACCCCCATCAGGTGCAGCGCATCGGGCTGTTTTGGGTCGTCCGACAGAATTTGCCGGTAACTTTTTGCCGCCTGATCGAGGCGTCCCGCCCTCTGATGGCAGAGCCCCTCATCGATCGTGGCCTGTAGGCAATTATTGTGCACACAGCCCCCTTAGCAGCCCGGGTGCCACGCGCCTTTTACCGGGCCTCAGTGGTCCATTTCCGCCCGCGCTCAGCGATAGACCAGCACCTGAGAAACCTGCTGCCGCGCGAAGGCGTTGCTCTTCAGCTTCGCAATCGCGGCTGGCGTCAGTTCCTGCCCTTCGGCGATGAGCAACATGCCGCTCGGCACATAGATTCCCCGCGCGATCAGCATCCCCGGCCGCAGTTCCTCGACGGAAATCTCGCGCACCTGCCGGGGCACCTCCGTGCGATGCGTGGTGCCGAGGAGCACACGCACCGCTTCCGGGTCAAACGCTGTGCCAGACAGCTCCAGAATGCTCTGGAGCGCGCTCGCGCGCGGCACCCCGGGCTGGACGAAAGCGACCGCGACCGCAAGGCAGCGGGCCGTCCACGGGATCGCGGCGCCGACCAGTCCATCCGGATAACCGGTGCCGTCGAAACGCTCGTGATGTGCCCGGATCGTGACCCCGACCGCAGAAAGGCGGTCCACAAAGGCCGCGAGCGCCTGCCCGTAAATTGGGTGTTCGCGGAGCAGTGCGCGATCGGTGGCCGTGCATTCCTCCGGCTTGTGAAAGAAGCGATGCACGAGGTCGCGGTTCAGCCCGATGAGACCGATGTCGTGGAGCCAGGCGCTGGCCATGAGCACGTGCTTTTCTTCCGGTGTGAAGTCATCGAGATGGGCCATCTGCCGGCAAATATCGACGACTGCCTTGGTCTGCTTTCCGAGCAACGGGTCGAAGGTATTGATGACCCGGTAGCAAAGGCCGAGTGAATGCTCGAAGTTCGCGTTGAGCGCCTCGTGCGCCTCGTCGATTTGCTCCTTTTGCGCGGTCAGTTCATTCACCTGGATCTGCAACATCGCGTTCGCATGCACCAGTTGGCGGTTCAGCTTTTCGGTGTTCCGCGCGAGATGCTCATTCGCATCGAGCAAAGCCTGCCGCTGGATCGCATTGTCCACCGTGGCGAGCAACTCGGCGCGCATCCACGGCTTCGCGATGAAGCGAAAGATTTCGCCCTGATTGATCGCTCCCACCAACGTGTCGAGCGAGAGGACGCCGGTGAGCAGGACGCGCGAGGCATTCGGCTGCAGAGCCCGCGCGTGGGCCATGAGTTCGAGGCCCGACATGCCCGGCATCCGTTGATCGGAAATGATCACGGCAAAGCGGCTTCTTTGCAGCACCGCAATCGCCTCCGAACCCCCGGCGCATGCGGTTACTTCGTATCCCTCCCAGCTCAGTTGCTCGCGCAACGCATCGAGAATATCGGGCTCGTCATCCACGACGAGGATGGATGCTTTTTCGCTGGGTCGATTCATCTCAACTCCGGGCAAAAAGCCGCGAGCTACGCACTCCGATTCCGCGATAGGCATGGCCGAGGCCCCGCAGTCGTTTGCGAGCCCCCTGCAGGTTTTCACGCTGCAAGGTCAACTGCCTGAGCATCCGGGCGGCCACCGCGACGTTGTCACGTTCGAGATCCGCAAGGGCGAGCAGGCAATCGTTGAACCAGGCGACCCGCCGATCCAGCCCGAGCGATGTCCCCTCCTCCACGATTTGCGCGAGCAGCGCCGGTTTGAACGCCTGGATCTCCGCGAGCGTGGAAAAGTCCTGGGTCCGCAAGGCTGCGCCTTCGTCCCGGGTCAGGCGTTCGTATTCGCCGAGGAGGCGGGCCAATCTCGGCGGCACCCCGGGATTCATGCAGCGACGGCAGTGGCCTGTTCGAGCATTTGCCCCCAGGCATCGCGGATCTCGCGGAGGAGGCTTTCGACGACGCGAATGGGTTCCGGATCCTTGGAAAGATTTGCCCTCACCAGCTGATCGATCATGTAGTCGTAAAGCGCGTGCATGCGTTGCGCGAACTCGCCGCCGACTTTGAGATCGAGGCTGCATTGCAACTCCCGAAGGATCTTCTGCGTCTTGATTGTGTTGTTATTGATCTGCTCGATTCGCTGGCCGACGCCTTCGAGTTCGAACCCGTGAAGCGCCGCGGAGAGAAAACGCAAAGCTCCATCGAAAAGCATCAGCACGAGTTGCCCGGGCGTGGCCGTCTTCACGGCAGCGGATTTATAGGCGTGAGCGCATTTGGCGAGCATGACGGTCTATTTGGAACGGTCAGCCTTGGTCAGCAATCCGCGGACGACCTGCTCAAGCTGATCGGGCGAGGGATAAGATGGATCCGCAATCAGCGCGCGGGCGCGGGCGACCGCTTCGGGCCGGGCGTCCGGCTCGGCTTGGAGGAGATTCATCAGACGCTCGTTCTGTTCGGGCTTGAAGACATCCTCAGCCGAACGGTTCGCCGGTGCCTTCACCGTTTCCGGTTTGGATCTGGCCGGTGGGACAAAGCCCTCCGATGTTGTTCGTGGAATATTCATTGGTTCTTAATGGGTTATCGGTGGCGCCGGAGAAAACTTTAGAAAAAAGTTTTCGAACTCAATGTTTGTTCAGGCTGACGTAGGTCTGATTCGCCACAAACCTCGCGAAGCGCGTCGGGCTGATGAGGACCGTGCCGCCGTCGCCGGCCAGCGGCAGGTTGTCGCCGTTGTAACGGGTCTGGTAGGTTTTCGCTGCGAGCGCGATGGCGGGATTCCCAGAGTCGAAGATGTAATCAAACGCCCAGCGGATCTCACCCGAGGACGCATCCACGAGTTTGGCCCGGACGCCGATCGCGAGCGGCCGGTAGGCCGAGTAATGAGTGATGTCAGTAAAGATCACGCCGTCCACGCCGTAGCGATCGCGCAACTTTTCCAGCAAGTCCGCAGGCAAAGTCTCCACCGATGCGAGCTGACGATGACCGAAGAAACTCTCCATGGACGAGCGGCTGACTGGCACGACTTCGAAGATGGATTTCTTCGTCAGTTCTGCGTTGAAGGCGGCATCCATCACCCGAAGGTGCTCCGCCGGATACCTGTCGTTGTAGATGGGAAGGAGCGCGACCCGGCGAATGGGGATGCCGATCGGCTCGCCTGAGAAATAGTTCTGGGGCGGCTGTGGTTTGACGAACGTGACCGCCTTCTTGCCGGTCTGACATCCGCTGAAAAGGAGAGGCAAGGCCACGGCCCCGAAGACAACCAGAAGCGAGTGCTGCCTCATTTCCCGGAGCTGTTCCCGAAGGCATTGGTGAGGGAGGCGAGCTGGCTCTGAAGCTGCGATTGCGCCTGCTCCATGCGCACGAAGCTTTGTTCGAGCTGCGCCTGTTCCTGAGCAATGCGACGCTCCATCACCGCGATCTGATCGTCGATGGCACTGGATTGCTTGGTTAGGTTTTGCGACTGGGTAGCGATGATCCCGGAGCTGCCGATGGTCTGGGTAAGATACGCGTCGAGCTTGGTCACGAGGCCATTGGTGCTGTCGGTGAAGAGCGTCTTCACGTCGGACGGGTTGCTGGCCAGGGCGGTGTCGAGCGCCGCCGCATTCTTGATCTCGAGTTGCGAAGTGCCTGTCTTGAAATCGATCCCCAGACCCTCGAGGCGCCGGATCGTCCCGGAAAGACCGGGCACGGCGTCGAACACCAACCGGCGCAGACCCGCTCCGACATCGGTTACTTCGCGATTTCCAGACAGGATCGAAGTGGTCACGCCGCCACTTCCGCTCGTAGTCGTCCGGGTCGTATTCGCGACGTAGGTTTGCACGGCATTAAACTTCTCGATGAAGTCCTCGATCTTTTTGCGCACTCCGGAGTTATCCGTCCCGACCGTGATCGATTCGGTGGATTCGGAATTCACCGTCACAGAAAGGCCCGCGATGCCGGTGGCCGTGGCATCGAGCGTATTACTCGTGCTCGTCAGCGTGGCACCGCCATCGATGCTGAACTGCGCATTCTTACCACGCGAAAGCGTCGAGCCCGTGCTGACGCCCAGCGATTCGAGCAGGCCACCCGGCGCTTCGCTGATCGCAAGGCCCACATCGCCCGTGGTCTTGTTCGAAAGCACAAAGCGATCGTTGGCCTTGTCGAAGGATGCACTGACTCCGGCGCTCGATGCGTTGATCTTCGCAACGATCGCCTGGATGCTGTCCGTGCCGGTGTTGTAGTCGATATTGACCCCGTTGATCTGAAACGAACCGTTGCCCGACCCATCCACGGCCGTGACCGGTGTCTTGAGGTTCGCATTCTGGATCGCCGAGCTAACGCTGACCACGCCTAGGGCCTTGGGTGGGAGCACGATCCCCGTGCCGTTGTTAAAGAGCTGAAGCGCGTTGAGGAAATTGCTGCTGTCGTTGGCGCTGCCGAGCACGATCTCGCTGCCGCTGGTCAGTTGCACCTTATCCGCCACCGGATCGTAGCTTGCGGTCACGGCGCCACCCGTCTTCGTGGAGATCTGATCGAAAACATCCTGGAGCGAGTTGGTCTTGGCCACGCTGATCCGGGCTCCATTGACCGTGAATTCCCCCTCAGTAATCGAAGTCGCAATCGCGAGCGTGCCAATCGTGAGGCCGCTCACATTGCTAGTGGCGCTGAGCCCCGCGCCCACGTCGCTCACTCCGACACGCTGGGTCCGGGTCGCGAGTTGGGTGACGTCGATCGCGTAAGTTCCCGCATCGGCGCCCGCGGAGGCTGTGGCCGTCCAAGTGCTGGTCGATCCGGCGACCGTGGCCGTGCGAGCCGCATAGACGCTGTCGCTGTTGGTCAGTCCTTTGATCGAGGTCTGGAGGTCGGTCAGCCTGGTCTTTAGCGCATCGAGCGCGCTCGTTTGCTGTTGGTAACGGGATTGCTGGGAACGCAGCCGATTCTGGGGGCCGCGTTCGGCGGCGATCAATTTGTCAACCAGCGTCCGCCAATCGAGCCCGGACGCGAGGCCACTGAGTTGTGTTGTCGTGGACATATAAAAAAGGAATTTGGGTTCCCTTTAAGCATCGCGCGTGCCGCCCCTCGGGTCGCCGCGCCCCAGCGACTCGCGACGGATGGGAGCCGCTACGGCAGATCGAGCCGGAGCAGGGCTTGCGACTTGTCGGCAAAGGTAGCGAGCACCGCGAGCGAGCCGCTTGCGTTGAAGCTGCGCGTCGCGCCGAAGACACCCGGCACGGCCGTAAGCAGCGTCAGCTTCGTCACCGCGGGACCGCCATCGACCACCGGGAGGCCCGTGCGCACCAAGCGCCGGAGCATCCCGTTGGAATCGCCCGCCCACAGCGCCAGCTTGTTCGTCGCCGTAGTATCGCCGCCGCTCGTCTCCGCGAGGAAGACCACCCCCGCATCCGGCCCGCTTGGCAGGGCGTGCGAGAGGACCTTGCTCCACACCGCACCGGTCGCCGTACCGCTCTCATCCGGCGCCGGGTCGCCGAGGCGCGCCACCAGCCGGAGCTGGTCGGTCGGGCCGCCGAAGAGACCGCACTTGTTCCCCGCCTGCACCGTCGCCCCGTTCAGCGTCGCGAGGAAAGCGACCTGACCGGCGGCATTCACCACCGGATCGAAGAAGGACGCGTAGCGCGGCGCGTCCGCAGTGGCGGAGATCGGCGTCCGTTCGCCTTCGCGCGCGAACACCCTCCACGCCACGCCGGCCTGGCTGTGGAGGAGCACATTGTCGTCGCTCGCCGACACGATGCCGGATTGCGGCTGGAGCGCCGCCGCGAGCACGAATTCCGCACCCGCACTGCCCATGGCGGGCAGCCTGAAGGTGTGCCATCGCGCCCGAACGTCCACCGGCGTCGCGGGATCGGTGGTCGAGAGCAGGCGCGTCACCACCCCATCCGCGGCGATCTTCACGAGGAGCGTGCGCCCATCGGTGAGCGCGACCTTCGCCACGACTGCGCCGTCGCCATGCCAGCGTCCGTGACCCGGCGCGCTGAGCGCCGGACTGAGCACGCTCATCGTCTTGATTCTCGAAAAGGCCAGCCCGGGCAGCGCCCGACCCTCGCGCAGCAGCACGGCGCCAGTCGCCGCACCCGTCAAACGCACCAGCACCGTATCATCCCCGGTCGTCACCATGTCCTTCTCCGGCGCCAGCGTCAGCAGCGCCAGCAGTTCCCCATCGCGCAGCGAGAGGCTCGTCACGGACTTGAGCTTCGCCCCGTCGAGGCCGGGCACCTCGCTCCCTTCCCGCAGCGCCAGCTCCAGCGTCCCGGTGAATGCGTTCGTCCACACGCCTCCATCGTCCGTCGCCTTCACCCCTCCGCCCTGCAGGTGCGCGGAAAAGGCGATCGCTCCGCCGGGTGCGAGCACCGGATCGAGGAAGCTCTTGAAGGTCACCCCCGCCATCGCGATTCCCGGCACCCCGCCGCTCTGGAACGCCGCGAGGCTGCCGGTGCCCGCGCCGTCTTCCACGTAGATCCCCGCCAGCGCCACACGCCCGTTCAGCATCCCCACTTTCGCCGCGAGGTCGCGGAGGTCACTGATCGCCGGCGGTCCGAACGTGTTCAGCACCGTCCCCGCGGGTGGCCCGGCCGGCGCCGCCTGCCCGCTGCGCGCCCCCTGCGTCACGGCGACCGGTGGCGTCGCGCGGTCGAAGGAAACCGTCACCGTCGTCTGCATGGGCGTCGTATTCCCCGCTTCGTCGCCGAGCACAAAGGAGAGCAGGTGCGTGCCGAGCGGCAGCACCGTCGCCGGGAGCGGTGATTGCGTCACCATCTTCACCCCCACCGCATCGGAAGCGAGCGCGCGCACGGCGGCGGTGAAATCCGCCAGCGCAACCGTCCCCGTCGGCCCCGCAGATTGGCGTTGCGGCGGGAGCGCGGCGACCTTCGGTGCCGTGGTGTCTTGCACCGTCACGGTGAAGGGCTCATGAACTGAATTGCCCGCCGCGTCCGAGACCCGGGCATAGACCGTAGTCGTACCGAGCGGAAAGACGTCGCCGCTCATCGGTCCGTAATCCAGCAGCGCGGGCGCAGGGTCGAGATTGTCGGCGATGCCGATGGTGTAGGTCACCAAGGCCCCATCCGGACTCGTGGCTTCCGCCACCGACGTCGGCACCGTCACCATGGGCGGCGTGCGGTCGAGCTTCACCACGCTGCCATCCGAGGTTGCCGTCACCACCGCGCTCGTATTCCCCGCCTGATCCTTGACCGCCACCGAGAACGCGACCGGCCCTTCCGGCACCGCGGGACTCATTCGCGCTGCGACTTTCCAGCGCAGCGTGCCGACCGAAGTCAGCGTCGCGGGCTGTCCTCCGATCGTCGATCCCGGCGCCAGGGTCACGGGACCTTTACTCGTGGTGAAAGTCACCGACACGAGTTGATTCGTCGTCACCCAGGCGGACTCCTGGCCACTCGACGCGATCGACACCGCCGTGATCTCGGGCGAGGCGGAACCCGCGCCGAGGCCGAAGACATAGACGCTGCCCTTGTTGGTTTGAGCGGTATCGTCGAGCGACGCACCGATGGCGACCGTCGTGCCGTCGATGGCCACCGATCGACCGAACCAGTCAGTCGCGTTCGGGCTGGGATTGTTGAGCGTGGCTAGCGGTGCCGTGGGAGTGGCGCTGGCAAGATCATAGACGTAGGCGCTGCCGGCATCGTTCGCACCGGTGTCGTCGGAGATAGTGCCGACCAAAACCCTTGTGCCCGAGATGGCCACGGAGTTCCCGAAGTGGTCGTTCGGCGCCGGGTCGGGATTGTTCAGCGTGGCCAGCGGCACCGTGGGTTTGGCGCTGGCGAGGTCATAGACGTAGGCGCTGCCGGCAGCACTCGCGCCAGTGCCGTCGAGGGTGGCACCGACTACCACCCGCATGCCGGAGATCGCCACCGAGTCGCCGAAGAAGCTGCCCGGTGCGGGACCGGGTTGTTGCAGCGTGACCACCGGCACCATGGGAGTCGCGCTCGTGAGATCATAGACGTAGGCGCTCCCGGTATCGGCCGCCCCCGTGTCGTCCCGTTGGGCGCCGACCACGACCCGCGCGCCGGAAATGGCCACCGCGTAGCCGAAATGGTCGCGCTCCCCGGGGCTCGGGTTGTTCAGCGTGGCCACCGGAACCGTGGGTGTAGCTCTCGCGAGGTCGTAAACGTACGCACTCCCGGAATCCGTGGAGAATGTGTCATCGAGGTGGGCTCCGATCACCACTCGCGTGCCGGAGATGGCCACCGCGGAGCCGAAGTAATCGCTCGCTGCGGGACTCGGATTGTTCAGCGTGGCCACGGGCTGTTCGGGCTTGGCGCTGGCGAGGTCGTAAACGTACGCGGTGCCGGCCGCGCTGGCATTCGTATCGTCCGCATAGGCCCCCACCACCACCCGCGTGCCGGAGATGGCCACCGCGTAGCCGAAAAAGTCATTCGCCGCGGGACCGGGATTGTGCAGCGTGAGCACCGGCACGGTGGGAGTGGCGCTGGCGAGGTCATAGACGTAGGCGCTTCCGGCGTCGGGCGCGTTCTTGTCGGAGCCGTATGCGCCCACCACCATGCGCGTGCCAGAGAGGGCGGTGGAATGACCGAAGCGGTCACCCGACGAACCTAGTCCGGGATCGTTGAGAGTCGCCACCGGCGCCGTCGGCGTGGCGGTTGCGAGGTCATATACGTAAGCACTTCCTGCGGCGGCCCCAACGGTCCCATCCCGGGGCGTCCCGACCACCAACTGCGTGCCGGAGATGGCCACCGCAAAGCCGAACCATTCCCCTGCCACCGGGCCGGGGTTGTTCAGAGTGGCCACCGGCACCTCCGGTGTGGCGCCGCTCAGGTCATAGACGTAGGCGCTGCCCGCCGAATCAGCCCCGGTGTGGTCGTGTTGAGCTGTCACCACCACCCGCGTCCCGGAGATCGCCACCCGGCCGAAGAATTCACTGCCCTCCGGGCTGGGATTGTGGAGGGTCACCACGGGCGCCGTCAGCGTCGCGCTGTTCAGATCATAGATATACGCGCTGCCTGCATCAAAAGCGCCGGTATCGTCAAGCGCCGCTCCCACCCCCACCCGCGTCCCGGAGATCGCCACCCAGACGCCGAAGCCGTCAGATTGCGCCGGGCTGGGGTTGTTGAGCGTCGCCACCGGTGCCATTGGGGTCGCGCTGCTTAAGTCATACACGTAGGCGCTCCCCGCATTCTGCGCGCCGGTGTCGTCGTCCGCCGCGCCCACCACTACCCGGAAGCCAGAGATCGCCACCGCGCGCCCGAAGTAATCATACGCCGACGGGCTCGGGTTGTTGAGCGTCACCACGGGAACCGTCGGGGTCGCACTGCTCAGTTCATACACATAGGCGCTCCCGGCAAAGGTGGCGCTCGTATTGTCTTGAGAAGCCCCGATCACCACCCGCGTCCCGGAGATCCCGACCGACAGGCCGAAGAAGTCCCCCGTTGCGGGCCTGGGATTGGGGATCGTCGCCACCGGGACTTCGGGAGTGGCGTTGGCCAGGTCGTACACATACGCGCAGCCGCTATCGGTCGCACCGGTGTCATCTCGAAACGCCCCGACCACCACCCTCGTCCCTGAAATAGCCACGGAGATGCCAAACTGATCGCCGTTCGCCGGACTCGGATTCGCCAGCACGTGGAGCAGCGCACCCGTCGTTGAGTCGAATACCTTGACCACTCCGGAATCCCGCTCTCCGAGGTCATCGTACGGGGCGCCGGCCACCGCATAAGCACCGTCCACCGCCACGCTCAGGCCGAGTTCCGCTCCGGTCTGCACCACGGGCGGTGCGGCGAGGGAATGCAGGAGCGTCGCCGGTTGCTGCGCCCACCCGCGCGGCGGCGCGAGCAAAAGCATGGCGGAGCACAGCAGGACGGGCCAGATCGGGTCGTTGAGAAGCAGGGAGGTGAAAACCCTCCGAAAGGGCGGGCGCGGGGCAAGGAATGAAGCGGCAGGAGTCAAGGCGAGCGAGGGGTTGGGAAGCGACGGAGGGGCGCGGCGGGGGCCATCTATCGTGGCGCCGCTCGCGGCGGGCAAGTTATGATCGCGCGCGGGAGTGTTGGGAGGGTCCATCCTCGGGCAAGACACCCAGCTCCAGCGCGCCGCCGATTCCCACAATTCCAAAACTTTTCCTAAAGCTCCGCCGGATCCTGCCGACTTCGTGATTGTCGGTGCGAATGCTCCGATCGGTGAGGCCAGACACCGAACTTAAAGTGGCCCGTCCGCGACACGGAAGTCGTATGCAAACAATCCAAGAAAGGAACACAAGACCATGAGTCTTTACATCAACACCAACGTTTCGGCCTCCCTGGCCGCGAAAAACCTCAGCAGCAGCAATGCGATGCTCCAGAAGAGCCTCGCCCGCCTCTCGAGCGGTTCGAAGATCACCAGCCCCGCGGATGACGCCGGTGGCCTGGCGGTCTCGATGAAACTGAGGGCGGCGATCAGCCGGACCGATGCGACATCGACGAACATCGCGAATGCGGTTTCCTTCCTGCAAACCCAGGACGGCAGCCTCAAGACGGCAAGTGATGTGCTGAACCGCATCTCGGAGCTGAAAACGCTCTCGACCGATGTGACCAAGAGCGCAACCGACGTGGCCAACTACGACACTGAGTTCACCGCCCTGAAAGCGCAGTTGACCAGTCTCGCCACTGGCACCTTCAACGGTGTCACCCTCTTCGCGGCCGGCGCGACCACGCTGTCGGTGACGACCTCAGAAGACGCGTCGCAGTCCCTGAACATCACCAAGTCCGACCTCGCCGCCAATGTCTCGGCGATCACCGGCGCGGCGAACCTCGCGGCGCTGACCACCGCGGTGGCCACGACCGCGATCACCAACCTGGCGACCTCCCGCGCGCAAAACGGCGCGGAAACGAGCCGCCTCGGTTTCGCCGGCGAAGTCCTCGCGACGAACCGCACCAACCTCGAAGCCGCGAACAGCCGCATCGTGGACGTGGACGTGGCATACGAGTCCACGCGCTTCGCGAAGAGTAACATCCTCGTGCAAGCCGGCACCTCGATGCTCGCCCAGGCAAACGCCGGCGGTCAGGCCGCTCTCCGCCTCCTCCAGTAAGCGAGAGCTGAGCAGCGAATGAAACCGAAGCTCCCCCGGTCCGCCGGGGGAGCTTTCGTTTCGAGAAAGTTGAGAGTTGTGGGTTGAGCGTTGAGAGGCGCGCGGGGTCAGCTTGGCTTGTTCATCCTCTCAACTCTCAACCCTCAACCCTCAACTTTCCCATCAGTGGTAAGGAAGCTGCTAAGTCGGGGCATATGCGCAATTTCCTCCGCCTTCTCCTCATCGCCGCCTGCGGGATCGGCACTGCCTCGGCAGGCGAGACCATGGTCGAGCGCAAGGAGTTCAAGCAATCGCAGGCCTATCCTTACGTCTTTCGCCCTGTTTGCTATCTCGCCACTTCTGGTCCCGTTCCATTGCGGTTTTCGGTGAATGCTCCTGAGTGCGGAGACCGCCGCCCACCCAAACTTACCTCCGCAGCCAGGAGTAATCCCAAGCCCGAACTCTCCACGACATCCGACGCACCGATCCCCGGAATCGCCAGCGAACCCGCACCGCCCCTCGCTCCACCGCAACCGGTCACTTCCACTCCCCCCGCTTTCCCACCACCCACCAATGCACCCGCTCCGAAACCGTCTGCGGTCGATTTTTCACAGTTTCCTGCCGACTTGGTCGAGGCTTTCAAGAGAGGACGCGAAACGGGAGACGCGAGGAACTATCTCTTCGACCCCATCTTCCAGCCCGCCCTGCCAGATGAGCTGCCGAAAAGCAAAGCGACTTTCAAAGAGAAGTAGCCGGGCGTTCCCGCCATTCTGGGCGCTCCTCTTCATCGCTCTCGGGATGGTCACGGTGCCGAGGGCCGAGTCGAGTTCGCACGGTGCGAAGAAGGAAGCAGCACCCAAGAAGGAGGCAAAGAAAGAGCATGCCGAGAAGTCGGAGCCTGCGGAAAAGAAGGAAGCTCCGAAGAAGGAAGGGCACGGGCACGGAAAAGAGACGCCCAAGGAAGAGCCACCGCGTCCGCCGACTCCCGCGAGCGTCCTGAACGAGGTGGCCGGCTACACACGCCTCGCGCGCCAGGCCGCGGACCAGGACAAATGGCCGCTGACCGAACATTTCCTCGAGCGCATGGTGGATCTCCCCGCGACCGATGACGAAAAGAAGGCCGGCCTGGTCGAGATCGCCAGGACCTACGAACTCCACGAAAACTATCCCAAGGCGATCGCGATGTATGAGCGGATCAATTCCCTCTTCTCCGCCGATCCCGACCAATCGACCCGCCTGCTCGAACTGGGCCGCCTCTA
The DNA here is from genome assembly GCA_031411395.1 of Chthoniobacteraceae bacterium. Lineage (GTDB taxonomy): Bacteria > Verrucomicrobiota > Verrucomicrobiia > Chthoniobacterales > Chthoniobacteraceae > Chthoniobacter. The sequence continues at coordinate 53,321 of JANOAZ010000054.1, forward strand.
CCGGAAGATCGGTGCAAACGAACTCGCTATCGCCCGCTTTTACAACGTCCTCAACGCCAGCCTCACGCTCAACAACCGCCGACTCGACTCCTCGCGGGCGCTGACTCTGCGTGCCCAATCGGAAATCGCCGACACCCATTTCCTCCTCGGGGATTACACGCAGGCGCGCCGCTACTATGAACTCCTCAGCCGCCTCGACCTTCCCCAGGATGAAAGGGCTCGCGTCAATTTCCGGCTCGCGCACACCCTTTATCTCCTCGGCGAAGTCGTGCTTTCCGGAGCCGCGACGCAACAGTTTCTCGACGACTTTCCCGATGACCCATCCGCTCCGGAATGCCGTTACCTGCTCGCACTTTCGCTGCGTGCCTTGAATAAGCCGAAAGACGCTTACGAGCAGATTCTCGCGTTGGTGAAGGAGCAGGACGCGAGGAAAAGCAAGGCACCGGACAAGTGGCTCTTCTGGCAAAAGAAGGCCGGCAATGAATTTGCCAATGATCTCTATCTGCGCGGTGAATACCTGAGCGCACTCACGATCTACCAAAACCTCGCCACCCTCAGCGACACGCCGGACTGGCAGTGGCCGGTCGTCTATCAGATGGGTCTTTGCTTTGAAAAACTCCGCATCGATCGGCGCGCGGCGGAGGCTTACAAGTTCATCATCGACGAGGCGAAGAAGCCGGAACGCAAGCTGGCCGAACTCCCCGACAGTGCCCGGACTCTGGTGGAGATGGCGCAATGGCGCGGCGAACAACTGGTCTGGAAAAGCAGCACGGAATCGCGGCTCGACCGGGTGCTCGGCCCAAACCCTGAAACACAGGCGGTGGCTAACAAGGCCATTCAATTCCGCTGAGCACTGACTCGCCAGAGCCGACACCACCCTTTCATGAATATCCTCGAAACCCTGCAAGCCCACACCGACGTGTGTGAGGAGATGTATCGCCTGATGCTCGAACTGAACCGCACGCTCAAGGCTGGGACGCAGCTTCCGGATTCGTCACTGCTCGACCGCCAACGCTCCGGGCTCGCGACGATGGAACACTCACTAACCGCGCTGCGAAGCCATGGTGGCCGCGCTGGCAACAGTTCCCCCGAGCTGCGCAGCGCGCTGGAGAAATGCCAGCGCACCATTCTCAAAGCCCTCCTGCTCGACCGTGAGAACGAGCAACTCCTGCTGAAAAACGCGATGGTCCGCCCGCGTGCTGCCGCCCCTGTGAAGTCCGCCCCGGGTCACCTGGCAAGGATCTACGGCAAACACCACTGAGGCGCGTTCAGTTACTTCTCCCAATAGAAGGTCGGCTATTGTTCAGCCTCGATCAATCGGAGTCCGTCTCCGATGTCACCGCGCCTCCGACCCGGACCTCGAAACCAGTCGTAGAGCGCCTGCCCGGGACAATCGGTCCAGCATGCGATTTCCCGATGAAACATCACGTCGGCGACGGAGAGCGCGTGGACTTTAAGTCGGTGCGCGACCAATCGCGCCAGGGCTTGTCGTGCCGGGAGTGATGGAAGTTCCGCTGCGAAGTTACCAAGAAGACAAATCGTCAAATGACCTTCGCTCGCTCCAGGTGGAGTGGCTTTCTCTCCAGAGGGGCTCCGGGGTAAGGGAGCGGTCGTCATTCCAAGATCATTCTGGCCACCTGCCGACCACTCATCTGGCTTCAAATAGACAGTCCCGCTGGAAGCGGCATAGGTCAGCGAACGGCCCTCGTAAATCCTCCCGGATGGTCCGATCAAATAATGATAGGCAATGTCGCCCCACTGATGGTCAGCAACCATGTGCCCATGCTGAATCCGCTTCACGCGTTCCACTTCATCGATGGGATCGGGAGTCGGGGATTCGCTTTGGTGAATCGAAATGAAGCGAACGACCCCCATGAAATGCGCTTTCAAGAGCGCCTCATCCGCTTCGATGGCGCCCCATTCCTTGCGAGAGACGGTCGCCACCGGTGTTTGCGCATGAAGCTGTGAAGCGGCCACGGCCGAGAGGAGAAGGATAGGGATAAAGCCGTTCACTCCGTAAGAGTGTGGATTGAGCGAGCATGGAAGCTCAAGGGCCAACGCGTCGGCAAGGTGAGCATTTCCGGACGATTGAGTCTCGCGAAAGTGGGTTGCGACGAAACCTTGGAGGGACACGCTCCTTCGTCTCACCAATCCCGCGGGCGGAGGTGGCGCGGAGCGTCGGCGCGCGTGGGCATCGCGCCGGCCTTCGCCCACAGAAGTTTGGGACACGACGGAGCGCGGCGAATCTCTGCCGGTCTGTCGCGATCGTTACTTCCTCGATGGCATCCCAAAGCTCCTGGACACAAAACGGCTTCGCAACGAAGTGGCGAACCCCGAGGTCAGCGAGCCGCGAGAAGTATGGACTGAGCATTCCTCCGCTGGCGGCAATGACCCTGGGCCGCGGACTGTTCTCATGCAGTAAAAACCGCGTCAGCGATACGCGCGCCAGGGCTGCGGGATCTTACCCGCCTCAACCGGATTCCTCGGACGCTTCTGCGACCGCCGTGATCTCCTCTGTCGCACGATCGCTCATTTCGCTGACGGATCGCTCTCCGAACAGAATCGATTCCTCCACACCGCTCGTTTGCGATCGCCCCGACTCGATCGGCTCCGGATTCCGGGACTGCCGGCGGAGGGCGGTCTTGCTGTAACCGGGAGTCTTTTTCACATCCGCGCCGCGCAAGTGGCGACAATGGATTCCTCGATCAGCGGGGTCGCACGCGTCGCGCCTTCGACGAGAGAGAGGAGGCAAAGTTTGTTGAGGCTGCGGCAGATGCCACCGGACTGGGCGTGCAGAGCCCAGATGGCGGCGGGGCTGAAAAGTTCGGTCATGCGACCGGCAACCATCAGCCGATATTTCACGTACTGGCCGGCATCGACCTGGGTCAACGGGGCGAGCTGGCTCCGAATGTAGATGCGGTTGCGCAGCGATTCGAAGCTCGGGTGCTGGAGGCGCGCGGCGAGCCGGGCTTCGCCAAAGAGCAGGCAGGTGACGAGCTTGCGCTGGGGAGTCTCGATATTGCTGATCGTCCGCACGACGTGCAGGCAATCGGCGGTGAGCAGGTGGCATTCATCGAGGAGGATGATGAGCCGCTGCCCGCGCTGGTGAAGGTCGATGATCTCGTTGCTGAGCAGCTTCACCAGATCGTGCAAGGGTGTCATGCCCACGGGCAGCGCGACATTCAGCTCCGCGAGTATCTCGCGCAGCAGGCCGGTCTTGCTGAGGCCCGGGGTCACGAGGACGAGGACGGATTTGTATTTTGGCTGATCGAGATGCTCGAGGAGGAGCTGGCTCACGAGCGTCTTGCCGGTGCCGCTCGGCCCCGTGACCAGACCGAGCGAGGCGTCAAACTCCACCGCGAGCATCATGCTGCGGAAGGCTTCTGCGTGGCTCTCGGTGCGATAGAAGAATCCGGGATGCACGCAGTCTGCGAAGGGATTTTCGCGCAGCCCGTGAGCGTCGAGATAATCGCGCGCGGAAGTCAAAGCCCATGCCGCGGGCGCAGGTGCGGCAGTGGGGGAAGGGAATGGCTGGATGAGTTCGGTGAGCGGATCCATTTCATCGGTGGCCGGCGCAGCGGACGGCGTGAATGGGTTGATGATCGGTGAGTGAAAATGGTCGCGTGGCTGGGGATTCATTGGGTGGTCCTGGGATTTCTGGGTCATGCAGCAGCCGTGCGTGCGGGTTCCAGCCCCGCAGCGGACGGGTCGCCGTCGATCAGTCTCTCTGCGATGGCGAGGAAACGATGCGCGTGTTCGTTGTCAGGCGCGGCGAGCAGGAGCGGGCGGCGGCTTTGATTGGCTGCTTCGAAGATCGGATCACGGGGGAAGAAGCCGAGGCTGGATGGCGAGAACTGGAGGAACTGGCGGGCGCAACCCATGAGTCTTCCGAGCACCGCATCGGCCTGCGGAGCGCCATCCGCTTGATTGACCAGGATATGCAGGCGCGCCGCGAGTTGCCTCTCGTGGATCACCTTGAGGACGCCGTAGGCATCGAGCGTCGAAGCGAGGTTGGGCGTCGCCACGACCACGATCTCGTCTGCCATGGCGAGAAATTGCATCACCTGAGCCGAAATGCCCGCGCCGGTATCGAGCATTAGCACGTCGTAGGTATCGCCGCACTGCGCGAGTTCACGGCCGAGCATTTCGATCCGGCGCGGATCGAGATCGGCGGCACGCGCGACTCCCGAAGGTCCGCAAACGACGTCGATGCCCGCCGGCCCCGGCGATACGACCTCCGGCAAAGTCATCCGCCCTTCCAGCAAATCGAGCAGTGTCGCCCGCGGCTGAATTCCGGCGAAGACATGCACATTGGCCATCCCGAGGTCCGCGTCGAGGAGGAGGACGCGTTGATTGCGCAGCGCGAAGGCGACAGCGAGATTTACGGATACCGTCGTCTTGCCGACACCGCCCTTGCCACTGGTGACCGCGACGACAAGAAGTTTGCGCCGGCGGCTCCGCAAGGCCTGGCGAATCGCTTCGGGGGATTCCCCTTTCTGGAAGAGGCGATCATGGATTTCGTGCAGAAGCGGGAAATCCCGGGGATCGAATACGGTCTCGCCCATATTGGCGCCGGACAGAAACTCCCGAAATTCGGACCCGATGAATTGAAGCCGGCTTGGTTCAATGCCGGACACGGTCGCAGCTTGATGAAGGAGCAGCGTGGGGCTCATCAGGCGGGGGGCATCATTTTTCGGGGAAACCCGGCGAACGCACCCGCTATATTGTGGAGAGCTTTCACGTTGACACCCATATGTAGTGGGCCGACCATGCGCGTCAAGCCTCGAAACGGCAATCTCGCCATTTCACACCCCAAACCGTTGATCGACTTTTTCTGCACCATTTGCGGGCAAGCACTGACCGCCCCGCCGGAATACGCCGGAAATGTCATCGGCTGCCCCTCCTGTGATCGGTCCGTTCCGGTCCCAGGCTGCCTTTCGGAAGAAGGCGCGGAAGTATCGTGGCTGCCAGCTTTTAGCCCCGAGATTCTTTCGGTGGAAATCAGGTTTGTCTGTCCGACGTGCAGGAATACGTTGCTTGCCGATGCCCGCTGCGCTGGCGAACCCTTCATTTGCCCCAAATGTGAAGCAACCGGTGAAGTGCCACGGTGGATCGCCGTAGGTCAGCGCCCAGCGCATCGGAGTGCGCCGGCAACCGTTCATGCCGCGGCGTTGAGTCCAGAGGAGATCGATTTTCTTAGTTGCGCGCCCGGCGAGGGATGGGCCGCGAACACTTCGCGATGAACCAACTGTCCGAACGCGTGGAAGCGCACTGCCCGAGGTGCAACGCTGCGTTCGTCGTCGCTCCGTCGGCCCAAACCAAAAAAATCCAGTGTCCCAACTGCCGGCGAATCATCGCCCTCGGAGTCACACTGGAACCGCCGCCGGTGCTCGATCCGCACAGCGATCGACTCGCCGAATTCGAAGCCCGCCTCGCCCGCCAGGAAGCGCTCATCGAGCAACTCCTGGCGCGACAAACGCCACCGGCCGTGCCAGTCGTCGCACAACCCATCGGGGATTCGCTGCTCTGCCCCGGTCAAAGTCTGCGCTGGTTGCAGCGCGAGACGCAAAGCTGGACCGCCGCTGACGATGACCCGGAACAGCAAAGCGTCCTGTTGCACAATCTGCGCGCGATGGGCCATCGCGACATCGTCGTGCAGGCGGGCCTGAACGACGAGCCCGGGCAACGCCTCGCGGCCCGACTCGCTGCGGTGCTGCGCGAAGCGGGATGGAAGGTATCCGGCCCCAATTCCACGACGGAGCGACGGCCCGTCCACGGACTCGTCATCGCCGCAGGCGAATGCCCGATGCCCAAGGCGGCCACTGCCGCTTACATGGCTCTGCAAGCCGCCGCATTCCCCATCACCTCACGCCTCGACAGCACACTCGGGCCGGATGGATGGATTCTGATCGCCGGCTCCGCATCCTCGAGCGCGAGCTGAAATCCCGCTGCTCTCAGTTGGAAACGCTATCGTCGTTCGTGCCCATCTGACGATCCGGACCGGCGGAACGGATCTCCATGTGGTCCTTGGAGAGCTGATGAAAGAAATAGGGTGTCCCCCATCGATCCACGAGTTCCCCATTCGGATTGATCACCAATCCTTCCTGAAGCAACCTCGCCTGCTTTGGATTGGCGCCATTCAGCGCGCGCGTGATCTCGACATTTGTTCCGACCGGATTCTCTCCCAGGATCGTGCGGAAATCTCGGAGGCTCATGTTCACCTTGTCCAGGTCGATTGCCGCCTGCTCGGAAGGAACTTCGGGTGCATTGGCGCCTGGCGGTGGCTGTGAAACCATCGGTGCAGCCGTCGTCGGCGGTTGCGAAAGCAATGGTGCAATCGTCCCAGGTGCGGGCGGGAGCGGCGAATGTGGCGGCGCGGCTGCTACCGGAGGCACCATGCCGATGCCAGCCTTTGGAATCGTTTCCCCGGAGGTGACCGTCGGCGCTGAGTTCCTCGATGCTCCGAGGGATCCCGCGGGTGGCGAAATGCCGGGAGAATCGGAGACCGGTGAAGCAGCGTCCTTCAGCGAGGAGGGTTCAGCACCGGCCTCCTTCGATTGATCGCGGTTGGTCACCATCCAGATTCCCAATGCGAACACTCCGCAAACGGCGATCAGGCCAACGACTCGGGTGCTCATTTCCAAGATCCAAGCTGCTCGGCCTAAGTCATGAAGCCGAGGTAACCACCACCATAACTACCCGGGAAGCGTGTGAGATTCGGGAACACGGTCGTCATCTCCGAGGCACTCAAGCCAAGCCACTTGGCCATGGTGGCAGCATATTGATCGACTGAGGTGGTGGGAATCCAACGCCCAGTGCTGGTGTCGTCGGGCCCGTTCACGGCCAGCGTGGGAAAAGTTCCATAGGTTCGCTGCCCATTGACTGCACCGCCGACCACGAAGTGGTGGCTGCCCCAGCCGTGGTCGCTCCCCAGTCCGTTGCACGGAAAGGTGCGGCCGAAATCGCTGGCGGTAAAGCAGGTCACGGAGTTTACACCCGTGTGAAGGCCTGTTGGAACGGCGGTCTGCTGGGTAATTCCAATTTGCTTCATCGCCTTCATGAAGGACCACACGCACTGGCTTACTTCGGCGAGGAGATTGGCTTGAGAGCCAATGACCACGGCAGCGTCATTGGTCGCCGGAGGGTTCCCATTGGTGGGCTGGTTGCTGGTCTGGCCGGTGTGCGTATCGTAGCCGCCCACTTGGACAAAAAAGATCTGCCGCTTCATCCCCAAACCATTATTGACCGCCGCGAAGCGTGACCCCGCTTCAATGATTTGAGCAACCATCTTCAATTGCTGCATCAGCCCGGAGGTGAACGTTGACCCTCCGTTTGGAGTCACCACTTGGTGGGCGGTTCCGGTCTTGCTCCAGTTCGCGACATTCGACCAGTAGGGAACCATCTGCGAACCCGTGCCGTCGGTTTTGAGCGCCGCACTCAGACCTGCGCCTGCGGCGATGGTGTTATCCAGCGCTTTGGCGTAGTTATTTGTGTACTGGTTTGGATTCAGCTTATCGATCCCAAGAATGGCATTCAGCGCGGCATCCCGGGCCGCCGTCGCCGTCGAAGGGCTATTGATGATCTTGCTTGCGAGCGAAACAACTCCACCCGTGCCCACCGCATACTGCTGGGCGGAGGTGCCGACTTGGAAGGTATTCGTGCCGGAAATGGTGATGCACGTCGCGAGAACGTCCAGCGACCCGTTTTTCGGATTGGAGTCGTGGACAAGGTCGGCGATGCGGCCGCCCCAGCCGGTGGAAATGGGTTGATCCGCTAGCGACGTCTGCCAGTGAGTGACCTGGTCGGCATGGGAAAAAAGCTGTGGCGGCTTCTTGATTGAGTTCGCCACGTACTGCGCTTTCGTCATCGGGAAAACGAGCGGCCCGGTATTAAAGACGGGCGCGACCTTGCCCAAGTCGGTGAAACCAGCCGTCTGATTGAACATCTGAGCCAGTTCAAACATCGCCGGATTGAGCCCGTAGTCGTGTCCGTCGGAATTGAGTTTATTCAATGCCAGCGCCTTGGCGGGACTCGCGTCCGCATTCGGAATCGCCAGCACCGGCGTGCGAATCGAGGCATAGCTCGAATATTCCGCGGGGATCGTGGGAATGATCATGTTGTTCGAATCGTTCCCCCCTGCCAGGAAGATACAGACGAGTGCCTTGTAATCCGGATAGGAATTTCCAGCCAATGCCGAGTTAAGCACGTGCAAGTCACGAATACAGTTACTCATCGCCGCGGTGCCGAGTGAGGCGCAGGCCGCCTGACGGATAAATCTGCGGCGGCTCATTGCCGCGAGGTAGCTATCTTTTTTCATAGGAGGACTATTTCTGCACTGCGTATTCCGCAGAGGTAATGATGAGGTGAATGATCGCCCTCACTCGATCTCGCTTTTGGAGGTTCGTGCCCCCGCCGGTCAGTGGGAAGTTCGTCGTATTGGCGACGAAGTTGACGATCGTGTTTTTCGTATTCAATTCCAGCGGCGCACCCACGAGGAGGTAGGACAACTGGTCAACCAGGGCCGGGATCGCCCCGTTGGAAAGGTCGTCGGTAGTCTCGATGTAGGAACCAATGTCCATCACTACCGAGCCGCCGCCATTATTGAAGCTGGTGAGACCGTTCAGATTCCCGTTCCCGCCGCCCGTCCCGATGAACATATTCGTCAACGTGTTGGTCAAGTTCATCACGTTGGTGTCCGTGGTGAGTTGGAATTCCGGTGAATCCAATCCGTTGTTGGCCAGCGAGCCGGGGAATTTGTAGTCAGGGAAGAAGTAGTTGAACACCGTAGGCGCATTCAACGGCGACTGAGTCAGGGTGGATTCTGTCGAACCCAGATTGAACGTGCTCTGATTGATCGTTACGACCCCGGAGCGCCCCAGCGGAGCGGGAACCAGTGGCCAGATGGTGACGCTGTTGGTCGATCCACTCGGCTTGGGATAGGTCCCCCCATTCACGTTTGTCGGAAGATACGAGGTCCTGAAGTGATCTTCATCCGTGATCGTGGTGACGGTGTATTCGGCATCTGCTACGGGACTTCCGATCACCGGCACATCCACCCAGATTTGGTGACCCACTGCGAGGTTGTGATTCACGTTGGTGTTGTATTGGACGATCGTATTGGAGGTCTGCGGCGTGTAACTGGTGGCAATCTTTGGAATCAAAACACTTCCCGTCCGGGTCGCCGTCGGCGTATCCGCGGTGGTCACGGTGAACAGATTTGAGCCGTTCGAATCCACCTGATAGACCCCATCGGCAGCCGTGGGGCCAAACGAACCGGTCGCGGTCCCAGCGGTGGTCGGAACGCCGGTGCAGTCAGCAAGAACCGTAAAGGTGTCAGCCGAGTCGAACGTGACGGTGTGAGTCTTGTTGATGGTCGTTAACCCACCAGTGAACGTCCCGCCTGTGACTCCGCTGATTGTCACCGTATCCCCGCTTACCAAGCCGTGGTTCACCGCCGTAATCGTGCACGGGTTGCCAATGGCGATGCTGGTGAGCGGAAGAGCGGCTGCCCGGCTCAGGACTGCCAGATATACCTTGCTCTTGATAATCGTCGCCCCGCCCGTTCCGGGTACCGTTACGCTCGTCGCCGGCCCCGAGGTATTCACCGCCATCGTCGGGCTTCCCGCCGCCTGTGTGTAAGTGACATTCACCATTCCGGTGGCAGTCACCTCGAGGGTATTGGCTCCGACAATGCTGCCTGTATTGATCGTCGAGGAAACGGTGCAATTGGACGGGATCGTGAAGGAAGTCGAATCAACGAACGTTACTGGGAAGGTGCCATTGATCGTCGGATTGAATGTTCCTGCGCTGACACCGCTGATCGTCACGCTGTCATTCGTCGATAAGCCGTGCGGCAGTTTCGTGGTGACCCGGCATGGGTTGCTGACCATTCTCGCACTGGCAAAGCCCGTTGGCTCGGCGGTGCAGTTGACTCCCGTGAGGGTGAAGCTGGTCGCAGTGACATTGGCAATCACGCGGGCCGTGGTGATCGGCGCGGTGAATGTTCCGCCGGTCACACCGGAGATGATCACGGTGGCGCCGTTGGACAATCCATGAGGCTGCACGGTATTGATCAGACATGGAGTGCTGATCGGGATGCTCGCGACGTCCGTGTGAGTGGCGGCGATTGCCAATGTCGCCGTCACGCCGTATGTCGTGCTGGTCGGGACAGTTCCAAGAGGAAGCAGAGTCTGGCCGGCAGGCGAGTAATTACCGCGGAAGTCCAGGCTGACGTTAAAGCTGGTGCTGAAGTCATTTGGAGCCGAGGTAACGATCCGCAGCTTGTTTGAACTCGTGCCGGTGAGCTGTGTGTAGGTGCCGGTATAGGCGGTGCTCGGGAATGCACGGGCCGCGCCGGTCAGACGCAACATCGGTTCCCGCTGCTTCCCGAAGGCGGCGGGGACGGGTGGATTGCCGCGGGCTTCCCCATCCAACATAATCTGGGAGACGACGGCCGCGAGATCGCCACGCACTCCGGAACCATTGTCTCTGAACTTCTGGACGACACGGTAGATGTAACCCGGGCTTGGATCGCTAGTCACCAGCCTCTGGATCAACTGCCGACAGATGTAGGGCGGCACGTTGTCGTTGTTCACGATGTTATCGATCGCCCGATCCAGTTCGATCAGTCCGTATTGGTCGTAGGGGTGAGGCACGGTACTTCCACTGTTATCAGCCTGGGAACCAGCTACTGCGGAAATTCCACCAGTGCCGGCAATTGCGGGTGGGATGATTTTGGCGCCGGTGACAGTGGCGTTTGTGTAACTCGTCGGTAAAACGCTGCAGTCGATCGCCACCTTGAACGAGTCCGCATCAACGATCTCGGTTACTCTATGACTCGCGTTGATCGTCGTCGGACTGAAGCTCCCGCCACCAACGCTGGAGATCATGACGGTGTCGCCAACCTTCAGGCCATGAATGGTCGCAGTATTGACGGTGCAGGGCGTCCCAGTAAGGACACTGGCGAGGACGACGCGCGGCGTCCGGCCCGTGGCCGCAGGGCTGGCCACATTATTCAGCAGGAGTTTGGAGCCGAGTTCGTGCTGGGTGGGAACCAGCACCATCGGATTCAGGTAATCCGCAGCCGGGCCGAAATTGGTGGGAAGACGCCCGCTCGCCTGATTGGGTTGGGCATAATTCCAGCCCGTAAACAAGTTCGCGAGGCCGATGATGTTTGGCTGAGTGTAGGTGGAAACGAGCCCCGCATCCGACCCGAGCACGAACTTGCCGTCATCCCACATGCGGTAGATCCCGATGGAGAACAGTTGCATGATTTCCCGGGCGTAGTTCTCGTTCGGATGGCGACCGACCGTATCATCGCCCTTTTGATTGGCGCGCATGTCGAGGTAGAGGCCCATCGCAGGAGTGAGGGTGACTGCCTTGAGCAGCCCTCGGAACTTTCCGCTGTCCGTGAGTCCGGATGTCGGCAGACAGTAGTCCACCAGCTGGTCATAATAGTCGGCGAGGATGCGGCCATTGTTCTGGAGTGGCCCCGTGTTATTGGCCCACGAAACGACCATGATCTCGCTGAGGGCAAAAGCGAGGCGCTGCCGCAATTGATCCTGTGCGGTGATCGTGTACTTCCACCACGTGTCGGTGAAGAGCGTCGATGGATACGGAAGGTTAATGTCCGCCGTGAGGCCGGCGACCACGTCATTGGAGGTGCGGCTCGCCGGCTTGGTGAGTTGATCGCTGATCCAGGCTTGGAAGCCGTTCGTCTGGACGTAGCTCACATCAGTCGGGCTCGCTCCGAACGTCGCCTGATTCAGGAAGCGGGCAGCATGGGCCGGATTTGAAGCCACGTCGGTGACGGAACGCGGGGCATACTGGGTGCCGTCTGGCGGTGTCTGCGAACCGTCAATCACCCCAAACGTACCACGGATTTCGCCATTAGGGTACCCCACCGAATGAACGTTGAGATATACTTTCCCCGTCTCAATCGCCTCCACGAGTTGGGCGTTGCTGCCAAAGCTGCCCACGGGCGTGGTGAGATCCCAGATATAGCCTCCATCGGCAGTCTGGAGGGCCGGCAAGGCATCCGCATCGTCAATATCGTAAATGATCTCGCCATTCGAGTGGATGGTACTGCCGAGAGCAGCTGATGAGGTGTAACCATCGACGTGAAGGTGATAGCCTGTCTTGGGTGTCCCCAGGTTCTGATACTTGAAGTGAAGAATCGCCTCTGTCTTCGCGGCATTGATCTGAATGTTGGCCGAGCCACTAGCTGAAGTAATGGCGCTCGTCTGTGGGCCAAGATTGCACGCGTATAGGGTCCCACTGGGGGGCGTGACGACCGGGTAGTCGTACGGCTGGAAGACGTAACCCGGCGCCGGGCCGCTGAGAGGGTAACCCTGGAGGCCGCCAGCGCCATTCGTCAGCAGGGTCGCCGCCCCGGTTGCGTTTGGCGCGCCGACCGCGGCCGGCACCGTGCCGATGTCATCCTGACACCAGCCGACCGCCACATGATCATCGAGATCGGTGCCAGTATTATGCAGGACTTCTATGTAATACTTCTCCCCCGCCTCCAATGTCATCCAAGGGGACTGCTGGGTGGGCGAGGCATTCCATGTTTTCTTTCCGCTTCCACCTGCGATCGACGCTCGCTTGACCCGATTGACGAATTCCGAGTCGTTGGCGATCCACAGTTCCGCGGTGTTGTTGGCGGCAATCCAGACGTAGTAGTTACCGGTCTTCGGCGGAATAAGGTAACCGCGCAAGCGGCGCGAGGTGTTGTTCGGGTAATCGGTGTCGTCGTCGAAGGAAGCAATTTTGCCATCGGCTGTTGCCGTTCCATTGGCGGCGAGGGTCTCACGAGACACGCCTCCGACTGGGTAGATCGTGATATTGACAATGGAACTCCCCGTGACGGCTGCCGCGGCGACATTGGTAGCATCGACTGCCACGTTGTAGATTCCGGCGAGCGTAGGGGTTCCGGTGATCGCACCGGTGATCGTGTTCAGAATCAGCCCGGGAGGAAGTGTGCCGCTATTCGGCGCAAGAGCGTAGGTCGTCCCCGCGCCACCGATATTCGAGGAAACGACGTCGAAGGCGAACGGCGTACCCTCATATCCGACGGCGGCGAGGGAGGAGGTGATCGCGGTGGCCTTGCTAGCTTGAGCGGGCGCCGGGAAGAGCCTGTTCTGCGGAATGATCTGCTTTGGCTGGCTGGCGCTCCACCAGTAGAGCCGAGCCTCGGCGCTGCCACTGCTATTCCCATAGTCGATCTGGATGTCGTAGAAGACCCCAGCCTGCAACGGGATGGTGTTCACATAATCCTGCGCGCTCTGCGTTAGCCAACGATCGATCAGGAGTTGCCCGTTGACCCATACTCTGGCGCCGTCGTCACTACGGAAATCAATCGTATATGTTTCCGAGTATTGAGGAAGAATCTGCCCGGTCCAGCGTGCGGAAAATGCGCCGGTCGTGGACACCGGGGACATCCCGGTCGGACCCGCGGTCGTTCCCCATCCATTCCCGCCGGTGTTATTTGAAAAATCAACCGTCGCGTCGGTGCGGGTCATCTCCGGCCCTCCATTCACAGGTCCGGCCGGCGCATCAAAGATCGCCAATTGGGCTGCGTATGAAGCAAACGAGGCCTGATTGTGATACACAGCGCTCAAACCAGTTCCGTTCGCGATTCCCGCCGGATTGATCACCACACTGCCACTGGTGGTGCCCGCGAGGGAGTAACCGGGTCCGGCAAGCGCCTTGACGATGACAGTCACGTTCGTCTTTCGGTTACTGTTCGCCTTCGGATTGACTGTAAGCACTACGTCACCCACTCCGGGCGGCATGATAACGGACGCCGGGAGGGCGTCATAGTCAGTCCCCGCGGTTGCGGTGCCAGACTTCTGCAAAGGGACGGTGATCGTGTGAATCTTGAGCGGACCTCCGCGGGACACCGTGATCGATCCTGTCTCGACCGGGGCAAAACCGGCCAATGGCTGGGTGGCGTTCGCTTTCGTCACTGACACCGTCACGCGGTCCGAGGTCAAAATGGCACTCGCCAGGGCCGCCCCGTCCGCCGAGTTATTCGGGTCGAATCCTGCATTGGGACCACCGGCCGCCCACTCCGCCCAGTCGCTGGCACCGTCGTTGTCGGAATCCACGTCTTGAACGAGGACACGATAGAACTTATCGGGGAAGAGGGGCACGGGCAGCATCTGGGTCGGACTACTGGTGCCGATGACTTCTGCGCCTGCGGGGTCCCAACTTAAGGGGCTATCCAAGGTCATCGTGGACTGGATCACGTATCTCTTGCCTCGGACGGTGGGAAACGTGATCTCAAGGTTGTTCCCATTCTTGACGATGCTGTTGATCCTGACCGCCTTGGTGGCATCGAAAGGATTCGTGCCCGCGGCGATCTCGGAACCGTTGGTCACGCCATCGGAGTCGTCATCCGCAGAGAGCCATGCATCGTTGGGCCCTTGGAGCGCGCCCCCGCTTTGGTAGAGTTGCACATCGGAGACGTTGTAGGTCATCCGCCAGATCGCTGTCGTAATATTTGCGTCGAGCGGTGCTGCCGGGGCGGGGGCAGCGAAACCGAGAAACCCGAGTAGCAGGAACAAGTACGTTCGGGGCGCAGAGCGCTTTGACGGTGTCAGGCAACGGAGGTGTCTCATAGGGGGATTAGGAGGATTGCTGAACGATTTTTTAGGGGCACGCTCTGAACGCGGCATCGGGGGGGACAGCAAAACGGAAGCGCCTCATGTAGGGGCGAAGCCCACGATCATCAACCGAAATGATCTTCGTCGAACATCATTTTCCTTCGCCCTCCATCCCCTTCATCCGGATCGCCAGAAAAGTTCATGACCGTGGCGCTCCCGGCAGTGCTCGCGGATTTCGGCGCACTTGTATTCGGGTCGATGCTGAAAATAATGCCGGTCGTGCGTTCCTTCATTCCCCACGTCCTCGTTGTCCTGCTTTCGCTCGCGAATTCGGCGCGGGCCGATACCGTGCTTCCCGGAAACATCCTCGACCCGAGATCCCCAGCGGAAGCATGGAACGTGATCCGCCTCGCGACCAGGAATGTGGATCTCCTTCTCGAAGAGAAACGGCTGGCGGAGATTCCTGTACAAATCTCCTACTGCAGTCCCGCGATTCGCGCGTTTCCCCGGATGGTTTCCACTCCCGAGGCCGTCACCCAGGTCGAGGCCCAGGCGCAACAGGCGTTCACCTCGGTAAATGCGATCGCGAGCGCCGCCCTGCAGAACAACCCGGACGGTGCAAAGTCCGCTCTCGCCCGCCTCCGCACCATCCTCATGAACGTGGCGCAGCATTTCGATCCCAAGGCTGTCGCATCTGACATTTTTTTCTGCCCGATGCATTCCGACTTCGTCTCCGACAATGCGAAAACGCCCTGCGCCAAGTGCGGCATGGACCTGCTCACGCGGCGCATTCCGTACAGCTTCATCTACACCAAACCCGGCGAGCCATCGGTGCGCATGACGGCGACTGCGAACGCTCCCGTCGAGGCTGGGAAGAAGATCGAGGTAAAGGTTCGGATGGAAAAAGCGGACAAGTCGCCGGTCCTGCACGCGGATCTGATCGAGATGCATACCCAGCCAATCCATCTGCTCATCGAGGAGCCGGGGCTCGGCGATTACCATCACGAGCATCCCGTCCCGACAAAAGCCCCGGGCGAATACGTGTTTTCATTCACCCCCGCGAAGACATCGCCCTACCGCATCTGGGCCGACATCGTCCCCGCGGCCACGGGAGTGCAGGAGTTGCCCTTCGTCGATCTGCCTTCCGCGGGAAAGGGGGGTTCCATCGATGACACCGCGAATCGATTCACCTCGTCGGCGGGCGGGTTTCAATTCGCCCTCTCCTTCAATAATGGGAGCCACCTTCCCACCAAGGCGGGTCAGGCCCGCCCGATGGGGATTACGGTCACGGCGCGCGATGGGCAGCCCGTCACGAGCCTCGAACCGGTGATGAACGCGTTCGCCCATCTGGTCGGCTTTTACGACGACTACCAGACCGTCGTTCACCTGCACCCGACGGGTGGCGATGTGCTCAATCCCGCGTTGCGTGGCGGACCCGCGCTCGGCTTCATCCTCTACGCGCCGAAGGCCGGCTTCGTCCGACTGTATTGCCAGGTGAGCATCGGCGGCAGGATGCTCTTCGCGCCGTTCAATCTGAACGTGGAACCGTAGTCAGCGGGTGACCAGATCGTCGCCCGTGTACATTGTCCGATCGGGACCCGCCGAGCGAATCTCCATGCTCTCCTTCGAGAGTTGGTGAAAAAAATAAGCCGTTCCCCAGCGATCAGTCAGCTCACCCTTCTCGTTAAGCGCCTGCCCCGGCGGAGGACCCAGGGTTGCCTTCGCCGGATTGCCGCCCATGACCGCGCGCATGATGTCGGCATTCGACCCCACGGGATTTTCGCCCAACCGCGCCCGGAAATCGCGAAGCATGTACTGCACGTTTTCCAGGTCCGCCTTCGCTTCGGCCTGCGGCTCCGGCCGGGCACTCGATCCCCGCACCCCTGGCGGCAAGGGTACCGCGGCCGGTCGAGGCGGCGACGAAGAGCCACGCCCCACCGGGATGCCAGGCTCCACGGAACTTGTGATGCGAACGGGCTCTGGCGGCGTTGCCAGGGGCAGCGGTTCGGGCCCCGCAGGTGGCGCGGGTTGCGCCGGGGCCGCCGAGGGCTCTGAGACGATAGTCTCCGGCGAAGGGCTGCTGGAAACGTCAGGCCCTTGCTGGGTCGGTTCAGGAGTCACCCCTCTTCCAAACCACATCCAGGCTCCCACTGTCGCTACGGCCAGCACGAGGGCGAAAATAGAAAGTGCGCGCAACTTCATGATGGTAAAAAGCTAATCACAGCCACGCCAAGTCGCGTTGCCGCGCCGGACGTGAAGTGACCCATGCAACAAGGTCAGGAAACCGTGAGTCTCAGCTCGGGATCAAAGCTGGCTCGTTTCGCTGCCAGGGCGCTACGCGGGCTTCATGAACAACAAATCCGGCGTCGCGAAGCGGCTGACGTTCGGAAAAATGTTGGACATGTTGGAACCGGGATTGACCCCGAACCATTTCGCGAGCGTGGCGGCGAATTGATCGACGGCGGTGGTGGGGAGCCAGGCTCCGTTGCCAATGCCGTCGGGTCCACTGATGGAGAAGGCCTGCAAGTGGCCATAGGATTGACCACCGTTGACCGCGCCACCCATGACCATGTGGTGGGAACCCCACGCGTGGTCGCTACCCTGGCCGTTGGTGTTGGTGGTGCGGGAGAAATCGCTCGCGGTGAAGGTCGTCACCTTATTCCCGACCCCGAGCTGCTCCATCGCCCGCTGGAAAGCGAACATGCATTCGCTGACTTCATTGAGCAGGATGTAATGGCTGCCAGTGGTCGCCGTGGGGTCGTTCACAGCTTGGGGAGTCGAGACCTGCGCGGTGTGAGTGTCGTAACCGCCCACCGAGCAGAAGAAGATCTGCCGGGCCATGTTGAACTTGTTCACCTCGGGAACCGTCGCATTTCCCCGCGCCTGGATGATGCGCGCAATCATCTTGAGCTGGTTGCCCAGACCGGTATTCGGGAAGGGAGTTGTCCAAGTCCAGGTGCCGCCCTGGGCCACCTCGACGGTGGGGGTGATGGCCGTATTGAGCAGATTACCCGTGTAGATTGCCCCATCGACGATATCGGCGTAAGCCGTCCGCTGGAGGTTGGTATGGCTCAGCCCAAGGATGCCCTTCAACGCTTCGACGCGAGCACCGCTGGCGGTCATCAGGTTCCCACCCAACGACACCGCGCCTGTCGTGGATACGTGGTATTGAGAGATCAGGTTGCCCACCTCGAAGGTGTTCGCCCCATTCAGCGAAACCGACATCGAGATGCTCCCCGATGGGTTGGCCGTGGCATTCAAGAGATCGGCGACCCGCCCCCCCCACCCGGTGGTCGGCGGTTGATCTGGAATGGAGGTCTGCCACTGGGTGACCTGGTCGCTGTGGGAGAATAACTGCGGGGGACGATAGAAGTTCGGGTTTGCATTGTATTGCGCCTTTGTCGTCGGTCGCACCAAGGTGCCGATATTCAGGACGGTGGCGAGCTTGTCCTCGCCAAACAGGGTCTGAAGTTCGGTGCACGACGGATGGAATCCGTAGGAATGGCTGTCGGCGTCCGAATAAAGAGCCCCCGAGGTTCCGGCTTGGTAGAGCGGGAGCAGCGATGATTGGGGCAGGGCGAGCATCCCACGAATCGACCCGTAATTCGCGTAGGTGGTGGTATCCGTCGGCACGATCCAGTTATTCGCATCGTTCCCACCGGCGAGGAAAAGGCAGACGAGCGCCTTGTAGTCGCCCAGCCCGGTCTGGGCCAAAGCGGAATTGATCAAGCGCAAGTCCCGGATGGTGCTGGTCAGCGCAATGGTGCCTACTGCAGCGCAGGAGGCCTGGCGGAAGAAGTCGCGACGCGTGGTGGGTTTGAGGTATTTCTCGGAGTCCATATGGGCTTATCGCTGGATGGTGAAGTCGGGGCTGGTGAGGATGAAGTGGAGGATCGCACGGAGGCGTTCACGCTTGTTGATGTCCGCCGGTGTGGTGTTGTTGTAGGGCACGATCGGGGCGATGGCGGCGGTGTAATTGATGCCGGTATTGCTGGTGCAAACCACGGGCACGGTGAAGGTGTCGGCTCCCGTCTTGGTGATGGTGAGGGTCGTGTTGATCGTGCTGCCGAACGTGCCGCCGGTGACTCCACTGATGACGACTACATCGCCCGTGTTCAGGTTGTGCGCGGCGGAGGTGATGGTGCAGGGGTTGGTCGCATGCTGGGAGATGTTGGTGATGGCGCGCAGGTCGAGGAACTTCAGGACGATATTCTTCGCTGTAGTGGGCATATTCTCGCCGACCAGCAGCGTGTTCAGCCGGTCAATGAGGGTGCTGAGGTTCGCATTGCTCGTCCATGGCTGCCCGGTCTGCGGGCCGGCACCGAGCACCAAGCCGACACCCGACGCGCCCGTCGCATTGGCATACCAGGGGCTGAAGTCCATGACCAGCGCGTGGTTGCCGTTGTTGAAGCTATTGATGCCGTTCACATTGTTGGAGCCGAAGATGCCGTTGTAGAGGTAGTTCGCCTGGCGGATCGCCGTCGTTTCCGCCGTGATCTGGAACTCCGGCGTGGTGATGCCCCGTGATTGCAGCGTGCCGGGGAACTTGTAATCCGGCAGGAAGAAGTTGAACACCGTCGGCGAGTTGATCGGCCCCTGTTCGAGGTCCGGGGTGGTGTTGCCCACCTGGAACGTGCTCGGGCGATTGCCCACGGTGCCGCTGCGGGTCAGCGGCTGCGTCACCAGCGGGAACTGATACACCTGATCAAAGCCCTGGTTAGGCGAGAGATTGGTGCCACCCGCGGATGGCCCGAGGAATGTCCAGGTATTCAGATCCCCCACCGATTCAACGGTGGCCACCATATCCACGGGCTGCGGATTGCCGCCATAGAAGTTGATTTGCACCTGATCGCCCACGTTGAGGTGGTGATCGGTGTTGGTATCCATGGTCACGCGGCGGTCATTCGGAGCCGCGAGCCCCGATGCCGAGGTGGTATAGCTGCCGGGACTGAAGCGAGGGAGCATCATGTTCCCGCTCCGAGCGGTTCCAGAAACCTCTCCACCCGCGATCGGGAAGGTGAAGTTGCCGGCGCCGGTCTCCGCGGTCGCGGTGGCGAGGGTGTAAACCGTGTTGTCCAATCCCACGTCACTATTGGCGGTGCCGCTAGTGAAGTCGATATAGACCTTATGCCCCACTTGCAGCCAGTGGCTGCTCATGGTGACCGTGCATGTGGTCGAATTGGCGGGGATGCTGTAGGTACCGGTGGCCCAACCCTGCGCCTGGACGGTGAAGGTGGTGGCCGTGGGACTGCCTGCCCCGACATAAGTTCCAATCCAAGGCGCCGGGCTTCCCGAAGTGAAGTCGAGGAAGACGTTGTCGCCGCTCTCGAGCCCGTGAGGCCCGCCCGCGGTGACCGTGACCGTGATGGCCTGGGTGCCGGCCTGGTTGTAAGTGCCCGACCAGGTGTTTGTGCGGAACGCCCGGGCCGCCGCGGCGACGCGCAACACCGGCTCGCGCTGTTTGCCAAAGGCGGGCTTGACGGCCTCGGTGCTGCTGCGGGCCTCGTAGTCCAGCAGGATGGCCTTGATCACCGAGTCGAGGTTGCCACGCCCATTCTGCCGGCCCGGACCTGTGGTTCCATCGTTATTGAACTTTTGCACCACCCGGTAGAGATAATCACGCGATGGAGAACTCGTTACCAGGCGCTGAATGAGCTGGCGGCAGATAAACGGGCCGGTGTTCGGGTGATTGAAGAGCTGATCGTGTGCGGCGTCGAGTTCCTGCGCGGGCAGGGCCTGATAGGCCGGGTCATTGTAATTGTTGCTGGTGTGAACCGCATTCGGGTCGAGCTGCTGGGTGCCCAGCGCCGCCAATCCCGGCAAGACTTCATTGTTCAAGACGCGCTTCGGTCCGGTGAAGTGCCGCGCCGGCACCTCCCGCATCTGGCGCGTCCAATTGTTTGTCGCACCGATCGAAGTGCGGTAGGCGCCATCGTAGCCGGCGGTCCATCCGGTGAAGACATGGGCAAAGCCGACAATCTCGCGCTGGGAGTAAACGTCGATCGGGTTGTCCTTGGAATTCAGGATCAACGTGCCGTCCGGCCACATGCGATAGAGGCCGACCGAAAAGAGCTGCTTGATTTCGCGGGCGTAGTTCTCATTCGGAATCCGCCCAATGATCTGATCGGGTTTATCGTTGTTCAGCATGTCGAGGTAGCGGCCCATGGAAGGCGTCAGGGTCGTGTCCTCGAGGATGTCGCGGAAGTTGCCGAAGGCGTTATCGACGAGCTTGTCGTAGAAATAGGAGGTCGCGAGGGCGTTGTTGTCCAGCGGACCCTGCGCCGAGACGACGTGGATTTCGCTCAAGGCGAAGGCGATGCGCTGGCGGAGTTGGTCGGTGCCGGTGATCGATCTCAACCACCAGGCGTTGAATGTCAGCGCGTTGTTGAAGGCCCCGCCCTGGGCGCTGGCGTTCTCGGTCCGGATCACCTCGGAAAGCAGATCGTTGCTCCCAGAGACGGCGGGCTTGGTGAACTGATCGTCGATCCATGCCGCATAGCTTGGCAGCGCCTTGAGCGCGGCGATGTCGGCAACACTCGCGCCAAAGGTAGCCTGCTGGAGGAAGCGCGCGGCTCCGGCGTTGGTGTCGTGGTCGTCGGCAAATGAAGGCGGCGCCGGCGGTGGAGTGAAGGTGCGGGAGCCGTTCGCGAGCGTGAAGTTGCCGCGGATTTCACCATTCAGATTCGCGGTGGTGTGGATGTTGATGTAGGCCTTGCCCTGTTTGATCAGCTCGATGACCTGCGCCTTGGACATCGTTCCCACCGTCGCAGGGATCGTCCACTTGTGGCTGCCGTCCGGTTGCAAACCGCTGTTGGCGGGGGGCACCGTGGGATCATACATGATGCTCGACGGATAGGTCAGGTAAGTATCGTTGTGTACATGCCAGTCGGTCATGACTCCCGTCAGGCCATTATACGGCGCGGTCAGGAAGCCCGGGATATCAAAATTCACAGTGGCCACGTTCTCATCCTCGCTCAGGCGGAAAGTGGCGACACCCACGCCATTGGTCACTGCGCCGGCTTGCGCGAGCATCGTCGCCACATAGAGGGTGCCCGGCGTCGATCCCGGGGCGGGAGACACATACGGGGAAAGTGCGTAACCCGGCACAACGCTCGGCGCCGTTCCGCTTTCGCCAGGCTTCAGCCAGCCCACGGCGAGGTTGTCACCCGTGCCGGTTCCCGCCTTGTGCAGGACTTCAATGTAGTAGCGCTTCCCAGCCTCCAATGCGAGCCAGGGCGACTTTTGATTGGGCTCGCCATCCCAAGTCTGCGGCGTGGCGTTGCCGGTGCCGACCCAAGCCCGCTTGATCGCATTGACCGGCTCGTCGTCGTTCGAGATCCAGAGCTCGGCGCCATGATTGGCCGCGATCCAGAAGTAATAATTGCCCGTGACCGGCGCAGTGATGTAGCCGCGGATGCGCGCCCCGTAGTCGGGGCCGACCCCGGAGGGCGCAGCCAGGGAATTGAGAGTGAGTGGAAGTCCGGTCGGCGTGGTTCCGGTGGGAATGCTGGCCACGTTCGTGCCACCGATGCCGGTCCAGAGTTCACGCACGATGGAGCCGCCTGCCTGCTCTACATGCAGGTTCAAAACGGAGGTGCTGGTGCCCGCGGCATTGGTGACCGTGATCACGATTTGGTAATCCCCGGCGGCGGTCGCGGTCCCGCTGATCACCCCACCGCTATAGGTCATCCCGGGCGGCAGACCGCTGACGGTCACGCCACTTCCATTGCTCCCCGCGACCTGATACGAGAAGGAGCCGTTGACCAACGTCGTCGCGACGGTCGGGCTGATATGAGCCGGGGGCGCCTGGGGCACCGAGCTGGGATACAGCCGGTCCGCCGGGATGATCTGCTTTGGCTGGCTGGGGCTGTACCAGTAGAGGGAGCAACGTGAGTAGCCCGTGTTTTCATAGGAATCGAGCTGGATGTCGTAACGCGTGCCGCCGATCACCGGGATGCGGACATAGCGCTCATTACCCATCGAAGACCATTCCTTGAGCGGCTTGTTCACGATCTCTACGTTGATGTTGCCCGTGCCGGTGTTGTATTTGTCGGTTCCGAAAGCGATCGAGAAAGCGTTGGTGATCGCCGCGGGAATCACCCCGTTCGCAGGAGAGGCGATGTTGATGCCGACAGCGCTGGCTTGGTTGCCGGATCCGGTGGGGAAAGCCACGGTGAACGTCGTCGAAGTTGCTGTGGCAATCTGGTAGGTGGCGCTGGTCAGGGAACTCAGCGTGCCTGCGGTAGGATCGAGTTCCACGAATTGTCCGACTTGAAAACTGTTCTGAGCGACACCTGCCACGCCTGAGTAATTGACCACGGCATTCCCCGTGGCGGAGTCATAGGTGTAAGTGCTCCCGGTGGCGAAGAGCTTCGTGATGACCGCATTCCGAGTGTCGAGGATGTTGATGGTGCTGGTGCCGAGGGCATCGCTATCAAAGATCCCCGGTGCGACATAGACCGTGAACGTGCGGTTGGTGGGCTCCGCGACGATCACGTAAGGGAGGGTGCTCAAGGAACTCAGGGAGCCGCTAGTGGGATCCAGTTCAATAGTCTCCCCCGGCGTAAACCCGAAATTCGCGATATTTGTCAGGTTGCTAAAGTTGACTGTGAGAATGCCGGTGACCCCGTCGTAGGTGTAGGTGCTGCCGGTGCCGTGGATCAGGTTGCCGCTGGTCGGGTC
Source organism: Chthoniobacteraceae bacterium (assembly GCA_031411395.1). GTDB lineage: Bacteria > Verrucomicrobiota > Verrucomicrobiia > Chthoniobacterales > Chthoniobacteraceae > Chthoniobacter. The sequence goes on from JANOAZ010000054.1 coordinate 76,609, forward strand.
CACCCGGACGGTTTCCCCGACGATGTAGCTGCCCGGTTTCACGACCCCGCTTGTGTAGTTGATCACTGCTTCGCCGGTGACGCTGCTGTAATCGTAGTTGGGGGAGGCGCCGATCTGGCTAAAGGTCGATGGACCCGTCTCCATTTCCTGCAACTGGCCGTTGATCCACAGGCTGCTCCCATCGTCCGCATGGACCACAAACGTGTATTCTTCCGAAAACTGCGGCTGCACCTGGCCGGTCCAGCGGGCGGAGAAGGTATCTTTCCCGATGACCGGGTCGGGCGTGCCACTGCCCCAGATGCCGTTGTTGGTGTTCGAAGGCCCGCCCCCAATGATACTCACATATCCCGCAGGAGCGGTAAATGCCGTGTTGGTGTAAATCTGGTTCAGCCAGCCGGTCGTCGTGCTCGTGGAATCAGCCATCAACCCGGTTGTGGCCCCTTGATTGGCGGCGCCCGGAACGCTGATCGTAAACGTGTCGGCATCGACCACGGTGACGGTGTAGGTGCCGCTGAAGTTGGCCGGCGGCGTGAAGAGGGTGCCCGCCGTGAAATAAAGCGTAGCGGAGTTGCCGGTGATCAATCCATGAGCGACGGCCGTATTGATCGTGGCGACGGCGGAGGTGACGGAGTAGTTGGTCAGCGCGCGTGTATGGCTGAAGACGTTCGCCTGCGGGATGTTGACAAAAGCGTTCGCGCCCTCGCGCCACTGGAGGCGGCAACGTGAATCGCCCGTGGCCTCCACATGCTCCACGCGGATCTTATACCGCTTCGTCGCGTCGAGCGGAATGACGAGAGGGATCGTCGCGCTCACTTTGAAAGTACCGATCACCTCCGGCGTCGTAGCGCCATCCCAGCCATGCTCGAGGATTTCGACCAGACCGCCGGGGCCGTCAGCATCCACATCCACGAGCACTCGCGCCTTGTCATCCGCGTCGAGCTGGAACTGGTAATTGCCCGCCACCGTGGGATGCAGGTATCCTTCAAAAGCGGTCGAATAATTATCGACCGGGCTGTTCGGGACGACTGTCACATCGTGCGGCGTCCCATAGGCCCAGTCGTAGTTCACCACCGGATCGATACGCTCAACCACCGCCGGATGCCGGATGGACTGAAGGCTGAAATTGCCCGTTGGGTTGTAACTGGCCGGCAAGCTGGCCCCGGATATGCCCACCGTGAAACTCACCCCGGGGTTCACGGCCGTCACGGTGTAGTTTTGATTGTCGAAGGCGCTGCCGTCGAGGCCGCCCGACGTAAAGCTCAGTCGTACGAGATGCCCGACCTGAAGGGCCGGCGAGCCGTTGTAAGTGAACGGAACGAGGATCGTACTGGTGGAATATGAACCAACCGTGCCATTTCGGGCGTAGGTGAACGTCCCCGATTGACCGAAGTTGAGCGCGTCGGCGTAGGTCGTGCCGGCATTGTCATAAAACCGCGCCAGCAGGCCGGTGCCGCTCGCGACAGTTGAATCGTTGATGATCACCGTCGCGCTGCTCGGGGAACCCAGCGTGAACGGAAACTCCACCGCACCTGGTGGATTCAGCGCCGCGGTGACCGATTTGCTGCCTTCGAGGGCAGGCTGGACCGCCGGATTGACGAAGATGTCGGCTGTGTTCGCGCCACGCGCCAGGAATCCCACTGAACCGGGAAGCGCCGGCGAGTAGTCGCTGCCGCCCGCAGCCGTGCCGCCGACACCGTAGGTGACCGTAATCGGGAACAAGTTCTGGGTGCGCGTGATCGTCATCTTGCCCGCGGTCGGCCCATCTTCGGAGGCAAAAGGCGTGGCCGCCGTGATCGTGACCACATTCGGGAGCGCGACCTGTTCGTTGACGTAATCGTGATCGTTGGTGCCTGGCACCGTTTGGGCCAGGTTTGGATTCAGCGTCACCGCCAGCTCCGCCCAGTCGCACACGCCGTCGCCGTCCGAATCCTTGTCGCTCACGCGGACGCGGTAAAACGTGTTCGCCACGAAGGAAGCGCTAAGCATTTTCGTCAGTCCATCCCCGACCACTTCCACCGGGGTCGGTTGCGGCTGGAGCACCCAACTTCCCGCATTGGCCAACGTGGTCGTCGATTCAACCCGGTAGAGCTTCCCGTTCTCGGTCGGAAACTGCAATTCCACATTTGCCCCGTTCCGGACGATGGATGAAACCTTGACGGTCCTGGCCGCATTGAACGGACTGGTTCCCGCGGCGATTTCCGCCCCGTTCGCGAGACCATCCCCATCGCTGTCCTGGAGCAGCCACGCGTTGTCGCTCAACTGAGCAGTGGTGACTCCGTACTTCAGCTTCCAGATCTTCCCGGTCGCAATGTCGTCGATGACGGCGTGCGCCTGGCTGCCGAGAGTGAGGAGAACCAAAGCCGCGGTGGCGAGGCTCGACAAGCGGCGGACGAAGCGTGATGGGAGGGTATTCATGGGCTCGGGAATCTTGGGAGGCGTGATCGACGGACAGGAATCAGGCAACGAAATGTCTTACAGAAGGAATGTCGGGAGGGGTGTTGCGGGAAACGAATGCAACGCCTGAGCGGAGCATCGGGGGGAAGGAGAAGTACGCGCTTCGATAATCGGGAAGGAGCGTTCGCGCAACAAAAATGCGCTACTCGGCGAAAAGTTCCCGCCGGCGAACAATGGATGGATGAGCGAGCTGGCACCCGGGACTTTTGCGATTGCGGCTCCAGCGACGAGCGATACAACCGCATCCATTGAGCGCCGCCGGCGTGGTGAAATGGCAGACACAAGGGACTTAAAATCCCTTGGCGCGCAAGCGCCGTGCGGGTTCGAGTCCCGCCGCCGGCACCCTCCGCATCGTCCGGGCTCAGTTATTCTCCGCCAGGCCTTCGCGATGCCCGAGATTTTTCACCGGCGCGAAGATCGAGAGGACCTCGGCGAGCAGTTGCGCGTCGAGCGGTTCGGCGGCCCACTTCGCCCAGTTGCGAATGTTGTTCGGATTCGCACTGCCACTCACGGTGGTGGTGATGTCCGGGTTTGCGATCGAGAACTGGAGCGCGAGTTGCGCGATATCCACGCCCCTGCTCGCGCAGTGCGCCGCCGCAGCGCGGGCGGCGGCCTTGACCTCCTCGGGTTCCTTCAGCCATGCGGGCAGCGGTGCATTCGTGAGCAGCCGTGCGCTGAACGGCCCGGCATTCATCACGCCGACGCCTTTCTCTTTGAGGTAAGGCACGATCTCGTCGGCGAAGCGCGTGTTTTGCAGCGTGTATTGATTGTAGCTCAGCACGCAGTCCACGTCGGTCTGGTCGAGCACGAATCGGAAGGCCTTCATCGGGTAGCCGGAGATGCCGATGTATCGCACCTTCCCGCTCGCCTGAATTCTGCGCAGCGCCGGGATCGTCTCATCCACGATCTGCTGCATGGGCACAAACTCGATGTCGTGGCAGAGCACGATGTCGAGATGATCGGTGCCGAGCCGGTGCAGCGACACGTCCACGCTTTCCGCCACCCGCTTCGCGGAAAAATCAAAGTGCTGGAGATCGTAGCGGCCGAGCTTGGTGCAAAGCGTGTAGCTCTCGCGAGGCACGCCTTTCAGCGCGATGCCGAGCAGCACCTCGCTCATGCCGCGGCCGTAGAAGGGCGACGTGTCGATGAAGTTCAGCCCGCACTCCAGCGCGACATGCACGCTCTGCAGCGCCTCCTCCACTTTCACGCTGCGAAACTCCGCGCCGAGTGATGACGCGCCGAAGCTAAGGATGGGAAGCTGAAGATCGGTCTTTCCGAGGCGGCGGGTTTGCATGGTGCGGACACCTAGCGGATTCACGCCCGCGGTGGGGAGCGAAAAGTCAGTCGCCGGAGATGGAACGAGAAGACGCCTATTGCGGAACCGGCAGGAACGAGGCGGCTCCGTCGGGAATGAAGCTCGCGCCATCCTGTCCAACAAGGCTCGCACCATCCTGGCCGACGAGGCTGGCGGGGTCGTTGGCGAATGCTCCAGCCCCTTTGTCGCTGATGACCCCGGCGCCGTCGTTGGCGACGACCCCCGCGCCGTCGTTGGCGACGACGCTGGCCACCGCCATCGCCGGATTGGTGAAGACGGAGACGGTCCCTTTGCCAAGGCCATTGACGACGACGGCCGCCCCCTTCTTCCCCGCGACCAATGGGGCGCCCGGGTCGAAGTCGCCGGGCGAGAAGACGTGGCCGCCACCCGAGACGATGAAGTTGCCGCCGCCGCCGTCGAGCAGGCCCGTGCCGATGCGATCGATGGTGATGAGCGCGTTCGAACCGTCGCGCAGCGAAGCTCCGTCCTGCCCGACGAGCGAGGCAATGCCGCCGTTGATGCGGACGAGGTTTCCTCCACCCGCGGCGACGATATTGCCGCCGCCGCCGGCGACGATGTTCTGAATTTTCGCCAGCACGTTCGCCTGGGTGCAAAAGCCGATGCCCTGCACGCTGATCAAGTTGCCGCCGCCCGCGGCGACGATGTTCCCGCCGCCGGCCGCGACGATATTGCCCCCACCGCCGGCCACGATGTTGCCACCGCCCCCCGCCACGATTCGGCCCCCACCCGCTCGCGAGACGCTCGGGCCGGCGATGAGATTACCACCACCGGCAGCCACGATGCTGCCGCCGCCGTTCTGGACGTAGATCGCACCGCTCTCGAGCGCGATGACATCCGCGCCGCGCAGCGTGGTGTTGATGCTGCCGTCGCCAAACTGCTTCACGCCCTCCTCGATCTGCGCGTTGCCTTTGCCGAAGAGATTCGCACCCCACGACTGGAGCATCGCGCAAAAGGCCTGCCATGCGCCGACGACCGGGTGGTCGGAGAATACATTGGTCGATGCCGGGCCGGGCACGACGTTCATCTGGACGATTTTTTTCCCGTCGAAGAACACGCTGTCCGAATCGACCGCGCACGAATTCTCCGTGAGCGTGTCGCGCGGATAGGCCGCGTCCTTAAGCATGTCGAGGACAACGAAGAAGGTGCGCGAGTCGTGCGGAGCGAGATCGCCGACCTCCCAGAAGAGCTTGTTGAAAGGCTGCCCGGCGATGGGGGCGTACCCGCCGGTCGTATTCCCTTTGTCGAGCACGGTGCCCTTGGGGATGATCATTCCGACCCGCACCTTTTGCACCGCCGCGGTGCCGCTGTTTCCGCAGACGATGGTATAGACCATTTTCTGCCCGGGGGTGACGTATTGCGGGTATTGCTTGAGCGCCCAAAGGCTCGGCCCCATCGGGCCATTGCGCACGCGGGTGGTCACGAAATCCGAACCGCCGTCCACCTCGATCATCGGCGTCGCCGCCGCCGCTCCGACCAGGCCCAGAAGGCGAAAGGCCGTCGCGCCCGAGGCGTATTGCCCCTTGACCGAAGCCATGATGTCGAACGCCCCTTCCGCGGCTCCGGGCGGGAGCGGGAAGGGATCGGCCAGCTTCACGGTGAAGGACATGCTCGCCGTGTCGGGATTGTTCGCATCCGGAATGCTGGTCGCCTCCGACGCGTGCAGGCTCGCGATGGTGAAAGTGAGCTCGGATGTCCGGCCGCTTTTTGTCGTTTCCGCGACGGCGACGGGCACGCGAACGTCGTTCGTGACCGCGGTGCCCGCCTGGAAAGTCGTGCCCGGGGGAATCGGGACCTTGACCCGCACATTGGAAGCCTGCACGCCGCCGTTGTTGCGAATGAGGACGGTGTATTTCAGGAGCTCACCCGCCGGCACCGGGTCGGTCTTGTCGCGGGTCACCTTCTTGGAAAACGTGATGGGTTTCACCACCTTGGCCACCACCTGCTGCTTGTTGTATTTCACCGCGCTCAGGCTCGTCGTCCAGATGCGGCAGTCCCGGCTGTAGATGAATTTTCCAACCGCGACCGTCGGCGTGGCGAGGTAGGAGAATTTCGAAACATTGTTCGGCGAGAGGTCGCCGAATCGGGTCTCGATGATCCGCACGGCCTTGAAATCCTGTGTCAGCGTGTGGCCCGGGTAGGGAAGAACGACGCCTTTCTTATCGCGAAAAACAAAGCGTGAATCGGGGATGGGGATCGGGATGCCGAAGATCTTCATGCCGCCATGGAAGATCACGTCCTCCGCCAGTTCCTCCTGGATGACGCAGTTGCGCGCAGTCGAGACGATCGGATGCGCCTGGTCGCCCGTGTTCCAGAAATGGACGGTGTATTCGAGGTCGTCGCCCGGCAGCACGGTCTCGACGTCGCTGGGGATCAGCTTCGTGCCGTCGTGCTCGCCGCGCAGTTCACCACGGCCTTTGCCCGTGCCCTGCACTTCCTTGTTCAGCCCGAGCTGCGGCTGCTGATCCGCCTTCGATCCGGAGAGGAGCGAGCGAGATGGCTTTTCGCCCTGCTGGAGCGAGACGAGACGGAAGCTGCGGCCCGATGTGGTAACGGCGGTGACATCGTAGAAGCGGTTGACGATCTCCGGCGTGTGCAGGACGCCGTCCTTGTCCTTGTACGCGACGATGGAGTCGGCAAGTGTGCGGACGGTGAACTTGATCTCGCGTGTCGCGCCGGCGGGCAGGAGCGGGATCGTCCACTTGAGCGTGCGCTCGAGGACGCCGAATCGAAACGGCGAAAGACCCGGGTTCGTCGTCGGCGTCCAATCCGAGCGGGGCGGCGACTGGTTGAAGTTACCGTTGCCGTCGCTGTCGTGGGCGCTCTCGAACGCGGTGCCCAGCGGCATCGAGTTGCGATAGACCACGTTCTGCAAGTTCAGCGACGAGTAATTGTGCAGCATCACCGTGTAAGTGATCGTGTCGTCGAGCTCGACGATCGTCTTGTCCGCGACGCAGGTGATCTCGATGGGCTGGTTCACCGGCGTGCTCACCTCCGGGCCACCGAAAGACAGCGCCTTGGGCTTTTTCGCGGGGAGAGGATCGTCGCAGATCGCACCATACACCGGTTGCGGGCGCAATTTGGCGAAGCTGTTCAGGTCCGTGAAGATGATGGTCCGGCTGCTGGCGAAACCGACGCGCAGCGGCGTCTTCGGCGGCTTGCCGCTGAGCAGGTCGGCATCGACGTTGACGTCCACCCGGCAGGTTCCCGTGCCTCCCGGAGGCACCGTGCCGACATTGAAATACGCGGCGATTCTTTCACCCGAATCGTTGGTGAGGAACAGGATGCCGGACGAGCCGTTTCCATTGTCCGAATGAGTGCCCCCCGGAATCCGCGCGCCGACGACCACGTTGGTCGCCGGCACGGTGCTGACGTTTTCGTAGCTGATCTTGTATTGGATGCTCTCCTCCGGGTAGGTCGTCGTGTTCGTGCTGACGTGGCCGGCCGGCTCCGCCTTGATCGAAAGCCGGATCACCGGCGACGCGACCGCGCGGCACGGCGCCGTCGCCGGCCCGTTGCCCGAGGTGATGTTCGTGGCGCTCGAGACCGTGCGGAAACGCACCGCCGGCGCGTCCGGCACCTTCAAACTCGTCGCCACCCACTTCGTGCCCTTGTTGCCCGGGCGGCTCATGTTTCCATCCGGCAAATCGACCCACACATCGTTTGGTGGCGCAGTGAGCGAATACTGGACCTTGATCGCGAGGCCCGCCGCCTTCGCGTCCTTGGTCTCGCTCGTCGTAAAGGTCCACGGATCCGGCGTCCGCCCCGCGACCTTCACCCCCAGGAGTTTGTCCGCCGGGATGAGCGGGAGCGGCTTGCTCGGCTTCACGGCCAGCTTGTTGCCACCGCGCAGCGCGGGCGGCTCGCTATCCTTGATCGTCACGGTCGCCACGCGCGGTGTGCCGAGCACGGCGTCGCCCGTGGGAGTTTGCAAGCTGAGGATGATCGTTTCATCCGGCTCGGAGCCCGCGTCTTGCGAGATGAACAAGGTGATGTGCTTCTCGAATTCGCCCGGCCCGAAGGTCAGCGTCGCGGTGTTCTGCTTCGGTTTGAGCGGCGGTTTGTCCGGCGGCGGATCGGCCAGCGCGAAGTCGGATTTCGGACTGCCGTTCGGGGTCGCCGTGCCGCCGACGGTGAACTTCATCGTCACCGACCCAGTGCTGTCCGCCGCGCGTTTCACGATCACATCCACCGGAGCGGGGAAACCTTCGTTCGCGGTATAAGCACCGAGATCGAACTGAATCATCTTCGCGATCGGCCCGGCCTCGGTGATCGGGGTGGTGTTCAGCAGCGTCGTCATACCGCCGCTCTGCGCGTGCGCCACCACCACGTCGGGATACGTGTCGTCGTTGAGCAGGCCGAGGGCGAATCCGTTTGGCCCCGTGTTCACCGCGAAGACATCCTCCGCATCCTGGCGAAGGCTTTGATACATGCTGTTTTCATCCAGCACCGGCGAGACGCGAATGACGTGCAGGCCCACCCCCAACGATTGGATCGCCGCGATGTCGGACACCCCGTCGCCATCGACATCGGCGATCTCCACATCGCTGAATGGCGGAGTGAAATCCGCGCCGTAGTCGAAATAGAAGTACTCGCCTGCCCGGAAAGTGGGCGCCGTCATGCTGTCGTCGAGATTGCGCAACACATCGACGAATGAAAGCACCAGCGACCTGCCATTGGGCGGATACGTATAACTCGACACGAGAATGTCCGCCTTCCCATCCTGCGTGATATCGCCGATGGCGATGCTCACCGGATGATGTTCCGTGAGGGAAACGGGTGGCTGAAGCGTATTGAGAAAGTTGGTGGTAAAGCCGCTCGGATTTCCGAACGACACCGTCACATCGCCATTGACCTGCGCCGGAGATGTCTGCGCCAGCACCACGTCGGGATAGCCATCGCCGTTGAGGTCGCCGACGGCCATGCGCGCCGCAGTCTCCCGGCCGTTGTATTTCGTCGGCGCGCCATACGCGAGGAAGTTATTGCCCCCGTCCACCGTGCTCAAAAAGCTCTGCACGAAGCCGACCGTCGTCCCCATCCCATTGTCGCCATCGCCCGAGACGAGCAGGTCGGGATAGCTGTCCTGATTAAAATCCGCGAGCGCGAGGCTCACGATCCGCACGTCCGGCGACGCGACATCCACGGACGCGCTGAACGGGAACGGCGCCATGCCGTCGTTCAGGAAATACCGGATCGTGTGCTCACTCGCGACGACGATGTCCTGCTTGCCATCGCCATTGATGTCCGCCGCGGCGATCGCCACGGGATTCGCCGGCCCGGTGAGCGTGAAGCTTGATTTCGCGCTGCCATCCGCGTTGCCGAACGAAATGAAAACCGACGTGCCCGCCGCATTCGCGGTCACGAAGTCGTTCACATTGTCGCCGTCGAGCTTCGCGATCACCGGCGCGATCGCCGTGCTGAACGCGGGATCCGGCGCCCGACCCGCGATCGGCGTGGAGAAAGTGGGAATGGCAGCGGTGGCCGAATCGGTGAGGAGCCGGATCGCCAGTACGAAACCAGCGAAACGGGAGGCGAGCTGCCGGATGGTTCTTGGGGGGAAGCAGGGCATGTTCATAGCAAGGAGGTTTTTGGGAACAACAAGCGAAGGTGAATTAGCTGGAAGCCGTCCAGAGCGAAATTCTCTGACAAGGATTCCATGAAGCTCGACTCGAATTTCATCGAAGCTGCCCTCGGCTGCAAGGCGAACGGCTTCTCATTTCCGAGCCCCCCGTGGACGCCGGGCGTTGGCCTCGCGATCCGCAGCCGTCGATCCTGCGGGAACAAAGTTCACTCGTTCCCATCCGCTCCTCCGCAAATAGGCCTACGCCACCGTCACGGCGTAGTTACCGAGCACGTCGTAAATCCCGTTTGCCGGGCCGGCGAGCGTAGCCACCACGGCACCGGCCTCCTTGCGCTTGTAGGAGACGATGCCCTGCGTGTCGAAGCCGTAGGGACCAGGACCGGCGGACGCCACGTCCACCACCGCGATCGTGCCGAAGGTGTGGCCGGAGACGAGCGAGTTTTTGAACGAGGCCGGTTCGATTCCTCCGCCAGCGCCGGTCACGATGAACGACTTCACGTCACCCTGCACGTTGAACTCCGACTCGAGGAATTTCCCGACGGTCACCTTGCCCGCTTCAAAGGCCAGATCGATCTGCGTCGTATCGACGGCGCCCGCCACCTTCAGTTCCTTGAGGCTGCCGCCGCCGGCCTCGACGCTGCGGCTGCGCAGATCGATATTCACCCCCAGGAGGAACCCGTTCGACCCGGCGAGTTTGCCGTCGAGGGCCAGCTTGCCCACGGAACCCACGTCGAGAGCGCCGCCGTTCCAGGCGTCGGCGGTGAGCGATTCGATGATGTAGGTCGATGAGCCAAAGATGTTCACGTTCTGCATGAGCCCGGCCACGGCGAAGCGGTCCGTCACTCCGCCGGCTTCCTGCAACCGGAAGGTGACGTCTTTCAATTTGCCGCTCCCTTTCGACGGCTGGCCGTTGATGGAGAGCGATTTCAACTCCGACGCCTCGAGCGAGCCCATATTCCAGTCTCCGGTAACCAGGCTGCGAATCTCACCGACGGCATCGATGTCGCCGGTTTTGATATCGTCAGCCTTGATCGAGTCGATGAACGTCTGGCTGTTGAGGGTGCCCTCGAGGTGGTCGAATTCCAGGCGGCCGAAGCCGGCGGCCGCCGTCCAGGTGCCGTCCATGGTGTTCGCGACGAAGGCGGTGGCGAGGCTCGCTCCGCTGGGTCCGGCGCCGGTGAGGGTGAGGTTCGGAAGGAAGCGGCTGTCCAGCCCCCTCAGCACCGCGAGCGTCTTGATCCACTCCGTTTGAATCGCGGTGTCATCCTCCCATCGGTACGTCGCCAGCGTTTCGATGCCGCCTTGCATCGCCGAGAGCGCATCGAGCCTCTTCACGTCGGCGAGCACCATCCGCTTCGCCGCGACGTTCACCCCATCGCTGCCACGCAGGATGATCGAGTCGCCCGTGATCTCGCCGACGATCACGTCCCCTGCGGTCAGCGCGTCGAGCATCGCCCCCGGGGTGCCGGTGTTGTCCCATCTCTGGACGACGAGCGTCTTCACCATGCCGCTGACCACGAGCTTCCAATCCTCCGCCTTCTCGAGCTTGATCTTGTTCACGTCGAGATCGGTCGTGTTGTTTAGGGTCCACGTCGAATCCATCACCAGGCCCGCGAGCTTCGCGTCGTTGAGCACGTAGGTCACGGAGGGATCGCCCGTGAGGAAAAGATCGGCGGAGAACACCGGTTCAATGGGGACGGTCCCGACCTTGGCCGGGAATTTGGTCACGTAGAGCTTGTTGATGAAAGGCGCGGTGATGGTGTCGGCCCCGGCGCCGGTGTCGCGCCAGAAATGGGTTTCCAGCGAGGCGATGCCGACCGCACTGGTGATGTCCACATCGCCGAGGGCGAAGATGTCGAGGTTCACCGGCTTGCCGAGACCCGCGGCGATGGTGAGTTGGGTGTCGCTCACGGAGCCGCCTGGCGGCTCGATGACGCCGGCGGTGAGCGAGCCCAGGCCGCCGAGGAAGCGGAGGTCGCCGCGGGTATTTGCAAAAAAGATCGTCAACGAGCCGAGCGGGCTGTTCGCAGTGATGTCGTCGAGATCGACGTCCAGGATGTCTCCCCGCACCTTGGCCAGCAGCTTCGCCGCGGACTTTCCATCCGTGTTATTGAAGACGAGATCCACGCGCGTCCCATCGGGAGTGAGTTCGCCCGTGCCGGGGCCGGAGAGGGTGAACTTGTGAACGGCGTGCGGACCGATCGCGAGCGGCACGTTCTTGCGCGTGCCGACATTTCCAAACTGGAAGACGTATGAGAACGGGTCGGTCGCGTCGGTATTGTTCGCGCCGCTGGATTCCGCGACCACGTTGGTCGCATCGATCTGCACGATGAGCCGGTAGTTGCCCGCGGCCAGAGTCGGCGTGGGCAGCACCAGTTCCGGCATGCCGAAGAATCCGGTGAGGCGCTTGGCCTGTCCGGATTCGAGGCCGATCGGGATGTTGAAGACCGAGCCGACGAAGGTGTCGCCACCGCTGAGGACGGCATCGGTGGAGAGGAAGAAATCCATCTTCGCGCCGTTCCCGCCCGAGGTCGCCCGGGTGCTGCCAATGTTCGTCACGTCGAAGGTCACGGAGCCGATGTCGCCCGGCACTGTGACCCCTCCCGGCGGGAGCTTGAGGCCCACGATATCGACGATGAGATCGGCGACTGGGGCGATGCGCTGCTCCAAGGCCTCGATGCAGGCAGGATGCGTTTTCATGGCGATCAACGCCAGGAGGTTGCGCCTGGCGAGTAATCCAAGCAACGCCCCGCGCGGGCGAATCGTCAAGCCGTTCGACAGCCGATCGTCAGGAGCACATTTGCCCACAGCGCCTGGTCGGCGGTCTGCACGGTGAGGACGTGGTCGGGCGACTCGACGGCTTTGTAAAAATCCCACTTCGAGATCGGCGTGATCGGCACGGCGACGCCGGCCTCGGCGGTGATCGTGCGCAGTTCGGCCCAGACCGGCGGCTCGCCGAATTTTGCATACGGATCATCCGGCGGAATGCCCATGGTATTCACCGCATCGATCGGCACGGCGCTGAGCAGAGCGCGGAGGACTTGCGCCACGGTCGGCACGCCGGGGATGAGCTGGAGTGAAATGAGTTCCGCGTTCGGCCCGCGCTTGTTCCAGGCGGGGTAGTTGCCATCGGCGATCAGGATCTGCGAGTGATGCCCGGCGCGCGCCACGACGCGGAGGATTTCGGGGTGAAGGAGGGTGGTCTTCAGCATGGGTGGGCCTGTGCTAACGAGCGCGGGCCGCGCCGGCAATCTTCAAACCGGACCGGCGGGCGGAACCGTTCCGAACGGACCGGCGACCGGCCTGCCAGCGCGTTGATTCCGGGAACGCCAAAGGCGTTCCATCATCCAGCCCAAGGTTGGAGCGAGGAACGAGCGCCTACCTTGGGGGAACCGCAACGAGGAAGCGCCCAACCCTGAAAGGGTTTCATCCTCCGGCGCGCCGGAGGTCTTCGTGATTCAACCCTTTCAGGGTTGGCACCGTGATGGATGGCGATCCCAGGGTAGCTCGTTCCTCGCAACCCTGGGCTGGATGATGGAACGCCGTTGGCGTTCGGCGCGCGTCGGGCGTCTGCCAGCTGAACCCTTCCGTTTGCGGATCGGCGTGGGAGTCGCCCCGCTCTGCCGGGGCAAAGCGCGCCGAGGCGGCGGCAAAGCCCCCACGGCTACAGTGGCACTAGCGGCCTGCGTCGGGGACGGCAACCGGCTTGGGCCGCCGCTGGCGGACGACCTGGCCGGCGGGCTCCTGGTCCTGCGTCGCGAGCGAGAGCCGGCCGTTCCGGCCCCCGGAGTGGGAAAAAATCGCCGCCCACGGCCCGCTCGTTCACAAACTTCCCCACTTCTCTAACTTAGCTCACACGCGCCTTTACTCTTCTCATAGGGGTTGGGCGTTGCGTGTGTTGTCATTGGTGCGTCGAAAAAGAAGATTCCAAGCAACCGGGACGATGCAAACCAGGCCGACCAGCGCCAAACCAAGCGCCAGATACGCCAAGAGCGATGCAGACATGAAGGCGTTCTTGAAAACGATGGGATCCACGGAAACCTTGGCGGTGGGACGGGTAGAAGCGAGTTCGGGAAGTCCAGCCGTGATGCGCAAAGCGAGGTTGTACGGAATGCCGGGAGTGGCGTCGAAAGTAGCGACGTGGCGCGAAATGTCCTCGGCGCTGTAGCTCATCCCCAACTCCTCGGAAGTATCGCCGATTGCGACGCGGTCTGTGCCGCTGGTGACCGCATACTCTGCCGCGAGTTTCTTCGAGAGCGTTTGGTCGAGGGTGTCGAAGGGAACTGTCTTGTGGCACTCGACGTCGACTCGATACTTGGCGGCGACATCTACCGTAAACGGGTGCGCGATAGAAAAGCCGTCCTCCAAGCGAATCGGCTGCTCCAAGACAATCCAGCGATACAAATGGAGGAAGTGCTGTGAGCGTTGCCATGCCACTCCGGCGCCGACGAACAGAATGACGGCAATGATGCTGATGGTCTTGTCCGTCGTTCTCATTCACCGGTGCGCGCGAGCAACGTCTAACTCTCTATTCGGCGACGTGTCCTCCGCTAGCCGAGAGTTTTTTGGAGTCGGGCATCCGGGGTTGCGGGAGGTTTGCCGGGTGCGGGGTTGGCAGACCACGGGACGGGTCAAGCCGTGCGACAGCCGACGGGTGAGGCGCCGTTTGGATGGCTTAGGCGGCGTCGGCGGCACGTTCCACCTCGGCGATGTCGATTTTAATCATCTTCACCATCGCCTCCATGGCGCGGCGGGCCCGGTGCGGGTCGGGGTCTCTGATCAGCTCCAGCAGCCGGGTCGGCGTCACCTGCCAGGAGACGCCCCAGCGATCCTTGAGCCAGCCGCAGGCGACCTCCGAGCCGCCATTGGCGGTGAGCGCCGCCCAGTGCCGGTCCGTTTCGGCCTGATCCGCGCAGGCGATCAGGAAGGAGACCGCCTCGGTGAAGGTGAAGTCGGGCGTGTTCAGCGCGATGTAGGGGCTGCCGGCGAGGGTGAACTCGACGAGGAGCACCGTGCCGGCCGCGCCACCGGGGGTGTCCATCGGCGAGTGCGTGATCCGGTCGATCCGCGAGTCCGGCAGCAGGGAGACGTAAAAACGGGCCGCCTCCTCGGCTTGCCCGTCGAAGGATAAGAATGGGGTGACTTTGTTCATGGGCGGTTTCGATTCGTTTTGGGGAAGCGTTTCAGCCGCCTTCACCGCCACCGACCAGCCCTCAAAAGCAAACTCAATTCACACGCGTCTTGACACCTTTCATACGGGGTGGGCGACGTTGGATGCCGGCAAGACATAGTTAGCGAAAAAACAGAACCGCCAAAGGCAGTAGGGAAATCAGGGCTGCAACGTAAAAGCTACCTTCTCTTCGTCTGGCGGCCAGAACGCAGAAGCATAAACCGAATACAATGCTCGTTACGAAGCCCGCACCGATAACTACCCAAGAAGAAGGATGGAAAAAGAACATGCCCGCCGGACCTGCACCGGTGCCTTGCTGTAAAGCTTCCCGTAAAAGGGGCAATAGAAAGCAGAGCCACGGGATAACCGCGAGAAATTGAATTCGACGATTCTGCATCGCGACACTTTTCTCCGCCTCATGCCGAAGCTCCAGCTTCGACATGCCCTTGTCTGCGAAGCTTCGTCGTTCCCCCGCTGGCCACGATGCTTTCACTCCGAGCGGTCTGGCCGAAGCAGAGCTTCGAAGACCAGTGCGCTCCCAAGCAGTAGCTGGGAAGCGAGTGCGCGCATCGCCGACGGGGTCAAGCTGTGACGCAACCGATGGTGAGCAGCACATTCGCCCAGAGCGCCTGGTCGGCGGTCTGGATGGTGAGGACGTGGTCGGGCGAATCGACGGCCTTGTAAAAATCCCACTTGGAGATGGGCGTGATCGGCACGGAGAGACCGGCCTCGGCGGTGATGGTGCGCAGTTCGGCCCAGACGGGCGGCTCGCCGAACTTTGCATACGGGTCATCCGGCGGGATGCCCATGGTATTCACCGAATCCACGGGCACGGCGCTGAGCAGGGCGCGGAGGACTT
Organism: Chthoniobacteraceae bacterium; assembly: GCA_031411395.1. Lineage (GTDB taxonomy): Bacteria > Verrucomicrobiota > Verrucomicrobiia > Chthoniobacterales > Chthoniobacteraceae > Chthoniobacter. The sequence continues at coordinate 92,006 of JANOAZ010000054.1, forward strand.
GGGCGACGGTGGGCACGCCGGGGAGGAGCTGAAGGGAGACGAGTTCGGCGTTGGGCCCGCGTTTGTTCCAGGCGGGGTAATTGCCGTCGGCGATGAGGATCTGGGAGTGATGGCCGGCGCGCGCGACGACGCGGAGGATCTCGGGGTGAAGGAGGGTGGTCTTCAGCATGGGAGCGACTGTGCTAGCGGGCGCGCGGGGCGCGGGCAATCTTCAAACCGGCCCGGCGGGTGGAACCGTTCCGAACGGACCGGCGACCGGCCTGCCAGCGCGTTGATTCCGGGAACGCCAAAGGCGTTCCATCATCCAGCCCAAGGTTGGAGCGAGGAACGAGCGCCTACCTTGGGAATCGCAACCAGGAAGCCGCAAACCCTGAAAGGGTTTCATCCTCCGGCGCGCATGGATGTCTTCGTGATTCAACCCTTTCAGGGTTGGCACCGTGATGGATGGCGATCCCAGGGTAGCTCGTTCCTCG